>JBBQEG010000315.1:0-6384 GCA_038320495.1 Opitutales bacterium | reverse complement strand
CACCAGTTCTGGACGTTTCTGAGTGACGAACCGCGCGAGGCGAACACCGAGGGCGGTATCTTCCCGGCAATTTTCGGCACCTTTGTCATGACGTTGCTGATGAGCGTGGTGGTTACTCCGTTCGGAGTGCTCGCGGCGATCTACCTCCGTGAATATGCCCGACAGGGGTTTCTCGTGCGATCTGTCAGGATCGCGGTGAACAATCTCGCCGGCGTTCCCTCGATCGTTTTCGGCGTATTTGGACTGGGGTTTTTTGTTTACTTTGTCGGGGGCAGCATCGATCAGCTCTTTTTTAGTTTGTCCCTCCCGTCTCCGACCTTTGGCACCGGAGGCGTGCTCTGGGCTTCGCTCACGCTGGCGCTGATGACGGTCCCGGTAGTTATCGTGGCCACGGAAGAGGCTCTCGCGGCGGTCTCGCGTGGGACCCGCGAGGGCTCCTTGGCTTGTGGCGCATCGAAGTGGCAAACGATTCAAAGAATCGTCCTTCCGGCCTCGCTTCCCGGTATTCTGACGGGCCTCATTCTGGCCATGGCTCGCGGTGCCGGCGAGGTTGCTCCCCTCATGCTGGTGGGAGTCGTGAAATTGGCACCAACCCTTCCTTTGGATACTATTTATCCGTTCGTTCACCTTGAACGGAAATTCATGCATCTGGGCTTCCACATCTATGATCTCGGATTTCAGTCGCCCGACTCCGAGGCGGCCAAGCCCATGGTGTTCGCCACGACGTTTCTGCTGATTCTTCTCGTGGTTATGCTGAACCTCGGCGCCATCGTGATTCGGCATCGGCTGCGAAAGAAATATCGGGTTTCCACGTTCTAGTCAGAGTTTCTTCGTCCCATGCGTTCCTCCCTCTCCGTACCTCGTCCTGGTCAGCCGCTTTCGACCTTACCTCGCCCGACTTCGGGGTCGGCCGACTCCGCGTCCGTGCCGCAAAACCAGGCTTATATCCAAATCCAGGACTTCAGTTTCTACTATAGTGCCTCGAAGGTCCTGCATGAGTTGAACCTGGATCTTCCCGAACGCCAGGTCACCGCCTTTATCGGGCCGTCCGGATGCGGTAAGTCGACGCTTCTGCGGAATCTCAATCGGATGAATGATCTCGTCGATGGCATCCGCCACACGGGTGACATCTTGATCGACGGCCATAGTATCTACGATCCGCTGCTTGAGGTGATTGCGCTGAGAAAACGCATCGGAATGGTCTTTCAGAAGTCGAATCCCTTTCCGAAATCGATCTACGAGAATGTCATTTATAGTCTGCGGGTTGCCGGCCGGAACAGGAAATCCGAACTCGATGAGGTCGTGGAGGGTTCGTTGAAGTCCTCGGCGTTGTGGGATGAGGTCAAGGACCGTCTGGACGAGAGCGCCTTTGGACTATCCGGAGGCCAGCAGCAGCGCCTCTGTATTGCCCGGGCGATTGCGAATTCCCCCGAAATTCTCCTGATGGATGAGCCCTGCTCCGCGCTCGATCCGATTGCGACGGCGAAGATCGAGGAGCTTATTCAGAGTCTGCGTGAGCAGTTCACGATTGTGATCGTCACGCACAACATGCAGCAGGCCGCTCGCGTTTCCGATCGGACGGCATTTTTCTATCTCGGTAAATTGATTGAATATAGCGCAACGCGAGACCTCTTTACCAATCCGTCCAATCCGCAGACGGAGGCCTACGTCTCCGGGCGCTTCGGCTGAGGCACGGCGCGCGACCTTCCCTTTGTTCTGAATCCACCGACAGCTTCCCATGACTCACTACCACGAAGAAATCACCCGTCTGAAAGACAGTTTGCTGTCGATGGCGAGTCATGCCGAATCGGCAGTCACGCGCGCCCTCCGCGCTCTGGTCGATCGCGACGACGCGATGGCGCAACAAGTCCAGGACGACGACAACGTTCTCGATCAATTTGAAATCGAGATCGATGACACCGTGATTCACCTTCTCGCTAAAGCGCCGCTTGCGACCGACCTTCGCCTGATCACGGTCGCGATGAAGATCTCGCAAAACCTGGAGCGGGTGGGCGATGAGGCGGTGACGATCGCGCGCCGCGCGATCGAGCTGAATTCCGAACCGCAACTCAAGCCGTATGTCGATCTTCCGCGGATGGCGACGATGTCGCTCGAAATGCTGAGGGATTCCCTCACGGCCTTTATTGAACGGGATTCGGAACGCGCCCGTGGAGTGATCCCGCGGGACCAGGATGTGGATGATCTGAATCGCCAGCTTCACCGTGAACTCTCCAGCTATATGGTCGAACGCCCCACCACCATCACTCGCTGTCTGCGACTGATGGTGATCTCGAAGGCGATTGAACGGATCGCTGACCACGCCACAAACATCGCGGAAGAAGTGGTGTATCTCTACGAAGCCAAGGATATCCGGCACACCGGACAAAAAGCCCATGAAGCCTAAAATCCTGGTCGTCGATGATGAGCCTGATGCCCTCGAGGTGCTGGGCTTCAAACTCAAGGAGGCGGGCTTTACCCCCATCTTTGCGAAAGACGGTTCACGCGCGTTGGCCTCCGCGCGGGATGAGCGCCCGGCGTTGATCGTGCTCGATCTCATGCTGCCGGAAATCGATGGTCTCGAGGTCTGCAAGATCTTGCGGCGCGATCCGGCAACCGCGATGATTCCGATCCTGATGCTTACGGCGCGGGCGGCGGAGATGGACCGCGTGATCGGTCTGGAGCTCGGCGCCGATGACTATGTGACGAAACCCTTTAGTCCTCGGGAACTCGTGTTGCGGATCAAAAAGCTGCTCGCCCGGGTGAAGAACGCGGATGATCCCGTCGCGCAACTCCGTTTCGGTGAACTCGAAGTCGATGTGCCGCGGCACACCGTGACGGTATCAGGGAACGCCATCGCGCTCACGGCGACTGAGTTTAAACTTCTGGAGATTCTGGCTCGTCGCCGCGGACGCGTGCAAAGCCGGGAGCGACTGCTGCAGGATGTCTGGGGGTATGAGAACCCGATCGACAGCCGGACGGTCGACACGCACATGCGTCGCTTGCGGGAAAAGATTGGCGGTGCGGCGCGGTTCCTGGAGACCATCCGCGGTGTCGGCTACCGATTTGTCTCTGAAGAATGAATACGTCGAACGGTTTCCTCCTCGAGCGCAGCCGGCTGTGGCGTCCCCGGTCCGTGATGGCGACTTCGTTCCCGCGTAAGGGCGGCGCCGGATGTCCCTGGTGAATACCCTTCTTATTCTGCTGCTGGTCGGTGCCCTGGCCCTGATTGTTTGGCAGCGGGCGCAGGCGTCGGCCGTCCGCCAGCGACACGCGCGTGAGCTCGCCGAACAACGGAACGCCCGGGAAGTGGAACTGCAGGCCCAATCGACTCGCACGGCCGCGTTGTTCGATCGCATGGTTGAAGGCATTCTTGTGGTCGGTGCAGACGGACGCGTGCGACTTGCGAACCCCGCGGCGCTGGCCTTGTTTCAAGCGACACCACCCCTCGAAGGGCGGACCGTGCTGGAGGCGACCCGCCATCATGAAGTCGCAGCCTTGGTGGCGCGCATGACGAATGAACCGGAGGTGTTGAATCACGAACTGCGCCTCGAAGGCGTCGCGGCGACACGTTACCTGCAGGTCAATGCGCTGGCACTGCTCGCGAGCGATGGCACGCCCGATGGAGCGATCCTGGTCTTTCATGACCTGACCCGCCTGCGGCAACTTGAGGCCGTTCGACAGGATTTTGTCGCCAATGTAAGTCACGAACTTCGGACCCCGCTCTCGCTGATCAAGAGTGCGGCGGAAACCTTGATCGACGGCGGCAAAAATGATCCCACAGTGACGTCCCGGTTTCTCGAAATTATCGATAAACACGCGAATCGTCTCACCTTGTTGATCGATGATTTGCTGTTGCTCGCCCGCCTCGACTCCGGGCGAATGGAACTCAATCTGCAACCGGTAGCGCTGCGTAACGCGGCTCAGGAGGCGTTGGATGATGCGGCGCTGATCGCGCAAGCTCGCGACGTGCGCCTGGAAAATAATGTCCCGGAGGGCGTGGTCGCCGACGCCGACCCGGACCGACTTCGTCAAGTGCTGGCGAACCTGATCGACAATGCCATCAAATACGGCCGGGCGGGCGGACGCGTGGCGCTAGGTGGACGGATCGTGGATCGCGGACGGGTTAAGATCACGGTGTCGGACGATGGTCCGGGGATTCCGCTCGAAGCGAAAACGCGAATTTTCGAGCGCTTCTATCGGGCGGACAAGGCTCGCTCGCGGGAGCAGGGCGGCACGGGCCTGGGCCTGGCGATCGTCAAGAATGTGGTCCAGGCGCATGGCGGCGATGTCCGGGTCGAGAGCGTGCCTGGAAAGGGCACCGAGTTCTTCATCACGTTGCCCGCAGCGAAGTCTTAGCTCAGCGGCTGACGCGACTCTAAAGAGAAGCTGCCGTGTTCACCATTGGCTGGTGCGGCCAGTCGGCTGCAAGTCGCCCCGTGGCAACGGTAACTCGAGCTGCTCCATCACCCCGTCAAAGACCTGCAACTGGCGCCGTAGCTCTTGTTTGGCGGTGCGATAGCTCTTGAGCTGACCCTGAAGTCTCTTCGAGAGCGTCCTGGCATAGAGCTGGGCGCTCAGTTGGGGATAAAACAGTTCGTTGACGAACTCGGCGAGTTCGGCCGGCGCCGACCGGGTGTCACGGAAGGCCGGGGTCCGGGGTGCCGACGTGCCGAGGGGCGGTGGCTGCGGCGGAAAGAAAATCCAGACGCGAGGAAGCGTGGTGAACTCGGGTGCCCGGGGAGACGGGATCGATTCCATGCGCTCGCCCGACTCGCTTTGGGCGTGGAGCGAGGCAGCAAGAAGGACGGACGCGATCAGGACGAGGGGAGCGAGCTCGCGGGTAGGGCGAGGAGACCAGTTCATAATCCGGCAGTGGGAGCGGGCAGAAAACGGGTGGAACGTGAGCGATGCTTCGCGGAAACGCCCGTCGGTGTCGAGCGTCGCGCGTTTTTGCCGCGCGAAGAGACCGCGGACGGCTTGTGATGAAGGAGGAATTATATTATTTGTGCGATTCGATCTCCGGCGGGTGCTATTCACAAAGCCATGAACGATGACGCCGAACTGCTCCGCCGGTATTTCGAGGAAGGCGTGGATGGCGCATTTGCTGAACTCGTCCGCCGCCATGTCGATTTGGTGTATTCAGCCGCGTTGCGGCAGGTCAACGGCGACACGCACCTCGCTGCTGATGCGACTCAAATCGTGTTTAGCGACCTGGCCCGGAAAGCGGGCGCGCTCGTCGGGCATCGCGTGCTCGCCGGCTGGCTGTTTACCAGCACCCGTTTTGCGGCCGCCAAGCTGGTGCGCGGTGAAAGCCGGCGCCGAACCCGCGAGCAGGAGGTCCAGCAGATGCACGAAATGATTCACGAGGATTTCTCCGGGCCACTTGATTGGGAGCAGGTGCGGCCCGTTCTTGACGACGCCCTGGCAGAACTCGCTGCCAGCGATCGGGAGGCTATCCTGCTGCGGTTTTTTCAGGGCCGCGATTTTGCCGGCGTGGGAGCATCCCTCGACCTCGCGCCCAATACTGCCCGGATGCGGGTGGAGCGTGCTCTCGAGAAATTGCGCCGTCTGCTCGTTCGACGTGGGATCACCTCGACGAGTGCCGCGCTCGGTGCCGCCCTCGCGAGTCAGGCGGTCCTCGCCGCCCCTGCCGGACTCTCCATCACCGTGACCGGACTCGCGCTGGCCGGTGGTGCACTGACCGCCGGTGCGGTGACTGCGGTAACAACGGGCACGGTCGGAGCAACCGGAGCGGGTGCGACCGCGACGTGGGCAGCGACGAGCGGAGTGAGCGCGACCGCCCTAACCCTTATGGGAGTGACAAAACTACAACTGGGAATCGCTGGTGCGCTCGCGGTCGCCGGAGTGATCGGCTTTTCCGTTCAAGCGGAGAGGGCGGCGAAACTGCGCGAGGAGGCGGCGTGGCTGCGACAGCAAGGCCAGGAGTTGGCCGCGTTGCAGGAGACCAATGCGCAGCGGGCTCGTGCCATGGCGGAAATTGCCGATCTCCAGCGCAATCAAGGAATTTTAGCCCAGTTAAAGGAAGAAGTGGCGGCACATCACTCGCGAGCCCGCGCCGTGCAGGCGGCGCGCCTGTCGTCTCTGTCCGCCCGTGTCGCCCCATCGATGGCATTGAACGGCGCCGTCTTCGATCTCGCCAATCTCAACACGAGGCCGAAGCCCGTTTTCCAAGCCCGGCCGCGGTACCCTGCGGAGTTGCGGAGTGCAGGTACCAGTGGGGAAGTGGTGGTGGATTTTGTGGTGAATGAGAAAGGCGAGGTGCAAAATGCCTTTGCGCTCCGCGCCACGCATCCTGCATTCGAGGTTGCGGCCTTGGAAGCGGTAAGCAGTTGGAAGTGGGAAGCCGGACAGAAAAATGGCGCG
>JBBQEG010000314.1:0-6385 GCA_038320495.1 Opitutales bacterium | reverse complement strand
CACCGTACTCGCATTCACTCCCTGCGCCTTTGCCATCGTGCGCGTGCTCCAGTGCGTCTGGCCATCCGGTTTGCTGCTCAGCGTCGCCTTTACGATCTTCTCCGCAAGCTTCGCCCGCGGCTTGCGCCCTCTGCCCTCGGCTACTTCCCACAAACTGTCCGCCCCTTCCTGCGCGAATCGCTATCGCCAGATCGCTCAGCCCTTACTGCGCCAGCAGCACGATCCGGCACCGCTTGACCACTTGCTTCCATGCGCTCGCACCCATCGCTCCAATAGGTCCTGCTGATCCGGTTTGAGGTTCAACGTGATGCTCGGGTCGTTGCTCACCCCGGCAGAACAATTACGCCACCCAAAAACATCCGGACGTACTCGCGTGGCTCAAAAAACATCCGCGCATTCACCTTCACTTCACCCCCACAAGCTCATCCTGGTTGAATCTCGTCGAACGCTTCTTCCGGCAACTAACCGACGACGTCGTGCGTGACGGCAGCTTTGCCAGTGTCGGCGAACTCATCACCGCGATCAACGTCCACTTGGCTCACCATAACCTCAGCCCCGTGCCTTACCGGTGGAAAGCCGACGGAGCAGCCATCCTCGAAAAGATCCGTCGAGCCCGGTTGGCCCAAAGTGACATTACCGAAACACTACACTCACTAGATGTTTCTTCAATCTCGACTGCGTGGACCCGCTCCAGCTCAAGGGGATTCAATCCGCCGCGTGATCCACCGTTGCCGTCGCGATCGGCGGAGTCCAGGGTCTCGGGTCTTCATGACTCCGTTCGAAACGATTCTCACCCATCCCGGTGGTGCCCATAATGATGAATTTATCGCCTGCAGCGTGCTGCTTGCCGGCCATCCCGTACCCATAATCCGACGCGAACCGACCGACGCGGATCTCGCCAATCGGCAGCTGTGCGTCGTGGATGTCGGCCAGCGCCACGAGCCTGCGCTCAACAATTTCGACCATCACCAGTTGCCCAAGGATCATCCGCCGACGTGCGCGCTGTCACTCGTGCTGCAACACTTGGGTCTCTACGACGATGCGAAGCAGTTTTGCGAGTGGCTCGAAACGACCGAACGGTTCGATTCCCGCGGCCCCATTCACACGGCGAAATGGTTGGGAGTCAGCACCGATACCCTCGCGCAACTCAACTCGCCCATTCATGCGACGTTGCTGCGCCGCTTCGCGCTCGCCACGCGCCTTGAGTCTGGCGATCCCCTTTGGGAAATCATGCGGATGATCGGCGACGACATTGTCGAGTTCGTGAAGGCACTGCGCGAACGCCTCGATTTCATTGGGAAGCACGCCGAATTTTGGACGCTCGATCTCGCGGATGGCCCGGCGACGTTTCTGTTTCTTCCGCGCATGGAACCGGCACTAGCGGATCCTTCGTTCGGGCTCGACCGGTTTATTCAAAGCCGCGGCGTGGAGGGTGGCGTGGTGGGGATAGTAAGTCCGGATCGCCGCAGTTCGGGTTACGGACTCGAGCGTTTTCGGGACAACCCGCGACTCGACTTCACGCGGATCGCAGATCGTCCGGGCGTGCACTACGCCCACGCGCGAGGTTTCGTCGCCAAGACCACGCTCACCGACGTGGCGGAGCTCAAAGCCTTGCTCGTCCAGGCTGCTGTCAGCCGCGCGAAACCGTAATTCTAACCGACCCTTGAGTTTTTCCGCCGTCCGGGTGTCGTTGGACGCCGCCGCATCGCCGCACTATGTCTGAGTTCGTCAACATCTCCGTCTATAAATTCACGCCGCTCGAGGACCTTCCCGCACGGCGCGAGCATTTGCTGGAGGTGAGTCGCGCCGGCCACCTGCGCGGCACGATCTTGTTGAGCACGGAAGGGATCAACCTGTTCGTCGCCGGCACGCGCGCGGCCATCGACGCACTCCTGGTAGCGTTACGCGCGATTCCCGGTCTGGAGGATCTCACGCCGAAGGAGAGCCGCAGTGGGGAGCAACCGTTCAACCGGATGCTCGTGAAGATCAAAAAGGAAATCATCGCCTTTGGCATCGACGGGATTGATCCCGCGCGGCGCCCCAGTCCAAAACTTCCGGCGCGCACGTTGAAGCAATGGCTCGATGAAGGCCGGCCGATCACGCTCCTCGACACCCGCAACGACTATGAGGTGCGCATGGGAACATTTCGCGGGGCCGTGGTGCCGCACATCGATCACTTCCGGGACTTTCCCGCCGCGGTGGATAAACTGCCCGAGGAATTGAAGGAGCGCCCGATCGTGATGTTTTGCACCGGCGGCATCCGTTGTGAAAAAGCGGGGCCATATCTGGAAAAGGTCGGTTTCAAAAACGTGCATCAACTCGACGGCGGCATCCTCAAATATTTCGAGGAATGCGGTGGCGCTCACTACGACGGCGAATGTTTCGTCTTTGACCGGCGCGTCGGCGTCGACTCCGAGCTTCGGGAAACCAATTCCGTCCTCTGTTTCAACTGCCAGATGCCACTCACCGAGATCGAGCAGCGCGATCCGCGTTACGTGCCGGATATCAGTTGCCCGTATTGTGCGGAGCAGGACGGACACCCCGTCGCCAGCGGCAGCCCGCGCAGCCGGAGCGAAGCGGAATAATATATATCCGTTGCGGCCTATGCACATGACCTCCCCGGCGGTTCCTGATATTATATGTATTGGTTCCGTCCTCTGGGATATCATTGGACGTTCGCCTCGCGCGATGCCTTCAGGCGCGGACGTGCCCGGCCGCATCACACGGCTGCCCGGCGGGGTTGCGATGAACGTCGCGAAGACGCTCCGCCGTTTCGGCCTGACGCCCACCATGCTCACGGCTCTCGGGCAGGATCCGGAGGGCGAGGAGTTGCTCAAGGCGTGTCTCGAATGGGGCATCAGGACCGAACACGTTTATCGGACGCCTGACTTTCCCACCGATCGTTACCTCGCCATCGAGGACACCAACGGCCTCATCGCGGCCATCGCGGATGCACACTCCCTCGAAGCAGCGGGCGACAAGATCTTGCTACCGCTCAGTGACGGTCGGCTCGGTCACACGGCGGAACCGTGGCCAGGTTTGGTTGCGCTGGATGGCAACCTGACCGGCGCCTTGCTCGCGGAGATTGCGATCTCGCCCTTGCTCGCAGCCGCAGATCTGCGCGTGGCCCCGGCCAGCCCCGGAAAAGTCGAACGCTTGCGCCCTCTGTTGGGCCACCCACGAGTCACGCTCTATGTTAACCTCGAGGAAGCGGGGATCTTATGCGGGACGGTGCTCCACGGAGCCCGCGCGGCGGCTGAAGCGTTGCTCGCGGCGGGAGCCCGACGCGTTCTGGTCACGGATGGCGGTCGCGATTGCGCCGATGGCAAAGCCGGGGATGAGCTCTTGATTGACCGGCCTCAATCCGTGCGCGTGAACCGCGTGACCGGTGCAGGAGATACCTTCATGGCCGCGCACATCGCGGCGGAACGAAACGGAGCCACGCGCGCGGCGTCGCTCCAAGCCGCGCATCAAGCGGCCGCTGAGTACGTCGGCGGCGAAATTGGCTCATGAATGCGCCGCTCGTCTTTTCCCCGGAAGTCCGGGACGCGCGGGCCAGCGGCGCGTCGTTGGTCGCCCTGGAGTCCACCATCATCACGCACGGCATGCCTTATCCGCAAAACGTGGAGACCGCCCGCCGGGTTGAGGCGGAAGTGCGGGCGGCCGGGGCGGTGCCAGCCACCATCGCTGTCCTGGAAGGACGGATACACATAGGCCTTTCCGCGCGGGAGCTGGAAGCACTGGGCCGGGCGACAGGCGTCATGAAGCTTTCGCGCGCCGACCTGGCCGTCTGTTTGGCCACGGGCCGGACCGGCGCCACCACGGTTGCCGCCACCATGATCGCCGCCCGGCTGGCCGGGATCGATACCTTTGCCACCGGTGGTATTGGCGGCGTGCACCGCGGCGCGGAAACGACCTTTGATGTATCAGCTGATCTGCGCGAATTGGCTGCGACCGCGGTGTCGGTCGTCTCCGCCGGCGCCAAAGCGATTCTCGACCTGCCGAAAACGCTCGAGGTGCTTGAGACCCTGGGAGTGCCGGTGATCGCGGTGGGACAAGCTGAGTTCCCGGCATTTTGGTCCCGCTCGTCAGGTTGGCCCGCGCCGCTCCGGCTCGATACGCCCGCCGAGATGGCCGCCGCGCATCTCATGCGAGGCCGGCTGGGGCTGCCGGGCGGACAACTGATCGCCAACCCGATTCCGGCCGAGGCGGAGATTCCGCGTGAAGTCATCACTCCGGTGATCGAGACCGCGCTCGCGGAAGCGAAAACCCAAGGCATCGCGGCCAAAGCCGTCACGCCCTTCTTGTTGCGAAGAATTTTCGAGCTCACGGAGGGCCGCTCACTGACGGCCAATATCGCGCTGGTCCTGCACAATGCGCGCCTCGCTGCCCGCATCGCCGCTGAAATCAACCGACAGCGGAACGCTTAACTCATCCCGTTTACTCAGTGGCCGGACCCGAGGGGCGAACTCGGACATGGCGTGAGCGTGGGTTCGAAACGGCGGAAAGCCCACTGCACGAACGAAGGGAGCGGTCTCCGCGAGCCGCCTCGATCACCGGCCCATTCGCGGCTTTCGATTCCGCGCGAATCTGCGCTGACTGAGCGCCATGATCGCTTTTCTTAGAGACGTCGGGGTGAGTCTGGACCGTTGCGAGCTGACGCACCTGTCGCGCGAGGCGATCGATGGGGCACTGGCGAGGCGGCAACACGCGCAGTTTGCCGCGCTGTTACGCGAGCTGGGTGTGACGGTGGAGTTTGCTCCGCCGCTGCCCGAGCAGCCCGACGGAGTCTTCATTGAAGACACCGCCCTGGTCCTCCCGGAGATCACAGTCCTGACTCGGCCCGGGGCGCGTTCGCGCCAGCCCGAAGTCGACTCGCTGTGTTCGCTGCTCGCGCCTCATCGGCCGATTCAGCGACTCGCCGAGCCGGCCACCCTGGACGGTGGCGATGTGCTGCGGCGTGGCCGCACCTTGATGGTCGGGCAATCTCCACGGACAAATGCCGCCGGCATCGAGGCGCTGCGCGCCATCGTAACGCCGTTTGGATACACTGTGCTAACCCTTCGGATACGTGGATGCCTGCACCTGAAATCGGCCTGCACCTTTATCCCACCCAATACGTTCGTGATTAACCCGGCATGGGTTGATCCGCTCCCATTGGGCGACGCGATTGTGATCCCGGTGGACGAAACGGAGCCGTTTGCCGCGAACACGTTGACGATTGGTCAGACGACGTTGGTCAGCGCCTCATTTCCCAAGACAGAAAAGCGCTTGCGCGACGCGGGCATTCTCACACGCGCCGTCGATAATTCAGAATTGGAAAAAGCGGAGGGCGGGCTCACGTGCCTCTGCCTGCTGGTGGAGCGGAGCGAGCCAGCCGTGGAAGATAAGGAGGAAAGAATGAGGCATAAGGCATGAAATAGATGGTGAGCGTCGGCGCTCTCACTGCATTGGAGCGCGTCGCGGCACTCACATTAGGATCAAGCCAGGCCTGGCAGACACCAGCCTCGTCGTATCCAATTTCTGGGCACGAAGCGGGCCTACCCACGCGCCGGACTGAGCCGCTTTCGTTTCACTCGGCCGACTCGCGACCTAAAATTCCATAGCATCTGCTGCACGCCGTAGCCTGCGGAATGAAGCCGAACCGCGGAAAGGCGACGGCATAGGGTTGGACAACCCTGTCCGGTTCTTGCTAACTGACAGCCATGCGAATCTGTCAGGTTGGAACCCCTCTGCTCCTCCTGGTTGCCCTGTTGACCGGACCAGGATGCACTCACTCCGCGCCGCCCGGTCCCGCGACGGCGCGCGCGGCGAACACCACGCCGCTGGCATCGGTATCGCCGAATGCCACCCTGATCGCCCGCGCCAAAGCGCTCGAGCTTCCGACGCACTATATCCCGCCTCCCGGCGATCCGCTGGAACATCACGCCGCTGGGTTTGCCAAAATCATGTGTTCGGCGGTGTTCATCACCGGCCTTGATCCGGAGTTCGCGGCGGAAGACGTCGGCTATTTTACCGCCCCTTACGCCGAGCGCGCCAAGCTCGGCAAACCCGTGATCGATCGCGTCAATAAAGCGGTCCATGTCACCCTGCCCAATGGCGTCACACGCACCGCCGTTTATTTGGGCGACCAGGGATGCGTGACGCTTCCCCGTGGTCAGACGTCCGTGAATTTCACGCCGGTAGCCGTCAAACGCGGGCTGCCCGATGCGAGCACGCAAGCCTGGCCGATGGGTGATGTCGTGCCGGATAAGCCGCTGCCCGCGGCACTCAACGCCGCAAAGTTGAATCAGGCCATCGACGCCGCCTTTGCAACGCCGGAGGGACTGGCCGCCGCCTTCGCGGTCACGTGGCAAGGCCGGCTCGTGGGCGAACGCTACGCCGA
>JBBQEG010000313.1:0-6385 GCA_038320495.1 Opitutales bacterium | reverse complement strand
CAAAGCCTCGGCAAACTCAAGCACGGCGCCGCCGCACCCGCTCTCCTCGCGGCCCTCGGGGCCAACAACGATGAGGACCATTTCTTGCGTCACGCCCTCGTAATGGGCCTCGTCGGCGGCAACAATCTCGCTGCCATCACGGCCGCGATTACCGACGACTCCCGCGCCGTACGCATGGGCGTGGTGCTCGCCCTGCGCCGTTTACAGCATCCCGAAATCGCCCGCTTCCTCTCGGACAAGGATCCGCTCATCGCTCGCGAAGCCGCGATTGCGATCAATGACGAGCCCATCAATGCCGCGATGCCCGCCCTTGCCGCTTTGATCAACCAGCCGCTCACCGACGAACCCACGCTTCTGCGGGTGATCAACGCTCAATTCCGGCTCGGCCAGCCCAAGAACGCCGCCGAACTCGCCCGTTTCGCGGGTCGGAGCACGGCTCCCGCGAAAATGCGGGCCGAAGCGATTGCGCAACTCGCCCTCTGGCCCAACCCGCCCCAACGCGACCGAGTGGTGGGAATCTACCGGCCGTTCGAAGTGAAGACCCGCGACCGGACCATCGCCGTGAAGGCGCTCGAGCCCCTCCTGCCTTCGTTGCTCGCGTCGTCAAGTCCGGCCGCAGTTCAGACCGCCGCGCTCAAAGCGTTGCAGGATCTGGAAATCGCGGGCGCCACCGACGCGCTCTTCGCTGCCGTGCGGAATACCAATCTGGCGAGCGCCACGCGCGCGTCCGCCCTCGCAGCTCTCGACAAGATCAAAGATCCTCGTCTCGCCGAAGCCGTAACGTTTGCCAGCGCCTCTAATTCACCGGAACTCCGGCTCGCCGCGCTTCCCCTCGCCGCCCGACTCTCCCCTGAGATCGCCGCGCCCGTGCTCGCGAACCTCGTGCGCACCGGATCCATCGAGGACCAAAAGGCTGCGTTCCGGTCGCTCACGCGCTTGCGTCACCCTTCCGCGGATACGCTGCTCGCCGAGCAACTGAAACAACTCGCCGTCGGCAAGGTTGGTCCGGAAGTACAACTCGAACTCCTCACCGCAGCCGGGAGCCGGAACGATCCCGCCATCAAGGCGCTATTGGTTCAACACGAGGCCAACCTGGCCGCGAGCACCGACCCGCTCGCGCCCTACCAAGTGGCGCTCGCAGGCGGCGACCGCAACCGAGGCGAACGGCTCTTCCGCAATCATCCGGTGATGGCTTGCATTCGCTGCCACCGCGCCGGTGGTGAGGGTGGCGACGCGGGCCCAAACCTGGCCGATACGGGCGCGCGTTACAGCCGCGAATACTTGCTGGAGGCGATTATAAAGCCGAATGCCACGATCGCCAAAGGCTTCGATACGATCGTCCTCTCATTGAAAAACGGTGGTGTGGCCGCAGGTGTGGTCGCGAGCGAAACCAACGAGACGATCTCGTTGCGAAATATGGACAACAAGCTGATCGACGTGAAAAAATCCGACATCGCCAAACGCGAAAGCGCGCCCTCGGGCATGCCGGAAATTTACGGCAGCATTCTGACCAGGACGCAGCTGCGCGACCTGATGGAGTATCTAGTCAGCTTGAAGGAAATGCCGGCTGCCTCGGCCGCGTCCGCCGAACAGCCACGAGCGCTCCGCGGCCTGCCGCCCGCGCCCCGGCAGACCGAATAACGATACGGACCAAGTGACGCCATTCTCCGCCGACCGGAGAGGGCGTCACGATAGAGGCACGCGAAGCGAGACGCTGTGATTGCCAAAACGGCGGGCGGCGACACCGCGGAGCTCACGCGTCCCGTCCAACCTCCCCGGTTGAGCCGCAGTCCTGCTCCCCACGACCAAGACCACGCTTTTTATATTTCCAGACGCGGGAGTAACCACTCGGCGCGGAAATATCAGGACGACCTTATTAAGGCAGGCCCGGCAAGACGCCTCCGCCGTCCGGCCGCTCAGAAAAAAACGCGGTGATGGCCTGCCTCAAGCGAGTCGAGGCTTCGCCGCGTGAGAAGCGATTCAGCTTAATTAACCGATGGCGATAGCGGGGGCCACGACCAGCACAGTGGCAGGAGTTACCGGGTGATGAAAAGGCCAGTTGCCCCAATACTTTGCCAAGGCCAACCACGCGATGATGAGCACCACGAGGATGATCAGCAGCTTACGCCGTCGCGCCGCATCACGATCCTCATAGGGATCAGCCAGGGTGCGCTTCGAGTTAGCCGGGAGCTCGGCGCGATCCGTCAAAGCGGTGCCGAATGGAATGTTCACCTTCACGCGACCGTTGATGGCCCAACCCGTCGCCTCCAGGAGCGGTCCAATCGTACGCTGACGCAATTTTAGCCACGCGATCACCATCGAAGGAATCGAGATCGCGAGCATGATGCCGATGATCACGAGCGGAATCTGCCAGCTGGGAAGTTCGACAAATTTGCTAAAGATCAAACCGAATGCGGTGGCCAGGGCGCCCAAGCCAACGCCCAACGCGGCGACGGTTCCGACGTCGATTTTCTTCGGTGGAGCGGGGGGAGGGGGCACGGCGGGACCACCAGCCACGGCCGCCGTCGCCGCGGTCTGCAACCGCGCCGTGGATTCGGTATCGGCGGCGGCCGCGCGTTTCGCGACCTGCTCCTCGATCATGCGGAGGAATTTTTTATACGGTGACCAAAATGCCTGCCGGATGCTGATAGGATTATCGATGATCTTGGAGATCGTCGCATCCCAGTCCCGCCCCTTTCGATCGTAGAAGAGCCCGTTGCGGCCCACGAAGAGATAATCGCTGTCACCCTGGGTGAAACACGCCGCGATCTTCATCGTTTCGCCGCCCTTCCGCCGACACTCGAGATAGGCAACGTACGCCTTGCTCATCGTGGCCAGTGTCGCGTGCGCCCCTGCATCAGCGACTTGGATACACAGTTCGCAGGAGCGACTGTCGAGGAACAGGATGCCCGCCTGAAACACGGCGAACCGGTCACGAGAGTAGAAGTCGGCAAAGTTGACAAAATTGTGGAGCAGCGTCCGCAAATCGCGATAATATCGGGCGAGGCGCGCCACCGAGCTGATCGCGTTATATTCAGGCGCGAGTGCGGTATCCTGGGCTACCAGATCAACGAGCGACTGGCGGGCGGGGCTCGCCAGCCACGCTTTCGCGCGCGCAACCCCAATCTTCTCGATGGGCGAGACTTTGCCACTGCCGAGCCAGCTCTCATAGGGCGCAAACTTTGCCGCCAGCGCAGTCCATTCCTCGATAGAAAGAGAGGTTTTTTCCGCTCCGAAAAGGGGCGCCACCACGGTGGAGTGGAACAACTGTAAGGCTTCACGCCACGCGGGATTTATCCCTTCCAGCAAAGGCAGGCGTCCGGCTGCATCTATCTTGGCGAGAGGGAAACCCGCGACTTCCGCGCCACTGATCGAAAGGTCGCGCGCGGCAAACACGAGATACTCCGACTCCTGACGACTAAGGGCGGCAATCGCGCGTCCATCGAACGCGGCGAGTCGACACCGGGCAAAGAAGTCATCCACCTTGGGGCGGACGGTCTGAAACGCCCGACAGGCCGCGGCGGTCGCTTCGCCGAGCTCAGGAATATTCTTTTCTCCCGCCGCTTGGGCCCACGTTATATAAGAAGAGACCTCGGCGAAAAAGGCGTCGATTATAACCAAGTTGACCCCTTCGGCACCGGCGGGATCGGGCACGCCACCGGTGGTCGCAAGGATATCTTTGATCAAACCCTGCGTCTCCTCGTCGGTGGCAGCCCGGAGTGTCACGACCCCGTCGCCGTTCGGCGCTTTCGCGGCCAAAATCTTTGCCGTATCAGAAACATCGGCGACCGAGATCACCTCTGCATCGTTCTTGCCGAGACTGGCAAGGATGTGACGCGCCGAAGCGAGCAACGTCTTCCCTTCCGGCGTCTCTTCGCCGATGGCTTCAAGGGGCAGCGCCGGCCCCGGGAGCAGCAGGTCCGCCGGGCGTTTCAGTTGAGCCGCCGCCCAGTTCACCGCGGCTACGACCTCACGCACATGAATGCGGCCATCCCCGTCCGTGTCAATTAAAGCGAGCGTTTGCTCATCCAAATCCAATCCCTTGACCGGACAGCTGAGGGCGACCCACAATTTCTGATCGAGTTCGCCGAGTGCCAGGAGGTCCGCCGCCGTTTCGAGCGAAACCTGATCGAGACCGCCGGTGCGGAAAAATTTCCAGACATGGGGAGAGGCGGGCGCAATCGACATAGCGGAATGGAGAGGCCTCCGGGAGGAGGTCGCACGAATGCTTCCCACAACCCGTTACTTTGCAAGAGCAAGCTAAGTAACCGCATTACAAGAAATCTAATGCCGACATCGTCGCCAAAATTGAAAACCGGAATCCGCTTATTAACGATGCGGCCTCATCCCATCGACCGCTTTAACGTCAGCACACATTCCAGATGACGCGTCTGCGGAAATAGATCAAACGGCTGGGCCGCTGTCAGTTTATATCCTGCGGCCAAAAAGTGGGTGAGATCGCGCATTTGCGTGGCCGGATCGCACGAGACATACACCACCGCTCGCGGACCGAAGGCGAAGAGCTGCTGCAGAAAGGCCTCATCGCATCCCTTTCGCGGCGGATCGATGATCACCGCGGTATCCGCGGCGGCAAACGCAGGCGCCTGCTCCGCCAGCCCGGCGAAGATATGGGCGGCATCGCCGGCTTGGAAGGTGGTATTCGTGATGGCATTCGCCGTGGCATTCTCGCGGGCGAAGCGAATGCTGCTCTCGCTGATTTCGATCCCCGTCACCCGCTCAAACGCTGACGCCGCGGTGAGCGCGAATAATCCGCTGCCGCAATACGCGTCCACGAGAAACCGGGCGCCGGTGGCGGCCGCCTGATCGCGGACGTAGCCCGTGAAGGCGGGCAGAATGAAGGGATTGTTTTGAAAAAAATCGCGGGCAAGAAAATTCAGTTTCAGGTCGCCCACCGATTCGGTGACGACCGCCTCGAAATCCGTCGTCACGACCCCATTGGCATCGCGCAGAAGAACCGTGGCACCGCGCTGATAGCCACCGGCGGCTGCCCGCGCGCGAATCCCGGCCCGGACTTCTGTCAGGCGGGCATTAATCGGCTCGGTCGCAATGATGCACTGCGGCACATCGACGATGTCGAAACGGGTGCCTTGGCGGAGAAAGCCAATCGGAACCTCCTGGGTTCGCGCCGGGTCCGCGCCCGCGGCTGCCGGTCGGGGCGGATTGAAATGGGGCGTGATCTTGGATCGGTACCCGAAATCCCTGGGCGAGGCGACGACCGGCGCGACGGGAAACTCGATCCCGGCCATGTGCTGCAATAATTCGCCCACCTGTCGCTGTTTCCAAGTGAGCTGTTCGGCGTAGGCGAGATGTTGATACTGGCAACCACCGCAGCGGCCAAATAACGGACATGGCGCCACGACCCGATGAGGAGACGGGGTGAGAACCTCGACGAGATCGGCTTCGGAGAAGTTCTTGTGGTTGCGAAAGACCCGGACGCGCACGCGCTCTCCCGGCAGCGTAAATGGCACCATAACCACCCACTTCGCCTCGGTCTCGCCAGGCAATGCGACGCGTCCGAGGCCCGACCCAAGATTCGTCAGCGTAGCGATCTCGAGCTCTAGCTCTTGGTGATATGCGAACGGCTGATCGTTGAATTGTTTTTTTCTGCCCACCGCACACACGGAACACAGAGAAATGAAGGCGGCGAGGAAAAGGACTTTGTCATTTGCAGGCTTTCCGTGCGATCCGTGTGCCTGTGGGCCAACCCGAGAAGATCACCAGCCTCCAAAACCCGCGCGTCAAGCAGCTCGTGAAGTTGCGTGACCGGCGCCCTCGCGACGAAGCTGGAATATTCCTGGTCGAAGGCTACCGCGAGATTCGCCGTGCGTTGGAAAAGAAAATCCCCCTGCGGGAGCTCTACTTTTCGCCGGACTGGTTCCTGGGCGAAAATGAACCCGCGCTAATCGCAGAGGCCAAGGAGGCCGGAGCGCAGTTACATGAGCTGGCCAAGGATACGTTTGCCAAAGTGGCTTATCGCGAGCGACCGGATGGCTTGCTCGCGGTGGCTCCCCAGTGGCGGCGTGCCCTGGACGACCTAACGTTGCCCCCGGAACCGTTTCTCCTCGTCGTCGAAGCGATCGAGAAACCCGGCAACCTTGGCACAATTCTCCGGAGTGCCGATGCGGCCGGATGCGATGCGGTGATTGTCTGCGATCCCGTGACCGACATCTTCAATCCGAATGTCGTGCGGGCTTCGACCGGCGTGTTGTTCTCCGTCCCGCTCGTCGTCGAGGAAAGCGCGCGCGTGCAGCGCTGGCTGCAGGACCGTCGTATCCGAACTGTGGCGACGACACCTGCGGCCGAAAAGATCTACTCCGACGTTGATCTGCGCGGACCCGTCGCAGTGATCATGGGCAGCGAGCAG
>JBBQEG010000312.1:0-6420 GCA_038320495.1 Opitutales bacterium | reverse complement strand
TGGAATATGAGGGCGCGGTTTATCATGTCATCAGCCGCGGCAACTATCGAGCGGACGTATTTGGCCGCGACAGCACCAAAGGGGCTTTCCTGAAGTGTCTCGGGGAGGCGGCAGAAAAGCCGGCCTGGATCGTCCACGCGTGGTGCGTGATGTCCAATCATTACCATCTGTGTTTCACCACTCCCCGGGCGAATCTGGTGGAGGGAATGCGATGGCTTCAGGGTCAGCCGAGCGGGTCAGGCTTTAAGTTTTTCAGTTGATCGAACTCCGCCTGATTTAGCCGCCGGGTCTCTCGCGCTTCAGGCAAGAGTGCGCGGAAAAAAACTCAAAACCCCATCGTCGCTTCCAATGAATCGGCGCGATCGCTTGCTCCGCGGTTCGGAATTAAAGCAGCAACAGACCGGAATGTCTGTGTCACCTCGGATCAGCGGGAGGGAGTCGTGGTGCCTCCGCGCTTCACGGTCGAGGCCTGCCGGGCGCCTGTCCTTACGCCTTCCGCGTTGTTTCCTCGCAACAGCGCCAGGCAGCGCTCCAGCTCGGTGACCCGCAATCGCATCGTCCGGCGCCGCAGCCGCAGCGTGATCACTCCGTTCGCGCTGCGCGGTTCCTCCACCAGGGCATCGAGTGGAATTTCACGGTCGCGCACGACCCGATGTTCGATCACCCGCCCCGGCTCCACTGTGTAACCCGCCACGCTGCACAGCATCCAAAGGAGCGCCGCCAACGACAACGCATTCGCCAGGCCGACGATCGCGATCAACGAGACCGCGCGCATGGGCTCGTCCCCCGCCTGCGCGGCGACCATCTGCACCACCGCCCAAAAACCCAGCGGCAGCAGCAGCACCGCCAGCCGAAACGAAGAGGAGCGAATCGACGTTTCGAACGTGTGCATCCCCCACAGTGATCCGCCCGGCACCGCAGTTCCTCCGCCACGCCCACCGTCGGGCCATCGGGAAAGTCCCGCTCAACCGGCCGCGGGTTTCGCCGCGTAAAACGGCAGCAATTGCTTGAGATGGCCCTGCACGATCGCCCCGATCGTGTCAGCCGGCAGCGAGCCTTTATGCAGTTCGAAAATCGCCACCAGCAGCGCCAGCTCGATATCCGCCTTTCTCGCGCTCGCGGTTTTCATCTCCGCCATGATTTCAAGGGCCTTTTTCTCGGCCCTTTTGTAGTCCTGAAAATTCTGATCCGTCGGCGTCGTCATTACTCCACGAGCTCGCGCGACGCCGGATTCGTCAAGGCCCAATCCGCGACGCCCCGCCACCGAATCCGCGTGCGTCCTTTCGCAGTTCGTCGCGGCCCTCGGAATCGATCCACCGCTGATAGCGCGGATGAAGCAGATGTCGGAGGTCGTCGTGGGCCTACAGGCCGATGAGGCTTTGGCCGGAGTGAATGATCCGCGTGATCAGCGAAAATTCGGCCGGGTGTGCGGTACGCCACCGATTGGAATCCTCAAGCATCCGCAGCGTTCGCCGAGGGTCATGATTATCGGTTAATCTCGCTTATCCCAAAGGCTCGCCTCGCTCCGCAAGGAAACGGCTGCCGACTCATGCGGTCCAGTTGCGATCACGCGGGCGCGTCAACCACGTCGGGTTTCCGCCCTTGGTAAAGCGGTTTCGCACGGGGTCCCAGTGGACGTTCGCGCCGTAGCGATACGCGAAATTCATGAGATGACACGCGTTGACGGTACTCGCTCCGATTTCCACATCACAAATCGGCCGACGGCGCTCGCGCACGCAATCGACGAAGTCCTGAAGGTGCGACGTGCTCCGATAAAGTTTCACCTTCGGATCCGCCAGGAACTCTCGTTCCGTCAACGTCACCTCGCGCTCCAAGGACGTGCCAGGATCGGTCGCACGGTTCCAAAAACGTCGTACCGTTTTACCGTCCAGCATCAGCTCGAAACTCCCGCGGTTCACGTGCACTTCGCCCTCGGTGCCGTAAAATGAAATCCCGCGGCCACGCACGTGGGTCAGCAGCGTACCATCGGCATAGACAAGCTGCGCGCCCCGCTTTGCCGTTTCCCAGTTTTCCGGCGCGCGGACATCGACCGGCCCACTGCCGTCGCGACCGAGCGCCCATTGCGCAATATCGATATGATGCGCGCCCCAGTTGGTGATCGCGCCGCCGCCGAACTCCCAATGCGCCCGCCACGTCGGATAATGGCTGTGCACGCCACGCGGGCTGAGTGCCGGGTTATAGCCCACCAGCGGGGCCGGTCCGCACCAGAGGTTCCAGTCGAGCCCTGGCTCCAAGGGCTCCGTGGGCTCATGATACGGCGAAGCCGGATCGCCGAAGGAAACATGGACGGAGTTGATCCGGCCCAGCACGCCGTTCCGCACAAGTTCAGCGGTCACGCGAAACTCCTTCGCCGAGCGCTGCTGGGAACCGGTCTGCAACACGCGATTGGTCTGGCGAACCGCCTTCACCAATTCGAGCGCCTCCTGAATCGTATGCGTGAGCGGCTTCTCGCAATACACATCCTTGCCCGCCTGCACGGCGGCAATCGCCATCGTGGCGTGCCAGTGATCCGGCGTCCCGATCACCACCGCATCGATGTCGCTGCGCACAAGCAGTTCGCGGAAATCATTATAGGCCGCGCACCCGCGATGCGTGGCACCTGACTTCGCTGTATAAAATTGATCAACCCGCTGCTTCGCCGCTTCCCGACGCGTCGTATCCACATCACACACCGCGAGCACCTCCACGTCGTCACGCTGGAGAAAATTGCCGAGAAGGGACTTCATGATGATTCCCATGCCCACACACCCGAGCGTGAGACGGCCACTGGGCGCGCTCGTTTGTGACCAAACCCGCCGCGGCAAAATCAAAGGTCCCGCGGCAAGGAAGGCGGATGATTTCAAAAAGGCGCGGCGCGTAGGTGCAAAGTGAGTCATGGCGAAGCGGTAGCCGCAGGAGGATGAGACGCCGCGGAGGGTTGTCGCGCGTAATCTGGCAACTTCGGTTCTCCTTTCCCTCATTCGCAGCAAAAGTGTATCCAAATGGTTACCATCAAACCCGGGGCCGGGGAAACCACGCGTTCGAACCTCGGGAAATGTCCGCGGCGACCGAGCCTGATGGAAAACTCCTCGCACCCGGCTTGACCCATCGCCGCGCGACGCTCAAAAATGCGTCGAACCCCGCCCAGTTACAACCGCGTCCCGGCCTCACCGCCTCTGGGACTTTCCCTGATTTTGTCGCTTCAACCCAATTCCCGGCGCGGTGGGTCGGGCGCCCCGAGCCCGTCACGAATGTCCAACCTCCCTTCCCCCATGTTATCCCTTCTCCGCTGCGCTGTTTTCCTCTTCACCGGCTTCGTCGCCTTTGCCGCCGACCCGGAGCGGCCCAACATCGTCTTCATCATCTCCGACGATCACGCGTGGAATGATTACGGTTACATGGGCCATCCGCAGATCGAGACGCCCCATCTCGACCGGCTCGCCGCCCGCAGTGCGGCGTTTCCGCGTGGCTATGTGCCAACCGCGCTCTGCCGTCCCGCCCTGGCGACGCTGGCGAGCGGCCTCTACGCGCATCAACACAAGATCAGCGGCAACGATCCGTCCTTTGTTCCCTCCATGTTGAAGCCGGGGGCAGGCAAAGGCAAAGCGAAGGGCGGCGGCGGTGAACCGACCGAGTACCTCGCCCTCCGGGAAAAACTCATCGCGCAATTGGATCGTCCCACCTTGCCCAAGCTCCTCAGCCAGCAAGGCTATCTTAGCCATCAATCCGGCAAGTGGTGGGAAGGTGGATACGAACGCGGTGGCTTCACCCACGGAATGACGCGCGGGTTCCCCCAGCCCGGCGGGCGGCATGGCGACGACGGACTCAAGATCGGCCGCGAAGGCATGGCCCCGATATTCGACTTCATCGACCTGGCCGTGGCCGAAAAGAAGCCGTTCTTCGTCTGGTATGCGCCTTTCCTCCCACACACCCCGCACAATCCGCCCGAACGGCTCTTCCAAAAATACAAGGCCAAGGGCGTTCAGTCCGACCACGTTGCCCGCTACTATGCGATGGTCGAATGGTTCGATGAGACCTGCGGTCAGTTGGTCGATCGCCTCGAAACGAAAGGGCTGACGCGCAACACGCTCATCGTCTATATCGGTGACAACGGCTGGATTCAGAAAGAGGACGCGACGGGCTTCGCGCCGCGCTCCAAGCAATCCGCCAACGAGGGCGGGATTCGCCAGCCCACCCTGTTTAGCTGGCCCGGCGTGATTCAACCGGGCAACCGCGGCGAACAACTCTGTTCCAGTATCGACATTGTCCCTACAGCGCTCGCGGCCGCGGGAATCAAGGCGCCCTCCAATCTCCCCGGCTACAACCTCCTCCCGATTCTAAAATCCGGCCGTCCTACTCCGCGGGATGTGGTTTTCGGCGAGACGTTCGCTCACGACGTTCCCGACATCAACAAGCCCGAAGCCAGCTTGGTTCACCGCTGGGTGATCGAAGGAAAATGGAAACTCCTGCTCACCTACGACGGGGAAGTCAGCGCCCGCTACGCCGCCGCCAATCCACGTCCGGAGCTGCGCCCGCAGCTTTTTGATCTGCTCTCCGACCCGCACGAAAACACCAACCTCGCGGCCAAAAATCCCGCCGTCGTCGCCCGCCTCGCCTCCCGTCTTCAGGAATGGTGGCCGGTAACGGAGCGCAAGGTCCTCACGGCTTGGCGGGACTAGCCCGCCCCTGATCGCCCTTCGCCGCAACTCCGCAACCTCTCCCCCAGCTCCCCTTCCCTCTTTCCTCCTTTCCCACAATGCGAAAAAGCCTCCTTACCCTCCTCTCCGCGCTGACCCTTTCCGCCGCGGCCTTCGCCGCCGATAAGCCCAATATCATTGTCATCATGGCCGACGACTTGGGCTACGGTGACTTGTCCTCCTACGGCGCCCCCAGCTTCAAGACTCCGCATATTGATAAACTCGCCGCCGAAGGCGTGCGTTTTACCAGCGGATATTGCTCGGCGTCCACGTGCACACCGACGCGCTTTTCCTTCCTCACCGGTACGTACGCGTTTCGCCGCAAGGGCACTGGGATCGCGCCGCCCAACAGCCCCATGGTCGTCCCCCAGGACACCGTCACCATTGCCGATCTCGCCAAGACCGCGGGCTATCGCACGGCAGTGATCGGCAAATGGCACCTTGGTCTCGGCGGCCCGGAAGGCCCAGACTGGAACGGCCAGATAAAACCCGGCCCGCGGGAAATCGGCTTCGATTATAAGTTTCGGCTCCCCACGACCAACGACCGGGTACCCCAGGTTTACGTCGAGAACGACCGCGTCCTCGGCCTCGATCCCAAGGATCCTCTCTGGGTCGGCGATCGCAAACCCAGTGAAGACCATCCCACCGGGATCACCCATCGCGAGACGTTGAAGATGGACTGGTCGCACGGCCACAACAGCACGATCCACAACGGAATCAGCCGCATCGGTTTTTATACAGGCGGACATGCGGCGCGTTTTCGCGACGAGGATCTGGCGGACAAATGGGTGGAAAAATCCGTCGCCTGGATCGAGGCCAACCGCCGTCAACCCTTCTTCCTGTTCTTCGCGTCGCACGATCTCCACGTGCCGCGCATCCCGCACGAACGGTTTCAGGGCGTCACCAAACTCGGCTATCGGGCGGACTCGATCGTCCAGCTCGACTGGTGCGTGGGCGAGCTGATGAAAACCCTCGACCGCCTGGGCCTGGCTGAGAACACCCTCGTCGTTTTCTGCTCCGACAACGGTCCCGTCATGGATGACGGCTACAAGGATTTCGCCCTGGAGAAACGCGGTGAGCACCGGGCCGCCGGCCCGTATCAGGGTGGTAAGTACAGCGTCTATGAAGGCGGCACGCGCACGCCGTTCATCACCCGTTGGAAAGGCAAAATCAAACCCGGCGTCTCCGACGAGATTGTCGCCACGATCGATCTTCCGGCCAGTTTCGCCGCCCTGAACGGCACCCCACTTCCGAAGGACTCCTGCCTCGACAGTTTCGACGTGTCCGGCGCGCTGCTCGGCAAACCCGGTGCGAAAGGTCGCGACCATCTGATCCAACAGGACAACGGCCAAGTCGGGAACTTTGGTTTCCGCGTCGGCAACTGGAAGCTGTTACGCCACGACTCGAAAAGCGCCCGCAATATTCTGGTGGAGGCCCAACTGGCGAACACGCAGGTCCCGCAATTCCAACTGTTCGACCTATCGAAAGATCCCGGTGAAACACGGGACGTGCTCGCGCAAAACACCGCCGTAGCAGAGAAAATGCAGGCGCAGCTCGTCGCGTACATCGCCGCGGGCCGCACTCGGAAATAGTACATAGTAAAATCTAGTACATACGCAATCCCTTCGCCCTCGTTCCACCTTCGCCACCGATATGCCGATGAACCCTTCGCCTTCGCGACGCTCCCACTTCGCCTCCACCCTGCTGGCCCTGCTCGTGCTCG
>JBBQEG010000311.1:0-6421 GCA_038320495.1 Opitutales bacterium | reverse complement strand
ATGGAGCCGTCACCGTTGTGATCCTTCAGACTGGCCCGCGGCAGCCGCATCTTTCCCGGAGCGAGTTCGCGATGAAAAAACGCCTTCTTGTCGGCCACGCTGGTGAGTCCGACATCGTCGGGAATCCACATCGTGTGTTCGCGAATATCGAGATCGCCCACCTTGCGGCGCGTCGTGGCCGCAACGTAAACGCGGCCCTGTGGATCGACCGCACACGCGACTGGATCGGGGACGTTGAGCGTACCGGACCATTTGTGGAGCACCAGCTCGCCGGTCGCGGGACTGTTGTCAGAGTACACCTTCTTCGGTGTTGGAGTCTGAGCCAGCAAGGGAATGCTCAGGACAAAGGGTAGCGCAACGGCACCAAGCCGGAACGGGAAAACAAGAGGGGCAGCCATGAGAAAAGCAAAGAGCTAGAAAGATCAGGAGCAGAACGCGAGTCGCGAGATGAATGAGCGAAAGAAGGATGGGTTGCTGGCGCGATCAGCGCAAAGAAAGAGAAAGCGACAGAGGATGCCCGCTGCCGAGGGTCACTCACGGTCATCGTTTCAAATAAAACCTTCCGATGACGCGTCGTGGCCGAACCGTGAACTCACGTCCGGACAGACAAGACGATGTGCCGGGTTGGTGGTTCCGATATTATCGCACCGCGCCGGATTCCTCCAGAGACCGAGAGCTTCTACGCGGAGCTCTCCCGATTCAATTCCCTAAAAAACGTCGGGATTCCTTACGGAAAAAAGACGATAAAGTTCACTCGATCTGTTTCCCAGAATTTTTCTCCGACTTAATGCGGCTGCGTTTCAATAATTCTATTAAGGACTTAAGAAATTTGGGAACATTTTCAGAAAGGACAAATGGATCGTGGCCTAGGTGATGCTAGGTACGGACCCACGTAGCTTCCCTTAAGCTTCATCCCCCCATACAAATGAAAATTAGAAATACAGTTATAGCGGCGGCACTCCTCGCCGTCCTCCCCGCCTTCTCGGCCCGCGCAGTTGTAGTTATCAACCCGATGGCGGATATCGTGTTTGTTGTCGACGAGTCTGGATCCATGGCCGGCGAGCACGGGTGGCTCGGCACGATGGTGACCGGCTTCAATACCAACCTCGTCACAGCCGGCGTGACCGATGCTAAGTTCGGCTTAGTCGGTTATGGCGGCGCCGGCGCGATTGTTAACGGCCGCACGTTGACCAACTTCACTTCGGCGGCGTCATTCGCAACCGCAACCGGGAGCCTCGTCACATCCGGTTCAACCGAAGACGGATACGCTGGCATCGCATACGCCTTAAGCAACCTTACATTCCGCAGCGGTGCTGCGGTCAACGTGGTGCTCGTAACCGATGAAGATCGCGACAACAACTCCCCCAACACCTATGCCGGCATCCTCGCCGCTTTGAACGCAAAGTCGGCGCTGCTGAACGTCGTGGTTAACGGAACGTTCAAGAATTCTGCCGGAACCACGGGGCTTGGCCACGACTCCGATACCAATGCCTATCTAGCTAACGGTTCTGGCGGCTATACGTTTACCTCGCCGTTAGGCACAGCCACAGGCGCGGGCACGACGATCGCCGACTACTACAATATGGCCCTTGCGACCGGCGGTGCCGCTTGGGACCTTAACCAGTTGCGTGCGGGCGGCAACACCGCCGCTTCCTTCACCGCGGCATTCACTGCGATCAAGGTTGCCGAAATCATCAGTCAGCCCCCGTCGACCAACGTTCCGGATTCCGGTACGACGATCGTGCTCCTCCTCGGCAGTCTGGCCGCGATCGGCGGCCTCCGCCGCCGGATGATGGCGTGAGTTGAACCTAAACCAAACATTTCAAAAGGCAGAGCCTCGCGGCTCTGCCTTTTTTGTGCCCGGGGGTCAGGCATAACCCATCATTACGGCCTATGGGGTTTGTAATCAAAGTCTGACGCGCACAGGCGCGCCGGGAATGCGCGGGCCCGAGCGAAAAGCCAGGCCTCGCCGTCTGGTGAGCGGCTAAGTCCTGAAAATGAAACACCGGGGTTTCTCATCGCCACTCTGTCTGCCCGGTTCAGACAATCTCCCAGCCAGGCCGATACGTGCCGCGGATGATCGGGTCGGCCTCAGGCATTCCGGTAACTCGGAGGTTCTGCGCGTCCCATACGACGGGCTTGCGCATCCGCTGCGCCAATACACCGACCAGCGCGATCTCCGTCAGCCGGGCGCCATACGCGAAGTTGCTGCTCGCAGCGTCCCCGCCTTTGCACGCATCGATCCAGTCACGATGATGACCCGCGACCCGTTTTAGCACCGCCTCGGGTTTGACGATGCTCGCCCGCAGCGCTTCCGGAAATACTCGCGGTGCGCCACCCGCGCCATCGCATTGAATCACTCCCTTCTCACCGATGAAAAGCACGCCACGACGAGGCAACGGAAACGCGCCGAGCTCCGGTGGTGCCGCCGGCCGCAATCCGCCGTCATGCCACGTGATCCGAACCGGGGGTTTCCCATCCTGCGCGGGAAAATCAAAAAAGATCATGCAGCCGTGCGGAGCGATTTCATCGTCGGTCGGCCCGACGTTTAATGCCTCGGCCCGGATCGGCGCCGGGAGATCAAAAGCCCACGTGGCGGCGTCCAAATCGTGACACCCGAAATCGCCCATGGCAGAGCCTCCAAAGGCCCAGAAATCGCGCCACGCCACCGGATGGTAGGCTTCATTGAACTTCCGCCATTCCCGCGGCCCGAGCCACATATCCCAATTCATGCCTGAAGGAACGGCGCGGCCGTCGGCCGGTTTCGTTACAAGGCTCGGGTTCCAACGCTTGGTCCCGACCCAGGCATGAATTTCCCGGACCGTGCCAATTGTTCCCGCGCGCAGGTGCTCGACGGTTTCACGAATTCCAACCGTGGAATGTCCCTGGTTTCCGGTCTGCGTCGCCACTCCTGTTTCGCGTGCCACCCGCGCGACCTCCCGCGCCTCCCAGATGTTATGCGTGAGCGGTTTCTCGCAATACACATGCTTTCCCGCGCGCATCGCGCGAATCGACACGATGGCGTGCAAGTGATCGGGCGTGGCGCATAACACCGCATCAATTCCCTTCTCCTTCTCCAGCAGCACGCGGAAGTCCTCATAGCCGGCGCAACGATAACCCGCGGCTTTTTCAGCGTAATGCTTCTCCGTTTCCGCCACCGCGGCGGCCCGGCCACCCTTCCCTTTGTAATAAAAACTCTCCAGGCTAAAGGTCTCTGCCGGATCCGCCACCGCGACGACTTTCACGTCGGACAACGCCAGCAACGCCCGAAGATTCTGCAGACCACGGCCCCCCACCCCCACCACCGCCACGTTCACCGTTTCACTGGGCGGAACAAACCGGGGTCCGCCTAAAACATGGCGCGGGAGGATCGTGAAAGCGGTGACCGCTGTAGCGGTTGTCTTAATGAAATGACGACGAGTCGAAGGGGTGACTTTCATGGGGAGTAGGTTATCCTGTTCCTTATAATGTTTCTGCTTTCGCTCTTCCGCATGCGTCGGTCGTGATCGCTAGCATTGGCGCGCGCGGTCGCGCCAACGATTAAATTAGGCGGCGAATGTCCAAACCGACAGGGCCACACTCGCCACCGCGACGGCGCCAACGACCCAAAGCAGGCGCTGTAGCTGACGCCTTTCCCGCTGTGCCGCAGCGGCTGACCGGGCAAGGGCCTCAATCTGGCGGGACAACTCGCTAATCAGCTTGGTTTGCTCAAGGTCCGCCGCTTCGAGTTCGATCAGACGTTCCCGCACCGCGTCGCGGCTGATGGTGCTGGGATCCGTGTCAAGGTGAGCGACCGTCGCCTCATTGCGGCGCCGGTAAAGCTCCAACGCATTCATCACCAAAGGGGCCGCGGCTGACAGGAGGGATGCAACAGGAAAAGCCATAAGGGGAGAATGTAGAACTTTCACAGTGATGCAACTACTGGCGAGGCATGGCCACATCACCGCGACCCTCACTCTTCGCGCCGCCTCAGGCGATCAATTGCCACGGCCACCACGATCAACGTGCCCTTTGCCACCAACTGCCAGAAATACGACACGCCCATCAACGTGAGCCCGTTGTTCAACACCGCAATGATCAACGCGCCGTACAATGTTCCCAACACCGTTCCCACGCCGCCGGCGAAGCTCGTCCCGCCCAATATCACCGCTGCGATCGCGTCCAGTTCATAGCCCGTTCCGAGTTGTCCGTTCGCACTATATAAGCGGCTCGCACTCATCACCCCGCCCAAGGCCGCGAACGTTCCGCTGATCGCGTAGACGCCCACCAACACTGCCGCACCGCTGATCCCTGCCAGTTTCGCCGCTTCCGGATTTCCGCCGAAAGCATACACGTCACGCCCGAATACCGTGCGGTTGAGGACCAGCGCACTCGCGATCACGACCGCCGCGGCAATCAGAACCAGCCACGGAATCGGCCCCAGATAATCGTTACCCATCCACGCGAAGGACAGATCGCTGTTCATCACCGTCGTACCGTCTCCCAGCAGATAAGCCGCGCCGCGCAAGGCGGTGAAGGTTCCCAGCGTTATAATAAACGGCGGCAGGCCACCATAGGCCACCGCCGCACCCGTCAGCGCTCCCACCATCCCGCCCGCGGCCAGACTGCCCGGGACCGCCGCCCACGCCCAGCCTTCGAGCAATGAAATCTGCACCGCCAACACCGCCGTGAACCCGAGAATCGATCCCACCGCGAGATCGATGCCGCGCGTCAGGATCACGAAGGTCATGCCCGCGGCGAGCACCACATTGATCGACGCCTGCCGCGCGACATTCATCAGATTCCCGCCGGTGAAAAACGTGGGCGTCAGGAACGCAAACAGCACGCAAACCGCGATCAACATCGGCAGAATGCCCAACGCGTCCATCGTCCGTCGGACCGACCAGACCGCCTTGCGAGTCGCGGAAGAGCGGACGGTTTCGCCGTTCATGCTTCGACTTCAAAAATCCAAGCGAGAGCGAACCTTTCCCCGACCATCACATCCAGCGTAGGCTCGATCGCCCGCAGGCCTTCGACCGTCACTGCGAGGTCCATCCTTTATAGGTCGCGACGTTTTCCCGCGTAACGAGTGACACCGGCACGAGCAGCGGATCGGAGGCCGGCTTCCGCCCTTGCATGACCTCGAACCCGACCTCGACGGCCTTGGCGGCCATCGCAAAGGGGTCCTGCGCCGCTGTCGCCAAAAAAGCATTACGTGAATCCTTCAGCGCTTTCTCCGCTTCCGGCGCGCCATCCACGCCCACGACAAACACCTTCTCGCGCCGCGCCTGGCGGATCGCCAGCGCCGCACCGAGACCGGTCGGATCATTAATGGCAAAAACGGCGTCGAGTTGCGGATTGGCCGTGAGCAGATCGGTCATCACGTTCATCCCGCCCATCCGATTGCCACCCGCGTTCTGATCGCGCGAGACGACGCGGATACCCGCATGCTGGCGAAAGATCTCTTCCGCCCCGGCCACCCGATCGGCGACCGCAGAAACCGGCGGCCCATTGATGATCGCTACCTGCCCCTTCCCTCCAAGCTTCTGGACCACGAACTCCGCGGCGAGCCTTCCCGCCTGGACATTGTCCGACATGACCGTAGCCGACACCCCGCCCTCCGCCGCCACATCCACGGCCACGACAATGATTCCGGCCGCCCGCGCCTTGCGGACCGCCGGCGCAATCCCGCGAGAATCCGCCGCATTGAGCACAATCAAATCCACTTTTGCCGCGATGAAGTCCTCCAGCTGATTTGTTTGCAGATTCAGATCATAGTTGGAGGAAACTGCGCGAAACGTGACACCTGCGCCCCCGAGCTCGCGCGCCTTGGCCTCTGCGCCTTTCGCCACTTGAACGAAAAACGGATTGCCCAAGTCGCCGACCGTCAACGCCACCGAGGTCAGCGGGCGCTGCGCCCACGCAAACGAAATCAAAACGGTGAATGCAAGGGCTGCCCCTGCCCGCGCACGAAAAGAAAACAGGGAAGTCATTCCAGGAAGTTCAAGTGGGAGATGGGCGCGGCCGTTATAGCCAAGCCGGACGTGAAAGGACCCTTACGCTGACACCGACCTGGCGAGAGTTCCACCTCCAAATGCCACCCTGGCGTCATCTCAATCGGGTCCATCTCCGAGTTGGCGCCGGCGGGGAGTTTTTTGCTCAATCCCGGGGTTCCCTGACCGATTGAGGCCGTAACGTCACATTCCGCCAACGTCCCTCTGCTCCATCTCACCGTGCCCAAATCCGACCAACGAAGCGATACCCGGCGTTCGCACCACGCGCGGCTCACCCAGGATACACTCTGCAAGCCATTCCGACATATGTTTGAGGCCATGAAACATCGGGCCGGATTTCCTCCCGGTGTAACCACCAAGGTAATCTTGGGTCTTCTCGCTCTCCTTCCCTGTTCGGTTTCCGCCCAAGTCGCTTTGAGTTCAGATTT
>JBBQEG010000310.1:0-6455 GCA_038320495.1 Opitutales bacterium | reverse complement strand
GCCGAAGGGTCCGATATCGGCACCGTGCACGGGGCGATGGAAAGCGGCCTGCGTGCCGCCTCGGAGGTGGCGTCGCTGGGAGGAAAGAAACGCCAGAAACGCCAGACCCGTGCGTGAACCCGCTGACGGGAATCGCCTCCGAAACCGCCGCCTTATTTGCGGCGGTTGAGGAGATCCTGCAAGGCGGGTGCTCCGCGCGTGGCGGCTTCGCGCAGCAGGATCGACCAGAGCGAGGAGGAATCGGGGTTGGACGGGGTTCCGCCGACCGTGAAGTTCCGTTGCATGAGGCGATAGCCTTCGGGATCGGCCTGCTCGCCGAGAGCGTTGGCCCGGCCGAGGAGATGTTCGAGACCGCCCTTGGCGCCGAATTGCAACTGGATCTGCATCGGCTGATCCTGCATCGCCACGTCGGGACGATTCGCGAGAGTTCCGCTTCCAGTCGTCCGCATCAGCGGCGATTTGAACTCGATGCTCGTGAGCTTCAGGGCGAGATCGGCCCCGCGTTCCACCTGCATCTTGAAACTGTCGAACTTCAGCTCGGCGAACGTGGCGGTGAGTTCACCGACTGCGCTGGTCGTGGCCGAACCGGTCAGCGCGCCGGCAATGCCAAGCGCGGCGGAAAGCCCACTGGCGACTTGGCCCTTGCGCCCCAGAGCGCGCAACACTCCATCGCTGCCCGTCACGTCGAAACGCCCATAAACATTCTTCGCGAGCTCCGAGATATTTGCGCCGTTGCCCTTGAGATCCGCGACGACGGTAACCGAGGTTTCAATTGCCGGTTTTTCTTTCGGATTCGCCGCGCGCAGAAATTCGCCCACGCGAAGATTCGTCACGTTGGCTGAACCGGCGAGAGCGTAGGGCTGCGGTTTCTGCGCAGCGAAATCGACGGCGGCCGCCACCTTGAACGGATTCTCATTCAACCGTCCTTCGAATCCATTCAGCGCCAGTCGGTTGTCGGTGATCGTCGCCCCGCCGCGAACGTTGCTAATTACGTAATCCTTTCCGTAAACCACGCGCTTGAGATCGAGATCCAGCTTGCCGTTTACCCCGGTCCAAAATGGTTTTTCGTCCCGCCCGGGCTTGGTCGTGGGTTTCTTCGCCGAATCGGAAGCAGGGGCGAGCGCGGCCAACGGCTCGAAATCGTCGACGATGAGTTGATCACTCACCACTTTTCCCGTGAAAAGAAACGTCTCGCGGTTGGCTGCCTTGCCGAATGTGGCGGTGATTTTGAGATCCGATTTCCGTTGGGCGTTCGTCAGGGTGAGAGGCATCACGACTGAGCCGCTCCCATCGGGCTTCATGGCCGCGTCGAGGGTAAGTTCCAAATCGCCCAAGGTGCGGTTCTCCTGCTTCGCGACGAGGTTTCGGGCAATGAGGGTGGCCTTGGCTTGCGTGGCTTCCGCCACGGTGGCTTCGAAGTTCGCGGTAACTTTTCCGCGTGAAAGCGTGGCGAACTCCGCCAGCGCCGGTTGGTTCATCAACGCGGCGACGTTGGCCTCCAGACTGCCCTTGGCGGAGACGGTCATTTTCGTTCCCAGCTTCGCTTCGCCTGCGGCATTGAGGCCCGCGAGGGTGGTTTCGCCCTGCTTAACCTCGATGCGGCGCACGTCGTACACGATGGTTTCGCCGCGTTTGGTCGCAGTGAGGTTCGCGGCGAGATCGAGATTCTGCGCGAGGGCTTGCCCGTCGATCGTCGCACTGACGCCACGCAACGTGAGGGGCTCGACCGTCGTAACGGTCAGGTCGTCGGCGGAGCGCATTGAGATTTCGAATACGCCGCCACCCAGCACGCCGCTCAGTTTGGATTTCTCGACAAACGATTCCGCCCAAGCGAGGGGGATCTCTCCGAGCCGCATCCGCACCGCGGTTGCCGTGGGATTGGGCACGGTGAAGGTGGTGGCCTTGAGATCGGCGCGGACGGCTTGTTGCAGTTCGAGGGAACTGAGGAGCACGCCCTGGTCGCGCGTGACGACGATGCTGGCCCGGATCACCTGCAGGATGTCGCCTTCGAACTGGCCGGCGCTGCTGCTAACGACCGTGAGGGTGCCCATGGGCGCGGGCAGATAAGGCTTGAGCGCGTTGATGATGGTCGCCTTGAGCTCGGTGGTGAAAGCGACCTTCGGAGTCGTATCCACGTTGGTGATATCGGCGGTGATCTTGCCGGAGGCCGAGTCGCCGTCGGGCATCGAAATCGTGAGGTCGCCGAGTTCAGCGGAGATGCGGGTTGCGCTATAATCAACCTGAGGCCGCAGTGTGAGGGTCAACTGCTCGACGAGCGCCTTGCCGTCCTGCCGCACGGTGACCGCGCGGAGGGAGAGGGGCTCGAGGGAGCGGGCGCGGACCCGGCTGCCGTCCGGTTCGGCGTTGATGGCAAGGAGCAGGGAGAGGTCGCCGCTCTCGATCACCATTGGCGCGACGACCGGCTGTGCCCAGGCGAGGGGAAGCGATTGAATCGAGACGCGGGCGAGTTCCTCGTTTGGATTCGCGAACGTGATCCGTTGGGAGGAAACGTTGTATCCAATTTTCTGTTTCGCTGAAATCTGGGCGAAGCGACGACCGTTTCCATCCGTGGCCTCGAGTTCGAGTTGGTTTAGTTGAGCGACATCGTTGGCCATGCCGCCGTCGAAAGATACTTTGAAACGCGCAGAGCCGATGGCGGAGAGGGCGGGCGCCACTTGCTCGAGCTTGGACGCCTCGCCTTGAAGATCACCCGTGGCAGCAACGGCGCCGGTGTCAGGCTTGAGGTTGAACTTGCCCGAGCCGCGCGCGGCAATCTCGGGGAGCCCAAGGCCGGTTAGGACGGCGGCGAGCTGTTCAGCGCGAAGGTTGAGATCCCACGCGCCCGTGATTTCGCGACTGGACGCGAGGAATTGCGCGGTCGTCTGGAAGATCGTTTCGGGGGCACTTCCGCGCAACAAGGCCACCGTGGTCGCGTACTGTTCATTGCCGCCGCCGGCGGGCTGTTCGGCGCGGACGGACAGTTGCACGCGGTCTGGTGGGAGACTGGGGCCGGTGGCCGCCACCACGGTATCAATCTCAATGAGGTCAATGCGACGATCCGCGGTGATGCGGACGCTGCCTGTGCCCGTGCTGCGCAATCCGCTCAACGCGGCGCCGGTCGTGGCATCGGTGAATCCCAACGTCCACTCAAGTTTACCCTGTTTCCCCGTTTCGATTCCGGAACCCTTAAGTTCAAACGTCACGACCTGCTCGTTGGGCAACAAGGCGCGCCCGCGGGCGGTCATCGTGCCCACGCGCACATCGAAAGGCAGCTGGGCCTGCTTGAGGATTCCCTCAAACGGCTCCTTGGCTTCCGCCGTCGTGGGCTGCGCTCCCGGAGAACCGGGGGCCGGTGACGTGGCGGCGGAGTCCGTGGCGGCGGCGTTACGCAGGTCGATGACCAAGTCCTCGATCGTCACGCTGTCCGCATTCAGTCGGTTCTGAGTAAGATAATCCCAGGCAGAATAGCGGGCTGAGATGCCTTTGGCGGTGATGACGATTCCGTTCGTGGTGAAACGAAGATCCGAGATGTCGGCGGCCGATGGTCCCGCGGCCAGGCGGGACACATCGAGCGTCGTGCCGGGTTGCCCCGCGACCGCGCGTTTGACCGCCCAGGTTTGGATCGATGGCGTGAGCGCAAGCGCGATCAGAACGACACCGAGGAGGATGAATCCACCGAGGAGGAGGCCGACAATCTTGAGTGCTTTCATGGCGTTAGGACACGCACCTGCAATAAGAGGAGCCCGACAAGACAAATCCCGCCAAGGCCGTGCGATCTAACGGAAAAAGACGGCGGGGAGTCAGCAAAGTTCCCATTGGGGACCGCGCAAACTACGGGAGCCCTGCTCCCGGCGAAACGTCCATGGCGCGGTTCAGATGCGCGCGGTATACTAAATCATGGGCTACATCATTGCACTCGTCCTCATCGTCGTCGTGGTACCGTTGATTTTTATCGTTTTGTCCCGGCGAACGTCCGGGGGCGGCGGGACTGGGTCAGACGACCGTGGATTGACGACGTCGGAACCAAGCGCCGAGGATACAACGCCCCGCGACGGTGCGATAAATCCACTACCGCCAAGTGAACGGAAGTTACCGCCGGCCTGAAGGCAGAGATGTTCGCGCCGGCGGGAGAGGATGCATTTCAGTATCACCGGACAGAGCAATGTGCCTTCATAACCAAAGGCCACCCGCAGTCGCGTCCAAAGGGTTGGTGAGTGCGGCGATGCCACTGCCGGCTCGCGTGGCACCGCTATTCATCATTCGCGGAAGGCCGCGACCCAAGCGCCACAGGGCTAAACCCCGGCTTGGGAATCAACGGTTGACCGAGGTCGGCGGGGTGCGTTTCGCGATCACGCCGATCCCGGCGAGGACGAGTACACCGCCAGCGACCATATAGCCGACGTGACGAGTGGTACGGACGCCGCCGTCGACCGCGTTGGCAATTTCAGTGCCCGCGCTTGCGGCTCGGCCGGCAAGCGAGTCTTTGCGGTTCAGGCCCTGGAAGAAGATGATGGCGCCGGCGACGATGAGAACGATTCCGATGATGGTCTTCATAAATAAGAAAGAAAAGGTGGCAAATCAGATTACTAAGTTTCCTTTGAACCAACAATCGGGCAGGAACCTTCCTCGTCCATGGGGGGATTGCCGAGTCGCGCGGCGGTAAGAACCCGCAACCCCGGTTAATCTGGGAAGCACTCCCATTATTGATGGTGCATTCCACCAGCATCAATCGGCGATGTACTCGGATGGTCGGGCGGTGCGAAAACGACTACTGTTTACGCCAATGAACGTACACGAGATCATGACTGCTCACGCGCGTTGCGTAAGCCCCGACAACACTCTGGTCGAAGCAGCCGGTCTGATGCGGGAGCTGGATGTCGGCTCGCTCCCGGTGTGTGAAGGCGACCGGCTCGTCGGGATGATCACTGACCGCGATATGGCGATCCGCGCGATCGCGCATGGGCTCGATCCGAACGAAACCTTGGTGGCCGACGTGATGTCGCCTGGCGTTGCACACGTAGCTGCGGATGACTCGGTGGAACAAGCGGCCCGGCTGATGCAGGAGCGCGGAGTCCGACGTTTGCCGGTGCTGGATCGCGTTCAGCGGATCGTGGGAATCTTGTCACTCGGGGACATGGCGGTGAGTTCCAATCCCGCCTTCTCCGGCTTTACGCTCCGCGAAGTTTCTCATCCCGTTCGCCTCAACGGTCGGGACCGGAGACGCGAAGCATTGGGGCGTTTCGCGGGAGGTGCGATCATGCCACACGTCCCTGAGGTGGCGTCGGCGAAGAAGTCTGCGAGTCCGAAACGACGCGCCGCGCAAGGCAAACGGCCGACACCTCGATCGGCCGCGAATGGTCGCAAGCCCGCAGCTGCGACGAAGAAAGCGCCTTCAAAAACGACGTCGAAGAAGAAAGCCAAGACTGCGACCACGCGAAAGCCCAGTCGCTAGCTCGGTTGAGCTGAAACCCACGCGTGAGCCGCGAACGACCGCTGACCAGCCTCCTCGGTGGCCAGGCAGGCTTACGTGGTTCGGCACAGAGCCTGCGCCACCGGCAGCAACAGGTTGCAGGGAAGCTGAAAAGGGCCTGCGGCCGTGGACGCCGCAACCCGTTCCGCCTCCTGCAGAATCATGCTCAACTGGTCTACCCGGGGAAATTTGGCGATATAGCACTGAGCTCCGTAATGATGAGCTTCTCCGACGTCACGAGGCTCGTCCGAAGACGACAACATCACCACGGGCATCTCGTTGCACGCGTGCTGACATCGGATCCAGCGGAGCACATCAAAGCCATTCATTCCGGCCATTTTCACATCGATGAAGCACAAGAGGGGAGCGGGAGCACCTCGCAGCACCCCGATCAGCGCATCAATCAAATCCTCGCCGCGGGAAAATGTGTGGCACGGATTGGAGGCGCCCGCATCGCGCAACAAACGGGCGAATAGCATCCGGTCGAATTCCTGGTCATCGACCATGAATACAGGACGCGACGCGAGAGGCGTGGAATCAGAGGACAAGTGCACCTGCGTAGAACGTTGAAGTTTTATCCAGCGCTGCGGAACGTGAGGGAAAGGGGCGAAACTCAATAAAGCATGCCCCTGGTTCGCGGACAATGGGGTTCAAACCCCGTCGAACGGCGATGTCACCGCCGGCTCGGATTGCACGTGCAAGGCTTTCTTGGTGTTAACGGCATCGCCGGCATCGATGAAACGATAATGCCACTGGAGAAACGTTTTCCTGGATGGCACCATCGCCGCAAACTCACGGGCTTCGTCGAGCAAGGTTCGCATGGCGGGAGCGGACGGGTGCTTCGTCACGTACGCCTGCGCCCCCAGTTCGCGGGCCAGATCAACCTCCTCGGGATGATCGGACGACGAATACATGATGACGGGAAGCGCATCGAGGCCCTTCTGCCCGCGTATCCACTTTAGGATGTCGAAGAGCCAGTAACCGG
>JBBQEG010000309.1:0-6457 GCA_038320495.1 Opitutales bacterium | reverse complement strand
TCCGGTGACCATATCTGTTACTATAGTGACTTGCGCAAGATGCGCGCGGATTACCCGGGATGGGATCTGACGCAGTCGCTCGACGAAACAATTCGTCAAATTGTGGAATCCTGGCGCGCGCGCCAAAATACCTGAAACTCGCGGCCGGTTTAGGCGTCGAACCGGCACCGGAGGTTGCGGACTTTCGCTCCCTGCGTCCGGTGTTACATGCGTTCATCACTCCTGTTTTTGCTGCTTTTCGCAGGTCTGGCCGGCGCTCCCGCGGCTCGGGCGACTAGTGTGATTCCGCCGAGCTTCTCTGAACTTGTCGCGGAAGCGGAGGCGATCTATCGGGGGCGCGTCAGCCGCGTCGAGGCCCGGCGGGTCGCACAATCGGACGGCGGGAGCGTGATCAAGACGTTTGTGACGGTCGCCGTGGATCGCGTGCTCAAGGGGCTGGAGCGGAGTGAGGTCACGCTGGAATTTCTCGGCGGAACCGTCGGTGATGAGACGCTCACCGTGACGGGCATGCCCGTATTCGCGGTGGGGGATCGCGAATTTGTTTTCGTCCAGAAAAACGGGATCCAGCTGTGTCCGCTCGTGGCCTTGATGCATGGCCGCTATCGGGTTAAGCACGACGAGACGGGGGATCGGGATTATGTCGCCCGCGATAACGGCATGCCGCTCACGGACACGGCCGAGGTCGAGTTGCCCATGGTGACACTGCCGGGCCAGGTGCGCACCGCGCGCGCTGCAGTGACGCCCGCCGATGCGCTGTCTCCGGGTGCGTTCGAGGCGAGTGTCTTGGACGAAGTGAAGCGACGGAGCGCCCGGCAACAGCAGAACTGACTCAGCAATGGCATTCTCTCGTGTTCAGCTCATGGCGGTTGCCCCCCGGTGGGAGCCGACCTTGAACTTAGCCGGCGACCGGGACAGCGACCGCAGATCTGGCGGTGGTGGCTGGCGAGGTGTTTGTAGCTTCATGCTTATTACACTCCTGCCGGGTGGCGCGGAGGCGTTTGATACGCTCGGGCCGACGTGGGCTAACGGCGATATCGTCCTGCACCTTCAACTTGGCCTCCCCTCAGGGCCGTTGCTGGACGGTTCGCCGGATTGGGCGACAGTCGCGCAGTCGGCGATTGATGAATGGAATGGTTATCTTGGGCGCAGCCGGCTCAGGTCGTTGCTTAATTCCACGAGCGAGGTGCGACGGGGCAACCGGATCAACAATGTCGCGTTTCGGGCGGATGTTTACGGGAGCGCGTTTGGCGAACGTACGCTTGCGGTGACGCTGGGATCGTCGAACACCGGGACGGGGCGTTATCTTGAACAGGATGTACTCTTCAATTCCACCGTGACGTGGAACTCGTATCGCGGTCCATTAAGGAGCGGGGCCCGTGAGTTTCGCCGGGTCGCGCTGCATGAGTTTGGACACGTGATCGGCTTGGATCATCCCGACCAGGCACAGCCGGCTCAGTCAATCGCCGCCGTGATGAACAGTATTGTCAGCAACATCGAGGTTCTGCAATCCGACGACATTGCGGGAGCCCAGGCGCTCTATGGACCGAACGCCACGTCGGGTCCGGCGATCGCGGCGCATCCTCAGAGCCGCATCGTGCTGGTAGGCCAGACCTATACCATGGCTGTGACGTTGGGGGGCGCCGGCGCGTATACCTATACGTGGTCGTTTGTACCAGGGGGAACGACGCGGGTGGAACCGTTTCGGTTTGCGACCGGGCCGGCCTACACGATCGGCTCCGTTCAACTCGCGGATGCCGGCACGTATTCCGTGCGCGTCAGCGACGCGGCGACCGGGGCGTCGGTGACGAGCAACACCGCCCAACTCGGCGTCACCGCGATTGGAACTTCGGCGGAAACTGCGCTGGCGAATATCTCGACGCGTGGCGTGGTTGGGCGCGGTGATGATGCTTTGATTGCGGGGCTGGTAATCGGCGGCACGACCGCGAAGGAGGTTTTTATTCGGGCGGCGGGGCCCGCATTGGGCGAGTTCGGCGTGTCGGGAGTTCTTTCAAACCCCGTGTTGCGAATCGTGAATAGTGCCGGCGCGACCGTGGCGGAGAACGACGACTGGCAGTCGAGCGCCAGTGGGCCTGCGATGAGCGCGGCGGCGGCACGCCTGGGTGCGTTTCAGTTCCAACCCGGCAGCCGGGATGCCGCGGTGCTCACTACGTTGCCGCCGGGCAGTTATACAGCGATTGTGAGCGGAGTGAACGACACGACGGGAGTGGCGTTGATTGAAGCTTACGACGCGGACGCAACGCCGGCGATCGCTCGCACGCGCAAGCTGGTCAACATCGCGACGCGTGGCCGGGTTAACACCGGGGACGATGTGCTGATTGCCGGCTTGGTCGTGACGGGGCCGGGGCCACGGACGTTTCTGATCCGTGCGATTGGACCGACGCTCGCGCAGCCACCGTTTGGAATTGCGGCCGCACTTCGAGATCCCCTTTTGCAGATTTATCAGGGAGAAAATCTGCTGCGCGAGAACGATGACTGGGATGCGCCGGGGTCGGCGCAACCGGCATTGCGGGAGGCGGCGACGCGCGTCGGTGCCTTCGCGTTGAAGGAAGTGCGCGACGGCACCGGGCTTGATGCGGCGATGCTCATCACGCTCCAGCCCGGCAGCTACACGGCGAAGGTGAGTGGTTTTCAAGGAACAACCGGGGTTGCCCTAGTGGAAGTGTACGAGATGCCGTAGCCAACTTGGTTTCCGCCGCTCGCCCTTTAAGCGCCCGACGCGCGAACGGAAGCTTCGGGGACTGTGGTTGGCAGATCTGGGTAGCTGGTCGTTCGGGGAAGGATCGGGAAACAGAAGGTAAGCGAGGACCACGCGCAATCGGCGGTAAGTGATTGGAGCTTGAAAGGAGCGACCGGCGCGGATCGATCACGGTGAGATCGAACCACCGCAGATTACACAGAGGGAGCGGATAATTGAAGTGGTCCCGGCTTCCTGCGGAGGAGTGGCAGTCTGGTGAGAGGACGCTGTGAAGGATTCGGAGGGTATTGTATGAGTTTTCGGCCCGAATCGAGAATCGGGCCAAGCCCCCCCAAGCGACCTCACTTGATGACAGTGCACTGACCGCGAGCCAGCTAACAAACCACGCCGCGACCCGATTGGGGTGCCGGCAGCGGGTGATGAGATTCCGCTATCGCCACGGACCGTGCGGGGCCTTTGGTTGCCAGGTAAATATGTCGGACTTCAAGCACTTCTTCGGCGTGGCGCCGACGGATCAGAACGCGCTGGATATTTTCGCGGGCGAATGGTCGTCACAACCTCCGGCGAGCCGGCCGGAACTGAAAGCGGGCGCGACTCCGCTTTTCGACGATCCCCGCATCACGTGGGCACACCACCGTTTCATGGAAATGGGCGTCGAGCAGGGATTCGCCCAGCGCGATGTGTTGGAGCTCGGGCCGCTCGAGGGCGGACACACCTACCTGATCGATCGCTTGGAGGTTAAGTCCGTGACCGCGATCGAAGCGAACTCGCGCGCTTATCTGAAGTGCCTGATCGCGAAGGAAATCTTCGGCATGCCGCGGGCGCGGTTCCTCCTTGGCGATTGCGTGGAGTATCTCAACGCGACCGACCGGCACTTCGATATCGGGATCGCCTGCGGCATTCTTTATCATCTCACCAATCCCGTGCAGATGCTGGAGCTACTCTCGCAACGCTGTGACGCGCTGTATCTCTGGACGGTTTTCTACGATCCGGAGTTTGTCGCAAAAAACCCCGTGCCGGGGGCGAAATTCTCCGAAGCCCTTGCGATGGAACACGCGGGCTTCAAGCACACCGTGCACCGGTTTAATTACGGTCCATCGCTCGACTGGAAAGGATTCTGCGGGGGCGGCGAGGTGTTTAGCTATTGGATGGAGAAAACGGAAATCATTGGTGCGCTGGAGCGTTTTGGGTTTACCGATTTCCGAACCGAAGTGCACCCCAACGTGCACGGCAGTGCGCTCATGGTGGCGGCACGTAAACCGGAGCTGAAATCCGATCGGAGCCGGGATTTGACGTAGCCAGAACGCGGCCCCATCGTCTTCTCCGAATTATGGCCGCGACTTCGATTCTCCCCTACCGCCCTTCTTTTCTCCGAGGCGCTTTGTTCACGACCGGGATCGTGATAGGCTCCGTGTACGCCGGAGAGCCGGTGGGTGCGCCAAAGAAATCGCCGTTCATGCCATCGGGTACGACGGCTGCCGGACCTGCGGCGGCGGCGAACGACACGATTGAGTTCGCGGGCGTAAGTACCGTGGGCAAGCGCACCGATCTGATATTTCACGATCGGAGCGCGAAGAAGAGTCGGTGGGTCGGCATGGGCGAAACGGTCGAAGGTATTTCGGTCGTGAGCTACGATGCCCGGCGCGAGGAAGCCGTAGTGAAAGTCAACGGGGAGCAAAAGACCCTCGTGCTCCGCAAAGGCGGGCGAACCGTTCACGCTCCCGCCGTTGCACCCGTGGCCACCCTCCCGGGAGCGGCGGGTTTTGCCGTTCCGACCCCGTTGTCGGGTGCGGAGCCGTATCATGCGGCTCAGCCTGCTGCGATCGCAGCGATGAACGCGGTGCAAGCCCAGGCCGCGCCGCCATCCGGTCCCCCGTCCGGACCGCCGACACCCGAACTCGTGGCGAAACAGGAGTCGGACGCGCGGATGCTGGTGAGTGATCTGCTGGAGATCGGCATGGCGCAGCGCAAAGCCTACGAGGAAGCCCACCGCCGTGCCGCCCAAGGTGGGGCTGCCGGCGCGCCTCCCGCCCCGGGCAACGCAACTCCCGCCACCCCCGGCGGAAACTGAGCGAGATCGCTCTGGTGTGCGTGGAAGGGGCTGTGGCTCCAACGCTCAGCTTCTGGCCCGCGACCTTTCGCATTGGGGAATCTGATTTCCTCAGCGCACGCCGCCGAGACCTTCGGTCCGTGCGGCCCAAGTCGCGAAGGGCTCAGCATCGTCTTTCAAAGCGGCTTGCGCGCCACCGCCGGTACGGATCCGAAAACCCTCGGCATCGGCGCGTGCCCGCCAGCCCTTTTGCACGCGAAGCACGGCGAGAACGCCGTTGGGATTTGTTGCCGGGAAGTCAGCGACGAGCTCCAGAATCTCCCAGCTCAAACGACGCGCCGGCCCGGTGCTCAACGTTTCCAGCAGGCCGCGGAGGTTCTTCGCCTCGAAGGTGTGAAAGTGAATGTTAATGTCTTCGCCGCGCGCGATCGTTTCGTGCAACCCGCGGGCAAATTCCTCGCGTTTGGCCGGCACCTCGGAAGCCGGTAAATCCGGATTGAACAGCGACCAGTCGATCATCGACGCGAACTCATGCACATGGGTGACGTCACATGCGCTCGTGCGGCGGAGATAATCGCCGAGCATGTGATCAACCGTCGTCAGAGCGCGCGGATGGTCCCACGTTTTTCGGCGGTCCGGAACCACGAGATAGATGAGGCCGCCGGGGCGGACCACGCGGTACCATTCGGCGAGGGCAGCAACGGGATTCGCCACGTGTTCCAAGACGTGTGATGCCGCCACGAAGTCGAGCGAGTGATCGTGAAACGGCAGCTGGCACGCATGGCCATAATAGTCGGCGCGACACGGCTCGGCACCGAAGGCCTTGAAGCAATCGACGTAAATCGGAGGAGTGGAAAATCCGGGCAGCGGCGCCGCCCCGGCCCCGATTTCAACGCCGACGGCGTCGGTTGGAATCCAGGTGGAGATTTTTTCTTCGTGCGTCATGGCGTGGCGCGGGCGATCGCGAGCACGTTGTAGTGCAGGGGCGTGTGTTCGATGGTTTGCAAGGGGTACGGGGTATGAAACCGAAGTTCAACCTGCGGATAGAATTCCCGTAACAGCGAGCCGAGGCTCCAGCGCGTGAAATAGTTCACATGAGTCGACTCGAGCATGTGCCAGGGCGTAGCGAGATGGTCCCACAAATAGCCGAGCAATTCGCAGTTCGGCACTGATACGATCAGCTGCCGCGGAGCAACCCGTTTCACTTCGCGCAGAAACGCGCGCGGCTCCTCGATGTGCTCGAGCACCTCCAGGCAAAGGGCGCTGTCGAAGGCGCCGTCCGCAAACGGCAACGTGAGCCCGTCCACCTGCTGATGGGGCAGACCCAGTCTTTTGAGTTCCGCGCAATCGGCGGGATCGATTTCAACCCCGAACCAATCGTAACCGTCGGCGAGTAGTCCGCGACCATAGGAACCAAGGCCACAGCCCACATCGATGATGCGTCCATGCGGTGGCGGCCCCAGATAACGGCGCACGAGATCCGCGAGTTCGCCGCTGCCTTCGGCTTGGGACGGGCCCGTGGCGAAGACGTTGGGATGGCGTTGGATTGCGGTCGTGTGCTGGTCGAGCAAGACGCCAAAATGATTCTGGCGATAGTCGCGGGCAATCGCGGTTGCAGCCCTGTGGGCGAGGACCGGTGTGCGGGAGCCGTCGGTGAGCCTCGCGCGAAGTTGAAGGTCCACCGGCTCACC
>JBBQEG010000308.1:0-6458 GCA_038320495.1 Opitutales bacterium | reverse complement strand
GGTGAAAGCGCCCTTTTCATAACGCGCCACGCGCCGCTCACCGTGTTGACAAAGGAGCAGCCGGCCCTGCGCATCGCGCGCAAGACCATTGCTGCCAGGCTCGCGAAACCCGGGTTGCGGGGTCAGCAATCCACTCGGTTTGAGAAACACCTCAGCCTGCGTCATCCCGGGTTTCCAGTGATACGCGATGTTCGCCGGCACATCCGAAAAAATAAGTTCGCCGTTCAGCCAGACAGGGCCCTCGGACCACGTGAAACCGTCGGCGAGCTTTTCGATCGTGGCATCGGGCGCAACGAGGCGATCAAACGCCGGATCGAAGCGCTCGATTCGGCCCTGAAAACTGGGACGGGAAGATTCAGCAGCCATGGCAAGGAGCGGTAAACACGAAGCAATTAACAGGGGAAGGGTGAGTTTCATCGGGGTACCGACACTCGAAACCAAAGTGGCCGTGCAGGCAATCCTCCGTTGCCAATGAACCGCAACGCCCGCCCCCCGACCTGCCCGCTTGCGCCGCGGCTCGGCCCCCATCATGGTGCCGGCTCGATGAAATTCACGCCCGCCAAGCCGCCGCTTACCGGCGAGACCCTCGACTCGCTCACGGAGAAGCTCCGCGAGCAGGGCGAACCCGCTTTTCGGGCCAGGCAAATCCTCGACTGGCTCTACAAGAAACGCGCGCGCTCGTGGGACGAGATGACCAATCTGTCCAAGCCCCTGCGTGCCTGGCTCGCCGACACGTTTGAGCTCATGCCCACGTCGCTCGTGCTCAACCAACAATCGGAGGACGTGACCGATAAGCTTCTGCTCGAACTCGGCGATCGCGCCCTGATCGAGACCGTCATCATCCGGGCCCCGCAGGAAGGCGTGGGCCTCGACCAGTCACGGAAAACAATCTGTATCTCAACCCAGGTCGGCTGCGCCATGGCCTGTGTCTTTTGCGCCAGCGGTCTGGCCGGATTCAAACGCGACCTCAACGCCGGCGAGATTGTCGCCCAGTTGCTGCAAGTCTGCTACCGCGAAGACGAGCGCACGCCGCGGGCCCGTCAGGAACTCGCGTCATTCGACAATATCGTGGTCATGGGCATGGGCGAGCCCCTCGCCAACTACGACAATCTGATGCGGGCGCTCACAATCCTGAACGCGGACTGGGGCCTCGGTTTTGGCGCGCGCCGCGTGACACTTTCGACCAGTGGACTCGTGCCCAAGATCCTGCAACTGGCGGAAGAAAAACTCGGTTTCCGCCTCGCGATTTCCCTGCATGGCGCGACCGACGAGGTGCGTGAAAAAATCATGCCGGTGAACAAGGCCTATCCGCTCGCGAAGCTGATCCCGGCCGTGAAAACCTTTTCCGAGAAACACGGCCGCATGGTCACCCTCGAGTTCATCCTGATTGAAGGCATCAACGATGCGCTCGAACAGGCGGAAAAGCTGCGCGACCTCGCCCGCGATCTGCACGCGCACGTGAATCTCATTCCTTATAACACGGTGGAAGGCCTCCCGTGGAAACGTCCGAGCATCACCCGCCAGGAACGCTTCGCCGATATCCTCCGCGCCGCGCGGATCTCGGTTACGCTGCGCCGCGAAAAAGGCCACGACATCGACGCGGCCTGCGGCCAGTTGCGCTTGAAGACTGAAAAAGACCGCGAACTCGCCACGGCTGTGACATAAGGGGCGTTCGGCGCAACGTGCGCCGACCGCGCGATCACGTCGCGGATGGTTTGCAGGAGCCCGGATATAGTATGACCAGTCGGCACGGACGACGCGGAACGGAAGTCGTTTCTCCACCGGAGGCGGGTTCCCCGCGCGCTCGTCGTCTCCGAGACTTCATTTCCGGCTGGCTTGCGCGCCCGGAGTAGCATTGCAGAGGGAGGTGCTTGCGCTCGTGTTGCTCGCGGCGAAACTCGCCCTCCTGCTCGTCGGTTTACTCGCGCCAGGAGCGGGGCTGATGCGCGCACTCGCGGTGCCGCGTACGTTATCAGCCTGTTTCGCGGGTTCGGTCGTTCTTCTCTATGCCGCCGTGCTGGCCCTCGATGCCCTCTCGATCCGCATCTCCGCCGGGTCGCTCAGCATCAGCCTTGGGTTCGCTTTCGTGATCTGTGCAACGGTCGCTCGATTCCGTCCACCGCTCCTCCGACCCGAAACCGAATACGCCGACTGGTTGGTGATTTTTCGCCAGATGGGCGCGTGGACGCCCCTCTTTGCGCTGGTCTGGCTGGCGTTGCTGTGGCGCGCCGTGCACGAGCCGCTTGCGGGACCGGACATTGAGTTCCGCTGGAGTTTTCTCGCGGAACAACTGCTGACCCGCGGCTCCCTCGACTTTTATCCGCCCGATGCGCCGGCAGATTTCTTTTCGTATTTCTGGGCCGAGAGTATTCCGCCGGGAGTCGCGGCCGTGCACGCGTGGGCCTACGCCTGCGCTGGCGATTATGACCCTGCCTGGACGATTCCAGTCGTGGTGCTCCAACTCTGGGCGCTGCACGACGTGCTCTGGCACAGTGCGGCGCGGGTCGGCGGAATTCGGGCCTCGCGGCTGGCATGCGTGGCCGCCGCGAGCTGCCCGCTGCTGATCTGGTCCTTTTTGCTCGGACAGGAAACGGGGTTCACCACCTTGTCGCTCGTCGGGTTGATTGGCGCGCTCTTGGGCTGGCATCACACGCGCGTCGCAGGATGGGCGGCCCTTGCCGGCGTCTTCGCGGTATTGGGCGCAGCGGGACGCGAGTACGGCCTGATTTTCCCCTTGCTCGCCGGGATCGGCTTGCTGGGCAGCGAGCCCACCCGGCGCGCGTGGGGCGCCTTCCTCATCCCCGTGCTGCTTGCCGTGGTCTGGCCGGTGCGGACATTCCTCGCCACGGGAAACCCATTCTACAGTCTGCGATTCGCCAGTCTGCCCATCAATGAGCGATTTGTCGCGTGGATCGAACACGACGCGGATGCGTTTGGCGCGGTGCTCCAGACTGCGGACGGGTGGATCCAAGTAGGGCGCTACTTGATCCAGTTCGCCCCGACCGCCCTCGTAGGCTTCGTCGTACTGGTTCCCGCGCTCATGCGGCGCAATGCGTGGCGTCGTCACGCCGTGGCGCTGCTCGCTGCGAGCGGAATAATCTTCGCTCTGTGGGCCATGTCGGTGCGTTACACCAACGGCGGTCTTTTCTATTCCATCCGTGTCGCCAGTCCAGCGCTTGGCGTCGCTGTGCTCGTTGCCGGAGTGGCACTGGCGGCGATCGCAATGCCGCGTCCGAGGCTCTATCGCCGGGCCACATTGGCGTTGGGACTGCTCGTCCTGGGCACCCTGCCCGCCACCTTGGCGCTACCGCAAAATCCGTGGCACACGCCCATGCGCGACTGGCCCAGCTTTGCCCCGCACCGTCACGCGCCCGTAGGCGATGCCGATGAGACCGTGGCAATCGTCCGCCGCACAGGGGAACCCGGAATCGTGATCGCTGACGCCCCTGGGTTTCAACGGCGTTTTGGCGCGGTCGGTATTCCCGTGATTCCCTTGTGGAGCCCCGATGCCGACTGGTTGTTTAACGCGGCCCTATCGCCGGCGGAAGCGGCCAAGCGCTGGCGGGCATCGGGCGTGCGGCACGTCGTCGTGACGAAATGGCAGCGCAATCTGGACTTCTTCAACACCCACTCGCGTTGGGGACGCCCCCCGTTTCAGGTTCAGATGATTGGCGAGACGACCCACACCGTCGTGTTTGCGATCAAGGCGTTGGAATGAGATCGACTGTTCGCACGCCGAACGCACTTTCCGCTTGCGACTCCGGCCTCTCCTCATTTTTACGACACTCTCCTGCGATCGGATAGCGTCGGAACTTTTTCCCCCAGGCAGGTCACACTGCCCATTAACAAGCGTCGTCTAGCTCCCATGATTGAAGTCAAAGGTCTGGTTAAAACCTATGGTGCCAAACGCGCCGTCGACGGCATCACGTTCACGGTCAAACGCGGCGACATTCTGGGATTTCTCGGCCCCAACGGCGCCGGCAAGTCGACCACGATGAAGATGATCACCGGGTTCCTCCGCCCCGATGCCGGCACGGCGACGGTGGATGGAATCGATGTCACCGTCGATCCCGTGGCCGTGAAGAGGAAACTCGGCTACCTCCCCGAAAGCGCTCCCGCGTATCCGGAAATGACCGTTGAAGAATTCCTCCGCTTCATCGCTGAAGTCCGCGGTTTCCGCGCCAATGATGCCAAGGCGAAGCAGGTCGAGCGCGCCATCGCGCTGACCCATCTCGCGCCGGTGAGGAATCAAACCATCGAAACCCTCTCCAAGGGTTTCAAACAGCGCGTCGGATTTGCCCAGGCGTTGTTGCACGACCCCGCGGTGCTTGTCCTCGACGAGCCGACCGATGGTCTCGATCCGAATCAAAAGAACGAAGTGCGTTCGTTGATCAAAAGCATGTCGCAGGAAAAGGCCGTAATCCTCTCCACTCACATCCTCGAGGAAGTGGACGCGATCTGCAATCGCGTGATCATCATCTCGCGTGGCCGGGTGGTCGCCGACGAGACTCCCGAACAACTTCGGGCCCGCCAGCCCGGTGCCCGCCTCGACGAAATCTTCCGCACTCTGACCCACGGGGACATCTGAGGAAAAGAAGAAGGAAGAAACATTCGGAAAGAAGAAATCAGGTCTGCGGAAAATTAAAAAAACAGTACCGCCGTTTTCTCCCGTATCGCCTTTCCTCAGACGTCGTCATTTCCGCCGTTTCTCCCGTTTTTTCTGTTCTGCCCGTTTCTTCTTTTTCTAAGCCTTCTTCTTTTCCTCAGATTTCTTATTTTCCGCCAATTTCTTCTTTTCCTAAAGTTATGCGTCAAATCGCACCTATCTTCAAACGCGAGTTTCTCGGTTATTTTCGCGCGCCGGTTGCCTACGTTTTCCTGATCGTGTTTCTGTTCGCGTCCGTCGGGCTCGCGTTCTTCGCGGGCGGGTTCTTCAAGGGCGGGATCGCCAGTCTCGAAAGCTACTTCACGTTTCATCCGTGGCTCTTCCTCTTCCTCGTTCCCGCGGCCGGCATGCGCCTGTGGTCGGAGGAGAAGCGCGCCGGCACGGTTGAGCTGCTTTTCACCCTGCCCATCACGACACTCGAAGCCGTGATCGGAAAATTCCTCGCGGCCTGGGCCTTTCTCGGAATCGCGATTCTGCTGAGCTTTCCCATGCCCCTCACGCTCGCCTATCTCGGCGATCCGGATTGGGGCGTGATCATCAGCGGCTACATCGGAAGCATCATGATGGCGGGGGGCTACCTCGGCGTTTGCTCACTGATGTCGGCGCTCACCAAAAACCAGGTGATCAGCTTTGTGCTGAGCGTGTTCGTCTGCGTGCTGCTCGTGCTGCTCGGAACGAGCATGTTCTCGGGCTTTCTGACGGGCTTTCTCTCGCTGCCCGTTGCGGTCTCCGACCTCATTGCCAACTTCAGTTTCCTGACCCACTTCGATGCGTTCACGAAAGGGATCATCGATCCCAAGGACGTGATTTTCTTCGTCTCGCTGATGGCCTTCACGCTCTTCCTCAATGTCGTCGCTCTCGAACGCTAAACCTGACCGACCATGAAATTCGGAAGCAAAACTCTCGCCGTCCTTCTCCTCCTCGTCGGGCTCGTGCTCGTCAACTACCTCGCCTCGTCCGTGCCCGTGCGGCTCGACGCCACCGCGGAGAAAATCTACTCTCTCTCCGAGGGCACCAAGGCGATGCTCGGAAAAATCGAGGAGCCCGTTACGCTCGAACTTTTCTTCTCCCGCGACGCCGATGGCCTGCCGATCGCCTACAAGAACTATGCCGCCCGCGTGCAGGAAATGGCTCGTCAATATGTGCGCGCCTCTCGCGGAAAACTGACGCTCAACATCATCAACCCCCGGCCCGACACGCCGGAAGAGGAACGGGCCACCGCCTCCGGCCTGACTCCGCAAATGGCACAGCAGGGCGGCGAGCCCTTCTACTTCGGCCTGATCGTCACTCAAGCCGACCAACAGAAGACGATCCCGGCGTTCACTCCCCAGCGCGAACAGTTCCTTGAGTACGATCTTTCCAAGCTCGTTCATAGCGTCCAGCTGTTGGACAAACCGCGGCTCGGCCTTCTCACCAGTCTGCCGCTGCAGGGGACCAGTCCGGATCAAATGCAGATGATGATGATGATGCGCCAGCAACCGCAGCCGTCGCAAATGGTCATGACCGAGCTCGGCCAGTCGTTTGAGGTCACGGTCGTAAACGCCACCGCGACCGAGTTGCCGGCTAATCTCGATGTTCTCCTCATCGCTCATCCGCAGAACGTTTCCCCGAAGCTGCAATATTCGATCGACCAATTCCTGCTTGGCGGAAAGCCGTTCGTTCTCGCTCTCGATCCGTCGTAGCAGCACTTCAAACGGCAGAGCAATCCGCAGCAGGCCATGATGGGCGGCGGGCCCCAGAATGTGTCCAGCGATCTGCCGACCTTGCTCAACGCGTACGGGATCCAATACGA
>JBBQEG010000307.1:0-6464 GCA_038320495.1 Opitutales bacterium | reverse complement strand
CTCAACGACATCGGAGCGACGAACGTCAACGACGTGCTGATCTATGCGACCGGAATGGAAGCGGCCGGTCCCGGTGGAAACTTCTCCAACGCGACGGGCGGTAATATCAACAATGACCAGATCGTCGGTGATGGTCCGCGGAATGCCCCGCAGTCGCAGTCGCGCACGCGCGGTCTCTCTTCCCCCAATTCCACTCGCGGTTACTTCACGTCGGACTTCGGTTTCGATGGCTATAACACCGAGGGCGTCACAGTCATTCGTGGCGCCAACGCCATCCTCTTCGGGGTGGGCAGTCCGGCCGGCGTGGTGGAGTCCACCCCGATCAAGGCGGACCTGATCCGTAATAGGAACAAAGTCGAGTTTCGCTACGGCAACAACGATGCCTTGCGCGCGTCGTTTGATTTCAATCGCGTTCTAATTCCGAAGAAACTCGCCTTCCGCCTCGCCGCACTTGACGACAAGGAACGCTACAACCAGCGGCCGGCGTTTGAACACAAGCGCCGGCTTTTTGGTACGGCGACGTTCGAACCGTTCCGGACCACCACGCTGCGGGCCATGTTTGAAACCGGTAACACCCGCGCCAACCGGCCGTTCTCCGTGCTGCCGTTTAACAGTATCTCGGAGCAGTGGTATGCAGCGGGCCGGCCTACGTGGGATTGGAACCTCTACGACGATCCCGCCCGTAACCCGTCCGCCTCGACGCAGGATTCGGGCGCGTTCTTTACCGCGAGTCCGGTCAGCCGGCTGATTGGTCAGGCGCAGATTTTCGGAGCAATCGTGTCACCGTTTTCCTCGACCACAGCCGCCGCGCCGGACCGTAGCTTCCGCAGCATATTGACGACCGGCAATGGCCTTAACGCGGTGAGGAACGGTCTCCTGCAGCCGCTGGTGAACCGCGATTCCGCCTTCGATAGCATCGCGTTCTATGAGACTTTCAACGCCGCAGAAATCCCTGCCGGATTTTATCCCAACAACCGGCGCCCGGCCGGCATCAAGATGCAAGGCTTCACCGATTTCGATGCTTTCGATTTTGAGAATCATCAGATCGACGAAACTGGGCGGCAGAACGACAGCTTTCATACCGCGACGTTCTCGCTCGAACAGCGCGCGTGGGAGGATCGCCTCGGCATCGAGGTGGCGTATTACACTCAACGATACGACAACCGGAATCGTAATTCCTTCTTCGGAACCCAGGGCAATGCGAACCACGTCCGCATCGACGTGAATGAGTATCTGCCCGACGGGCGCGTCAACCCGAATGTCGGCCGCCCCTATTCCGTCATGAGTCAGCAACAATATGGCAACAGCTTTACGGACCGGCACACGGCCCGGGTCACGCCCTTCGTGCGCTATGATCTGAAGGAGATTTCGTCGACGCTCGGCAAGTGGCTCGGACGCTCCACTCTGACCGGACTCTACGAGCGTGCTGTGACCAACGCGCTTTCCTATACCACGAAGCTCGCGACGGACGGAGTGGCGGCGAATCAGATCAGCACAAACATCGCCAGTTTCAACCGGCTGCCCAATCTGCTCGTTTACCTTGGACCCTCGATTCTCGATGGCTCGCCGCTCACATTGAATCCGATTCAAACGACGGCGATTCGGGACGGTCTGACAACCGAGACCTCGTTCTGGAGCGCGCCGGCCGGGGTCCCGAACACGGTGCAGGCGGACGACGTGACCGTCCCCACCCAGCTGAAGGAAATCTTCAACTCTGGTACCCGTTCTCAGGATACTATTACGTCCACCGCGGCGGTGTTGCAAAGCTACTGGCTGGACAACCTGCTCGTCACGACCGTTGGCATCCGGCGGGACGAGTCCGTGCGGTATTCGCCGCGCGCCAACTTTACCTACGATCCGCTGCAGCCGGACTCGAAGGCAAAGGGTTTTGATGACTATAATGTTTATTCGTTTCCCAAGATCGTCGTTGCCAAGGAAGTGAAGAGCTACAGCGGGGTGCTGCGCTGGCCGCACAAATTGATCAAGCTACCGCAGGGTACCGACGTCAGCTTCTTCACGAACGTCTCCTCCAATTTCACGCCGGCTGGTTCGCGCATCAACTATGTGGGCACGCCCCTGCAATCGCCGGTGGGTAAGACCCGCGAGTTCGGCCTGAATGTTTCGGTCCTGAACGATCGCCTCAGTTTCCGCTATAATCACTTCAAGACCACGGTGGTCGGACAGGGCTTCACCCAGCCGTTCAATTATACCAACGCGATTGTACAGATGACGGGGTTCTGGATCTCCGAGGACAACGCCAATCGTAATCCCACGATCAACCGCCGGGCGGACATCGAGAAAATCTTCGCGGCGCTGCCTTCGGATTTCCGTTCCCTTTATGGCTTTACCTATACCGGTTCTGCGGCCGAGAGCAATCAAGGTCAGGTGGTCGCTGGCGTGAGTGGCGTATCCGACACGACCGACTTCGAGGCGAAGGGCCAGGAACTCGAACTCGTTTTCAATCCCAACCGGCGGTGGCGCATCCTCGCTAATTTTGCGAAGCAGCAAACGGTGCAGACCAACATTGCGCCGAATGCCAAGGCGATCATCGCTGCGATGCGTCCCGTCTGGGACGAGTTGAAGGACAAGCCGCGCACGAATTATCCCACGGGTTTTGATCTCAACTCGCCGCTGCCGGGCAGTGTCGAGACAGTCGGTTCATTCGTAACCAACACGGTCTATATTCCGTTCGCCACCATGGTGGCAACCGAAGGTTCGGCCGCCGCCGAGCAGCGGAAATATCGCGCCAATCTGGTGACGAATTATCAGTTCTTCAAGGAAGGATTCCTGCGCGGCTGGAGCGTCGGCGGAGGTCTTCGCTGGCAGAGCAAGTTGGGCATTGGTTACCCCGCAAGCTATAAGGCGGATGGCTCCGTCGATCTCGGCATTGACCGCCCTTTTTATGCGCCGGCGGAGACCAATGTTGATCTCACGGTTTCGTATGGACGCAAGGTCTGGCAGGATAGAATTGACTGGAAGGTCTCGCTCCAAGTCCGCAACGCGTTCGCATCCGGCGGTGATCTTGTCCCGGTGACGGTGCAACCGACGGGGCAGGTTGCCTCGTATCGTCTGGCGCCGGAGCAACGGTTCTATCTGACAAACACCTTCTCGTTTTAAGTCCGAATCATGTTGGGCGGAGCCTCACCCAGTGAGGCTTCCGCTCCGGTTCCGGTCTAAGTTGAAATGCATGATCGCTTCGTCGCCGGGCGACGGTGGGCCGAGGGTTCGAAAGCGGAAGATTGCGTCGCAGTGCAAGGAGCATTGCTCTTCGGTGATGGCGTCATCGCGTCCTGTCACGGGCCAGAAGTTTTTCGGAGTATTCAACCGGCGGGAGCGCTGGGGGTTGTCGTTGCGCGGCTTTTCGGCATTGGCGGCAGCGGGCGTTGCGTCCTTCGTGATTTGGCTTTTCGGAGTGTATCCGTTTTTCGCGATTACGGAACGGGTCGACACCCGCTTGCTTGCGATGGAGGGATGGGTGGACGTCTATGCGGTGAAGGCGGTGGCGGAGGAGTTTAACGCGCACGGCTATGAGCGGGTTTTTTCGACGGGTGGGCCGGTCCAAGGGATGGGCGGCTACACGAACGACTATAATACGGCGGCGAGCGTCGGGGCCGGCCGACTCAAGACGGCGGGCCTGCCGGCAAACGTGGTGCAGATGGTGCCCTCGCGAATGATAACGCGCGACCGCACGTACACGTCCGCTGTGGCGTTGCGCAAATGGTGCGAGGAAAACAAAGTGCCGTTGACCAGCATCAACGTGGTCACCGCGGACGTGCATGCCCGGCGCACGCGCTTGCTGTTTCAGAAAGCGCTCGGCAGCTCGGTTAAAGTGGGAATCATTTCGGTGCCGCATCCTGATTACGATGCGCGACGTTGGTGGAAATACAGTCAGGGCGTTCGCTCGGTCATGGGTGAATGCATCGCGTACGCCTATGCGCGGTTAATCTTTGTTCCGACGCTTGAGGGGTGAAGGTGCGCTTGGGGCGGGCGGTTTTCCGAGTTGGTGGGGGCGGCGGGGTTTGGACCACCTCTCGGACTTTCCGGAGTGATACAGGCATTCCTGCCTGTACCCGAACAGACAGGAATGTCGGTTTCATGTCGGATAGTCGGAACAGACAGGAATGTCTGTAGCACTTCGGGTGAATCCGCCGCTTGATTACGGCGGTTTTTTCGTGCCTCTATCCGTGCATGCTTCAGTCGCTCCGTATCCGCAATCTGGCCCTGCTCGAGGAAGTCACCCTCGATTTTGAAGCGGGCTTCACGGCGGTGACAGGCGAGACGGGCGCGGGCAAGAGCATCCTGTTGGGCGCGTTGAGCCTGCTCGCGGGTGAGCGGGCGGATAAGACAATCATTCGCCAAGGTGCGGCGGCGGCGGAGGTCGAGGCGGCTTTGTTTTTTGTGGACGCCAGTGCTTTGAACTCCGTGCTCACCAGCTTGGAACTGCCGGCGTGCGAGGACGGAGTGTTGATCCTAAAACGCAGCCTGCCGCGTGAGAAGGCGCCGAAGATCACGGTGAATGGAAGCCTGGCCACGTTGGCGGCGTTGCAACGACTCGGCGAACACTGGATCGATTTTCATGGGCCGAGCGAACCGCGGCGGCTCTTGAAGGAGAGCTGTCAGCTCGACCTGCTTGATCTGTTTGGCCGCGCGCATGCGCCCCTCGCGGAGTATCAGGTGAGTTTTCGGGCGTGGCGGGATTTGCTCAACGAGCGGACGCGACTCGCGCGGGAAACCAAGCTGGCGCCGGATCAGATTGAGTTTCTCCGCATTCAGCTGGCGAAACTGGATGCGCTGGAGCTGACCGAGGAGGCGATCGAGACCCTCGAGCGGGATTTTCAGCGCATGAGCCGCGCGCAGGAACTGATCGAGCTTTCGTCGGTGCTCGCGAATGGGTTGACTGGCGAGGACGGCGTGCAGGTGCGCATTGCAGAGTTGCTCCGCGAAGCCCGGCAGCTCGAGAGTATCGATGTCGCGAGCAAGCCGCTGGTGGAGCGATTGGCGTCGGCCGTCGTGGAGTTGAACGATCTCGGCGAGGAGTTTTCGACCTTGAGTCAGCAGTTGCAGTTTGATCCGGAACAGGCGGAGGAGCTCAGCGGCCAGATGAATACGTGGCTCGAGTTAAAACGGAAACACGGCGGCGATGTGGCGGCCGTCCTTGCTGCGCGCGAAGCGATGCGGGCTCGACTGGACGTGCAAGGTGATATCGAGGGCACGATGCTGAAGCTCGAGAAACAGATTGCGGACGCGGCGCGGCTGGCGAAACGCGATGCGGCGGCGTTGCGGGTCATTCGCGAGAAGGCCGCAAAGGAACTTGCGAAGATCGCGGCGAAAAGCATCGCGCAGCTCGGGTTCAAGAAAGCGGATTTTCAGGTGCGCGTGGTGCCTTTGGCGGAACTGTCGCCGACGGGTGATTGCAGTGCGGAGTTTCTCTTTTCACCGAATGTCGGCGAGCCGCCTCTGCCGCTGAGCCGGGTGGCTTCGAGCGGTGAACTGGCGCGGGTGATGTTGGCGCTGAAAACGGTGCTGGCGGATCTGGATGACGTGCCGCTGCTGGTGTTCGATGAAGTCGACGCGAATGTCGGCGGCGAGATCGGTCGCGTCGTGGGCGAAAAAATGGCCGGCATCGCGAAGAACCATCAGGTTCTTTGCGTAACGCATTTGCCGCAGGTGGCGGCGCAAGCGGCGTGTCACCTGGTCGTAAACAAGGATCAGTCGAAGGAGCGCGCGGTCGTAACCATCGAACCAATACAGGCGAGCCGGAAGCAGCGCGTCACTGAACTGGCGCGCATGCTCGGTGATCGAAATGCGAAGAGCGCGCTCGCGCACGCGGAAGAGCTACTCGGGAAATAGGCCGAGGTGATACAGACATTCCTGTCTGTTGCTGCCTTGAGTCCGACGCGAGAAAACCAAGCTAAATCTTCAGGCGACGGAGGGTCAATCTTCAGGCATCGGAGGGTCAATCTTCAGGCGACAGACAGGAATGTCTGTTTCACCTCGGATCAGCGGGATGGAGCCGTAGCGACTTCGCGCTTCGTCTTCGCGGCCGGCCCGGCGCTTGATCCCTTGAAGCTGCGCCACGCGGTGAGCGGCACCAGGCCGATGCCGATGATGGCAAGCTGAGTCCCGACGAATGACGACAAGGCCATGAATGCGGCGTCGGTGAAGCCGTAGCTGTGCAAGCCGACGCCCAGCATGTTGGTGCCAAACCAGCTCCAGGCGGTGATAATGTTGCCGCCGATCGCCAGGTTCATGAGGCCGCGCTGCTTGATCATGCCGCCCCAGCGGGCGTGGAGGATGATCGCGTTCCACATTACGATCATGAGGGCGCCGTTTTCCTTGGGATCCCAGCCCCAGAATCGGCCCCAGGATTGATCGGCCCAGATGCCGCCGAGGACGGTGCCGGTGAAGCTGAACAGCGTCGCGAAACATACGATGCCGTAGACCATCCGCGAGAGCGACTCGGC
>JBBQEG010000306.1:0-6473 GCA_038320495.1 Opitutales bacterium | reverse complement strand
ATCGTTTTCATTTTCTCCGATGATCACGCGACGCAGGCGATAAGCGCCTATGGCGAAAAACGCCGGCTGGTGGAAACGCCCCACATTGATCGAATCGCGCGGGAAGGAATGCGTTTTGACCGTTGTCTCGTGCCCAATTCGGTCTGCGGTCCCAGTCGGGCCACGATTCTCACCGTATTATCATTTCTACGAGTTCCCCGTGCCCAACCGGGTACGACCGCACGAGGCGGTCATCACGCCACGGCACAAGCTCGTGCATTATTATATGCCGGACGTGGATGACTGGGAGCTCTACGATCGCGAAGCCAATCCGAACGAAACGCGGAACTATATCAACGATCCGAGTTACGCGCCGGTGGTGGCGACGCTCAAAACGGAACTGGCGCGGTTGCGGACGGAACTCGCGGTTCCGGCCAAGCCCCCCCGCACTGCGCACGGACGCGCGCCGTTTTCCGGTGAGCCGGAGGCGCCTGATATCCCGGGAAAAAAAATAGGGAAGTCCGCGTCCAAGCAGTAACGATCCCGGGGTTTCCATGATCATGGCGGGATGACGAACCAGTTGTGTCCGTCAAGTTCTGCAAAAGGGGGGGATGGTCGATGGCTTGGTGAGAAAAAAAAGATTTTTGGGATGGGGTGCAGGGGAAGGGGCGTAGCCTCAGACCATTTAGGTTCAAACATCGAGCAACCGCGGATTACGCTGACCTCGCGGATAAGTCCGAGAATACCTCACATGGGTGACGGCCAGAAACATGGGCGGCGTCTTGCTATTCACGGTGATAGCGGGACTCAACGGACCGGGTGTGTCCTCATTTCCCAGATACGCCGGATAAATCGGGATGACGAAGTCAGGACGGCAGCTCAACGCGTCCGCGGCGTCCTGCTTGGGATACGTGGTCTCTCCCCACGCGGTTCCGGCCATCACGGCCAGGTTGCCCCCGGCCGAGAAACCGAGGATGCCGACGCGGTTGGGATCGATTTCCCATTTCGCCGCATTTTGGCGGACGAGCCGCAGGGCGCGCTGGGCATCCCGCAAGGGTGCGACGTGGGCCTGCTGAGGATCCCGGCGGGGCACGCGGTACTTCAGCACCACGGCCGTGACACCGATCCCGTTGAGCCATTCCGCAATTTCCGTCCCTTCCTTGTTCCAAGCGAGGATGTTGTATCCGCCGCCGGGACACACGACGACGACCGCGCCATTGGATTGACCCGCGGGCGGGCGAAAGAGGGTTAACGTCGGCTCGGTGACCAACCCGATGCGGATGACATCATCGGTTTTCGGTGGCGCTGCCTTGGTCGGTGCCGGCCGAAACGTTTCATCGCCGGGAGCAACGCCTGACCAGAGCTTTAACTCGGCCGCAGGAGCCGATGCAAGGAGGGTGATGAAAAGGCAAACAAAGGCTGGGTTCGAGGAAAGCAGGCGCATGGTGCAGGTGACGTTATCGACGTTTCGAATGCTCCGATTGCTCGGGATAAGGAGCGGTGCAGGCGAGCGTTCGGCGGAAGCAGGTAGAGTTCAAGAATCGCTTACGACGTCCGCTCAAAGTCGATAGCGCTGGGTAGCGCAACCCGTGAAACTCACGGACGCAGTCCGGGCAGTTCCAACGTGCTGAGGTCCGCAGCAGGTCCGAGTGCGGCCACGCGTTGGACAACGTCAGCAAGGATCGCTGGTTCCGGGTACTTTACGAGGTAGGATTGCGCACCCCACTTGAAGGCCTGGACCACATCCCGTGATTCCGCGGAGGAGGAGAGGATGATCACCACGGTTTGAGCCAGCTCCTTTTGGGTCCGGATCCATTTTAGTACTTCGAAGCCGCCTTTGAGTGGGAGCTTCAGATCCAGGAAAATCAAGACCGGGACGGGAGGGGGCTTGGGAAGTTCTGTGTCGGACAGAGCACGTTCGAGATAGGCAACTGCTTGCTGCCCATCGGTCGCGATTGCAAGGGCAGGTTTGATGCCGGTTTTTGCTAGAAGCCTTTTGAAGAAAAAGAGGTCGTCGTCACTGTCTTCAACAAGGAGGATAGGCAGCTGATCGAGGGGCAGCATTGAAACGGGAGGATGCTGAAGACGGAAAGATCGGAATTAAATGCAAGCGCTTTTCTTTGAGCTTTGTCGCCGCGGGGCGCTCCTCGGTGAAAATCCGTTGCCGGTCGTTTCCACGGTTGATCACGTGTTAGATGCCTCCCGCTTTCACCTCAGCGGGCCCGCTCCGGCGGCGCGAGAATCCGGATCACCACGATCACCATCAGCGAATATATACCGCTCAACTCGACGATCCAATTAACGCGGACGCCGAACACTTCGGCCCCGAGCAAGGCGCCGACTTGGTGGAGTGAAACGGCACGGAGAACCACGAGGCCGCAGAGGTAAGCCAGGCAGATCATTTCCGGCGCACGGCGCTTCCAAATCTCGCTAAACCACGGGTGACGCGTGGCCCACCGCACGACGAGAATCACGCTGATCGTGATGAGAATTAACACGACGGCCTGCGGCCATCTGCGAAACTCGTATCCGCTAATCGAATTCGCGACGATTCGGCCGACCTCCGTGACGGCTCCGGGCAGATTAAAGTGCTTGGTTATTCCGAGCACTGCGACAATACCCGTCAGAGAAGTCCGGAAACGCGCATCCACCCTATCTATCCGCGCTCGACCTTGTAGAAGGTGGGCGAGACCCAGCGTCGCGCAGAGATAATAGGATACCACGGTGAACCAACCGACGAACGAGGGATCGCCGATTTTCGGTTGCCAATGACCAATGGTAAACACGAGCAACCGCAAGCTCGCCGAAAATCCGCCTAGAGCAAGTGTCTCGAGGCAGGCGCCCGGCCACGTTACGGACGCTTTTCCTGCAGCATGGTCCAGAAAAAGGTCGCGCCTTTTCCGGGCTCCCCTTCGGCCCAAATGGCCCCGCCATGGCGGTGAACGATCCGTTTCACGGTCGTGAGCCCGACGCCCGTCCCTTCAAAGTTTTTCGCGGAGCTAAGCCGTTGGAACGGCGCAAACAGTTTCGACGCTTCGACGGGATCGAAGCCCACACCGTTGTCGCGCACAAAATAGACGGGGCCCTCGGGCGATGCACGCATTCCCACTTCGATCACGGCGGCGTCGAGCCTGGTCGTATATTTCCACGCATTGCCGAGCAGATTTTCCATCGCCATGCGCAACAGGCCGGGATCGCCGACGACCTTCAGATTGGGCGCAATGATAAGCTCCAGTTTGCGGTCGGGTTCCTCCGCTTGCAATTTCGCCATGATTTCGGCGGCCAACTGGCTCAGATCGACGTCACTTTGTTCGATCTCGCTGCGCATCGCCTTGGCGAGGCGAAGCAGATCCTCGATCATCCTTTCCATGCGCCGGACTCCGCCGGTGATCCGTTGGCCATAGTCCTGAGCTTGTTTTTCTTCGCGGCCGTATTCCTCGACCAACGCTTCGGTGTATCCTCGGATCGAGCGCAGCGGCGCCCGGAGATCGTGCGACACCGAGTAGGAGAACGCTTCCAGTTCCGCGTTGACCGTTTCCAATTCCCTCGTGCGCGCCACCAGACGCAGGTTCAGCGCTTCGTTCGCCTGTCGCAGGACGCGAACCTCCAGCACGCGCGCCAGAGCTGCGAGGGCGGCTTTCAACGAGAACGGCTTCAGAATATAATCCATCGCACCCGCTTTCATCGCGTCGACCGCCGAATTGATGGAGCCGTGTCCCGTCATCATGACCACGCTGAGCGTCGGGTCGATCACCAGCGCCCTCCGTAATAATTCGACGCCATCCATATCCGGCAGGTGCAGATCGGTGAGAAGGACATCGAACCGCTCGCGGCCGAGAATGTCCAGGGCTTCCAGGGGATTCGCCGCGCCCACCGCGGTGTATCCGCTGTCCCGCAAGGTGCTCAACAGCGCCGTGACGAGCGTCGTCTCGTCGTCGACAATTAGGAGGCGTCCCAAGTGGGCTGCAGATGTGTTGGTCATATCGGGGTCACGCTCGGCACGGTTGCAAGCGCGTCACGCAGTTCTCGCAGCTTGGGCGGCTTGCTCAGGATCCGATCGACTTCGGCCGGAATATCACCTTCCGCGACCAAACGGGTGCCCCATCCTGTCAGCAAGAATACCGGCGTATCCGCGGAGGCCGCTTTCACCGCGGCTGCGACGCGACGGCCGTCGACATAGGGCATGCCGAGATCGGTGATCACGGCGTTGAAGGGGGCCTCGCTGGAGACCGCATCGACAAACTTATTGATGCCATCCTGGCCGCCGCTCGCGGCCACGACGGTGTGACCGTCGGATTCGAGGATGTCCCGCATGGATTTAATCAGCACCGTATCGTCGTCGACGATGAGCAGGCGAAGCTTGCCGGCGGGCCTCCGCGGTTGCACGTCCGCCATCGTCTCACGACCCGGCGCGATGGCGAAGACCAGCCGCACCGTGGTGCCGTGGCCGGCCACGCTCCGGAGTTCGATCTCGGCGCCATGGCGCTGCGTGACGCCGTAGACCATCGCGAGGCCGAGGCCGGTGCCTCGCTCGCCTTTCGTGGTGAAGAACGGTTCCATGCAGCGCCGCAACGTCTCCTCGCTCATGCCGCTGCCCGTGTCGGTTACTTCCAGGATTACGCGCGGCTCGGTTTCACCCGGCAGGCCTGCCCGCGGATATTCGGCGACCGTCGTCCGCATGGTCAGCACACCGCCGCGATTCATGGCGTCGACCGCGTTGAAAATGAGATTGGTGAGCGCCTCGCGAATTTCGCTTTCGACCGCTTTGATCACCGGCAGTGCGGGATCGAAGTCGCGCACTAATTCCACGACGACGCCTCGTTGCTGCGGCATGTCGAACCAGCGCGCTCTGGTGAGATCAATCACCTGTTCCACGATGCGATTCAGGTTGATGCGCACCATCGACATGTTCGCTGGCCGTTGGCGGTAGAACTCGCGCATGCGGGACACGGTGTGAGCGACATCCTCGACGGCGCGCTGCACAATTGTGAGGCGTTCCCGGGCCTGCGTGCTCAGGTTCGGCTCCTTCTCCAACAAGGACTCAATATAGAGCGAAACCGGCGAGATGGCATTGTTGATGTCGTGCGCGATGCCGCTCGCCATCTGGCCGAGCGCGCGCAGTCGATCCTGCTGCATCACCGCCTGTTGCGTCTGGCGGAGTTCGTCATACGCGCGCTGTAACGCCGCGTAGAGCTGCGTCTGGTGCGTGGCCAGCGCGACGTGCTCGCTCAACTGCTTCAGGAATTCGCACTCGCCGCTCGTGAACGCGTTCTCTTGTTTCCGCGCCGCGATCAGCACGCCGAAGACGCGGCGTTCCACCAACAACGGCGCGAGCACCAGCGAACGCAGACCGGCGCTGGCCAGCCGCCGCGGAAAGGGCATCGGAATCGCGTAGGTGTTCGGCTCGTAGACGAGATCGCCCCGGACGCAGCGGCTGAGCCCGTTCGCGTCGATTGGAATCGAGGCGTTTATGTTCATGTCCAGATCCCGCGCAAGGGTCGCTCCACGGGCGCCCACCGACGCGACGCGCAGGACTGATCCTTCTTCCTCGTAAGTGCAGACGCAGGCAAAATCCACGGGGAGGTGATCCTCGAGACTGACGCTCACCGCCTGGAGAATACTTTCGACATCCTGGCGCTCGGCGATGCCGCGCGTGATCAAGTTCAACTGCGTGAGCCGGGCGGCGTGCGCCGTCACGCGGCTTTCGGCCGACAGACGCTCCGCGATCTCGGACCGCAGCTGCGCGTTAACTGCGAGCAATTCGGAGCGACGCTCTTCGATGGTTTGCAGCATCGCGTTGAACGCCGCCGTCAACGTCCCGATCTCGCCGCCCGTCTGCATCGGCGCGCGCATCGAGAAATCCTTGCGCTCCGAAATGTTCTTGGCCGTCTCGGCGAGCTGCAGGATCGGTTCGGTGATCGGTCGTTGCAGCCAGGACGTCAGCAGGGCCGCGGCCGCCACCGACACGCCCAGAATGACCAGAACAACGATGCTGAAGACCACGATCCGGTCCGTGATCCGCCTGAGGTCGGCTCGCACATAGATCATGCCCAGCTTACGCCCGTCGTGGCTTACGGGCCGGACGATCAACAGTCCGCCCGGGACGAATTCCGCGCGGATCTCCGTCGCATTCTTCGGGAAGGAATGCGTGCCTGCGCGGACGTAATCAGCGAAAGGCGTCCCGTTCTCGTTATACAACGCGGCGGCGACGACGTGCACCTCGGAACGCAGTGCGGCGAGGGCTACGCGCGCGGCGGCTTCGTCGTCGAACGCGAGAGCGCCGCTGACATTCGTCGCGACAATATCAGCGAGGACCGTCATGTCGCGGACCAGCGCGCGCCGGAAGTCGAACGCTTCGTAAAGGGCGATGGCGGTGGCCGCCACGAGCAACACGAAGCTGGAGATCAGCAGAATCGTCCACGATAGCTTCCGCCGGATCGGCAGGGCATGAAACCAGCGCATGCTAGCGGGCCTCCGTTTTAAGCTCAGGCCCC
>JBBQEG010000305.1:0-6515 GCA_038320495.1 Opitutales bacterium | reverse complement strand
GTGTCTGGTAATTGGACCGGGTTTTTATTTGCGTTTCGGGTCCGCGCATTTTCAGTTTACCACTAAGCGATGAGCAACTTCGATTCCGACGGCGGCTCAGATAATCAGTGGGAGGATCGCGGCGATCTGGCGTGGAATGAGTTCGATTGGGAACGCTATTTGCGCGAGCAGGACGGCGCTGTCCAAAGATACCTGCGCTTCTACGAAGAGTGCAAAGGAAGTCCCGATCGGATCGATCAGGTTGCCGAGAAAATGCATTGGGACGAAGACGACTGGATGGAGGACGCCGATGGCGATGCGTCCTCGGATGAAGAGTCGGACGATGATTCCACGGGCAACGATGAAGATGACGTCTACACGTTGCACAAGAACCCGATTTTCATCGCGACCAAGGCGATCTACGTGGGGTTGAATCTTTCCTGGCAAACGCTCGCGGTGGATCCGACCAAAGTCCCGCAGGCGATCGCCGTCAACGTGTTGGCGTCGCTGAATCGAGGGGAGGAGCACTCTGTGCAAGCGATCCATGCCCTCGATTTTGGCGATTACGCGATGGCCGTGAGCCTCTTCAAGCGGGCCTTGAGCGCGTTGAATGGCACCCTTACGCTGCTCAACGATGAAACGATTCCAAAGTTCAAACCCGTCCTCGCCTGGCGCCAGGACGCGGTTCCGAGTCTCTTTGATCTCCGCGAAATCTGGCTGCGAGTGATGTCGGAGTGCCGCGAGGAACTTGAGCGGCCGATGGACGAAGAGAGCTGAGCAGCCGCGCACTGCTCAGGTCGAAAGGATAGGGGTAGGGACGGGGATAGACCCGCCTATCCCTCCGAACCGGACGGGCGAAATTCCCGCATCCGACTCTCCCAGCGATGAGTTACTTTAAAAGGGGAGATCACGTCGTGCCTTTTATCAGCAGGCTCGCCCGTCTGACATGCCGTATCGAGTTCACTTTCGTCGGGACCAAGCATCCGTCTCCAGCTGCTCCCCACGCCGTCTTACGACGACTCAGTTGCCTTCAACTTCCTCAGGCTCTCTGTCTGCGCGGGGTTAATGCCTTTCACATTCTGAGTTCATGGTTTCATGGACGCACTGACACAGGCATTCCTGCCTGTTCCGAATCCGAGCCCAGAAGCCGAATGATAGACGACCCACCCGCCCCATTGACCGCCGGTGAGCGCCGAAAGCATCCACCCCTCCGCCTACCTCACTCCTCCGGCAGATCCTCGCCTTTTGTTTCCGGGAGAAATGCCAGCACGACCAGACCCACGAGGAAGAGTCCGCCAAGCATCGCGATGGCGTTGGGTAACGCCGTCCACGTTTTCACGTACCCGGAAAAAATGAGCATCGGGGCCGCCAGGATGCGTCCGGCGTTGAAACAGAAGCTCGCGCCGGTGGCCCGCAGATGGTTCGGGAACAGCTCCGGGAAGTAGATCGCGTACCCGGCGTGGATACTGAGCGTGACGAAGCCGAATATCGGCAGGAGAATCAGCATGTGCCAGTAGGTCTGGGGCAGATACGCGACGGCCAGGACCATAATGAAGCTAAGGATGTGCATCGCCACGAAGCTTCGCCTCCGGCCGAAACGCGCGCAGAGCGGGCCAAAGCTGAGTTGTCCGACGCCCGCCCCGAGCACCTGTATGATGCCGTAGGCAAACCGGGCTTTATTCTCCGCCTGAGCTGCTGGCATGTTGAGTCGCAGCAACAGCTCACGCACCAAATCCTGCGTCGCTACGCAGACGCCCCAGAAGGTTCCGAGTCCCACGGCCGCGAGCGCCATACCGAGCAGCGCACGCCTCCGCCAGCGTTGGTCGCCGAACAGATCCGCGAAGCTTCCCATGCGTCGGCCACTGTCACGCGCCTCCTGCCACGAAACCGGTTCATGAACCGAGGCGCGCACCCAAAGCGTGAGTAGCGCCGGCACGACCCCGACAAGATACGCGATGCGCCACTCGTTTCCGACCTCCATTGCCGTCAAGGTGGCCATCCACGTCCCCAAGACCCCGGTGGCATGAAAAATACCGCCCGCATGCGTGCGCGCGTGCTTCGGAAAAATCTCCGCCACCAACGCCGCTGCCACCGCCCATTCACCGCCCACTCCCATCGCCACCAGAAAACGCAACACTCCAACATGCCAGAGCTCAGTCGCGAAATAGGTCAGGCCTGAAAAGACCGAGTAGAACAAAATCGTCAGCACCATCACCGGCTTCCGTCCAATCTTGTCGCCCAGCGAACCGAACAACAGGCCACCCAAAGTTCCGCCCGCGAGGAAGACTCCCAGGAAAATATCACCCCACCGCTTCGCCTCGGGATCGCCCGGAGCAACGCCGAGAAGATCCGAAAGCATTGCGCCACGCGTCAGATTGAAAAGCTGCCCTTCAAACGTATCGAACACCCAGCCCAGCGAGGCGATAATGAGCACGAGCCATTGATAACGCGTGACGGACGAGTACCACTTCTGCGGAGCAGCCTTCATCGGGGATGGGGAAACAAAGCGTTGAGCGCTGAAAGGTGAGAATCGAGAAACCGAAAATTATCCCGGACTCGAAAAGGAAACCGAGTACCCTCCGGTGATTAACCTCACGCTCCGGGCATCGCCCCAGCGGCCGACCAGGCGAAGCGGCGGGCGCCCCTCCATCGGGTCACCGCGCGGACGATCCGGAGTTCGTCGGTTCAAGGTGGATTTAAAGCTCATCGCTCCATCCGAATTTCCGCTTCAGAACCTTAGCATCTCGCCCACCGGAAGCGGGCGCTTCTGCCGGATGGATTCCTCCGCGACGAGGCAAAGGCCGGCGGACCAAAGCCCATCCTCGCCGGTGGCGGCAGGCTTTTTTCCCGTACGCACCATTTGAATACATTGGGCAATCTCCTCGCGAAGCTCGAAGACCTCGCCGCTGTGTTTTTCGATCTTCACGTTCTCGAGGTTCTCACCGTCGAAAACCTTCAGGAAATAACTCGGCTGGAGCGTGCGATCGAGGGCTCCGCTCCAGCCCGCCCAGAGCGCGCCCTCGGTGCCGCTGACCTTGACCGTCTGGTGGTGCTCGAACGCGGCCAGCGTCTGGGAAACGACGGCGTAACTGCCGTTCGGATACTTGAACATCGCGCTGAAATTGTCGAACAGCGTCGGACGCTGCGGATCGCGCGCATTGCCATAGGCGTAGAGTTCAACGGGATCGCCGCTGTTTTCCAAATACCAGCGCGCTAGATCGAAGAAGTGGATCGGTTCCTCCAGCACCCAGCTGCCCACTCGACTCTGGTCGTAGCGCCAGCCACTGGCTCCCGGGCGGTAGGGTTTGCGGGAAAGCTCGACGAGAACATACTGGGGATCACCGATCGTGCCGCGTTGGATGATCTTTTTGATTTCGCCCCACTGACTCGAGAGGCGCAATTCGTGGCCCACCGCCAGCTGCACTCCATGGTGTCGCGCGCCGGCGACGATGGCCCGGCAGTCATCGAGCGTGATGGCCATCGGCTTTTCGAGGAGAACGTGTTTCCCCTTCGCCATGGCCGCGAGGGCGATCTCGCGGTGCGTGTGGCTCGGCGTGACGATGTCGATCAGATCGAAATCGGCCTGCGCGATCATCTCGGCGGTACTGGTGAAAATTCGCGCCTCAGGATAAGTCGCGGCGGCTTCGGCCCGGGTCGCCTCGGTGGGCGCCGTGATCGCGACGAGTCGCGCATCGGGATGGTCGAAGATGGACTTGGCGTGGAGTTTCCCCCAGGCACCGAAACCGGCGAGGGCGAATTTAACAGGAGGCATGCGGGCGGAGGCGTCGGGTTGGGCGGCGCAAGAATCAGGTGCGCGGAGCCGAGGTCAGTGGCGTAACAGGATTGGGAATACGACGCCCCTGGACGTCATTCAGCCGGCAGGTCGGCAGTCGCGGGAGGACATGCCGGGCGAAGAGATCGCACTCGTCGAGATGCGGGTAGCCGCTAAGAATAAAGGCCCGCATGCCGAGGTCCATGTAGCGGTTGAGCTTCGCGAGGACCTGATCGGGATCGCCCACAATCGCGCTGCCACAGCCGCTGCGAGCGAGGCCGATCCCGCTCCAGAGATGGTCCTCAATAAAGAGATCCTTGCTCTGCGCGCGCAATTCATCCTGGCGCAACACGCCGAAACTCTGGCTGTCGAGCGAGCGTCCCCGGATCTCCGCCCCTTTGGCGCGATCCAATTTGGAAATAAGCCGGTCGGCGGCCGCCCGTGCCTCAGCCTCTGTCTCGCGCACGATCACATGCGCGCGAAAGCCAAAATCGATCTGCCGCCCGTAGGCTGCCGCTTTTTCCGCCATCCCCTTCATCGTGGCCGCAATCCGATCCTCGGTCTCCGGCCACATCAGGAAAACGTCGCAATGCTTCGCGCACAGGTCCTGCGCCGCGGGTGAGATGCCACCGAAGTACATCAACGGCCCTCCGTTTTGTTGATACGGTTTGGCGGGTTCGGTGTTGGGCAGGCGGAACTGGTAGAACCGCCCCTTCCATTCAAACGGGCCGTCGGTCCGCCATAGCCCCTGCAGAATTTGAATGATTTCACTGGCGCGTGCGTAGCGCGTTTCGTTGTCCTCCTTACTGCCCGGCAGGTCGGAAGAGATGATATTGATACACAGCCGTCCTTTGGCGATATGATCCACCGTGGCAAGAGCGCGGGCCAACATCGGCGGCCACACCTCACCCATGCGCAGCGCCACCAACTGGTTGATCTGCTCGGTCTGCGGCGCCATCGCGGCGGCAAACGCCAGCGCATCCTGTCCTGCGATCCAACCCGACGGCAGAAGGACATTCTGATAACCGAGCGCGTCCGCGCGGCGAACAATGTCACTACAATGCTCGTAGTTCGATCGTAACGACCCATCGGGCACGCCCAGGAATTCGTAGTCGTCGGAACAGAGAGCGGAAAACCACGCGACTTCGCATTGACGCGCTGGCGTGCGAACCGAAATCGGAGCGATCATCGCGTCAGAAGATCAAAACATTTCCCGGATCGCACCATGACACCGTACGCACGCCGTTCGCCGCGCGACCGCACCGCAGCCAAATGGCAACAGCGTCCCGCCGCGGTTGGTCCTCCACGAAGACAGCGCCGAGCCGGCTCTGCCGCATTGAGTTTAACTGAGTGCCATTCAAATCTGTACCCGTCATATTAAGAAAACTCCCGTCGAAGACGGCCGCGATCGGTTCAGGGAAAGAAACGAATCGGAGCCAAACGAGTGACGAACCGTCGGCAATTATATTCAATGATCACCAGGCAGAAATACTGTTTAGTTTTCTGCTGCCGCGCCGGAGGGAATGCCCGAACTTGGCGCGAAGCATTCCCGTTCGACCTTGCCCTAGCTTTAGCGTGCGAGCGCCGCCAGGTCCTCCGCCTCGCACGTGATTATGCGCAGATCGTGCGATCCATCCTCCCGGGCGAATTCATAGAAGAGATGCCAGACACCCGCCGCAAACTTGGCATCGATATACCGGAGCGACGTCGAAGCGTACGGGCTGGTGAACGTCGGCCCATCGGGCGAACGCGATTCCCAGTGTCGCAAGTCAGCGGATACGGCCAACGCGCACTTTTCCTCGTAGTTTTCCAGATGGCTCGCGCTGCCGTCGAAAAACGCGAGATACCGTGTGCCGGCAGCACCATCGGAAACAGGCACGACCGAATTGAGTCGCCGGCAATAGCAGTCCCACCCGGTTGCACCGGGCGCAAGCACGACACCCTGCCACTCCCAGTGGTCGAGGTCACGCGAGGTCGCGAGACCGGTGGCGGACTTGCATTCGCCGGTGTTGAAGATGTCGAGGGTTTCGTGAGAGTCGCCGCCGGTCGCTGGCGTGGGTGTAGCGATGCTCAAATACAAGTAGTACACCCCGTCGACTTCCATAATCCACGGGTCTTTCACGCCCTCGAGACCGAGCGGCGGACCGGTGAAAATCACCTCGCGTTTTGCCGGGTCGAGTTCGGCGACCGTCGGCGCCTTGATCACGGCGGTGCACCAGCGGCCGTCTTCGGGGTGAACATAGCTCGTGAAATAGCGCCAAAGCCCGTCGACCCCACGATGAAGACAGCTGCGCTCGATCGAAGCTGAATCGTAGCGATCCTTCGTGATCGTCAGCACATCGTCCCATTGCACGAGGTCCGTGGAACGCGCGATCCGCACCTCGCCACCGCGGTCGGGCACGACCCCCCGTGGCCGCCGGATGCGATAAGTCAGGTACCAGGCCTTCTCCAAAGCATCATAGTAAGCACCGGGACAACCGACCCAGTAACCCGATCCGCGACCGACCGGTTCGCGAATAATCCGACCTTGAGCGAGACGTTCGTTGGTAATAATCATGAGAGGATGTTCGCGGCAAACGACCGCGCGCGTGGCGGGACGGAGTCGATCCCGCACGCAAACATCGAACGGATTCCGGAGGGACGTAAAGCCCCTTGTCGTAATGAAGCCGATGATCAGCCGCCGTGCGAACCCCGCGTCGCGACGGAAGGCGCGGCGGCGGGCGGGATCCACCGAGCGGAGCCGCCAACACCGGATGCATGACCG
>JBBQEG010000304.1:0-6526 GCA_038320495.1 Opitutales bacterium | reverse complement strand
GAGAGCGAGCAGCCCGCCGACACGGAACAATGCCCGCCGCACACGCTCGCCCTCGGGCTCGATCATGCGGATTTTCTGGTGCCATACATTCCCCGTCATTTGATTTTGCTCGGTCAGGAGAAAGACATGTTTGATGTGCGTGGACTCGAACAATCCTACGCCCGGCTGAAGCGGCTGTATACACTGCTCGGCGTGAAGGAGAACGTGGATCTCTTTATTGGTCCTGATTACCACGGCTATCATTTGAAGAACCGCGAGGCGATGTACGGCTGGTTCAACCAGTTCACGGGAGTCGCCACGACGAACGCGGAGCCCGCGCTCACCATCGAGAAAGACGAGACCTTGTGGTGCACGCCGAAAGGGCAGGTCGCGCCCCTGCAACCGAACACGGTGCTTTCGTTTACCCGTGAGGCAGCGAAGAAATTGCAGGTCAGTCGCAAGGCGCTTACCGGTGTGGCTCTCAATCGGGCGGTTACGGCTGCGCTGCATTTGCCCGAGAAGCGTGAGGGTGTACCCGATTACCGAATACTCCCGGCAGCTCCGTTGCGCCGGTATCCCAAACGCTTTGCGGGAAACTATGCCGTGGAAACCGAGCCCGGGATCCTCGCGCTGGTCTATCGCCTGGGCGATGCCTCGCTTTCCTATCGCGTCCCGCGTGGTCCCAAGCGGGCGATCCTCTACGTTTCCGATCGATCCGCTGACGCTGAACTCCGGGACGAGCCGCTCATTCGCGAAGTGATGGCGGCCGACCCCGAGGCGGCAGTGTTCGCGTGCGATGTCCGAGGAATCGGCGAATCGCAGCCGAATACCACGGGCAAGGCCTTCACCGATCCCTACGGCAGCGATTACTTTTACGCGATCTACGGGATCATGTTTGATAAGCCTTATCCGGGTCAGCGGACTTTTGACCTCCTTCGTTTGGTCGACTGGCTTAAAGCCCACGACCACGACGAAGTGCATCTGGTCGCGAAAGGGTGGGGCACGATTCCGGCGACCTTTGCCGCACTACTCGATGATCGCGTCACGCGAGTCACCTTGAAGCATGCGCTTTCCAGCTACAGCGCGATTGCGGAGGCCCAGGATTATAACTGGCCGCTTTCGTCGTTCCTGCCGGATGTCTTGAAAACGTTTGATTTGCCGGATTGTTATACAGCCCTCGCGTCGAAACAGCTTCGACAGATCGAGCTGCAAGGGGCCCAGCGGGCTGACGTGTGAATCCCCGTTACATTCATATGGGAAAACCGCGCTTCTTGCATCGGGGAGCACAACGATAGGAAGACCACAAACGAGCTCTTGTCTCGTTCGTTACCCTCCACCCCACGTGCGTGGGGCTGCGATTGCCCTTCTGGTTATCCCGTTCTTCGCTGTTAGAGATTTTGCCCTCTAATGTTCTCCCCGGAGGGCAAAATGGGCTGCGGCCGATGCCTCACAGGGCAGCAGGAGCGGATCTCTGGCTATGCTGTGACAGGGAGATCGCTTCGTGCCTGATTCAAAACCGGCCGCTGACGCCTACGGTGACTGTGACAAAGTTGATGATAATATCCTGCGTCCGGCCTGGGACGCCTTGATAGAGACGCTGGGGTTCGTTGAAGAGATTGGCGACATCGCAGGTGAGGGTGAGGGAAGGGCGTACTTGGTAGGCGACCCCAACGTTCACGGTATTACGATCTTCCCGGTAAAGATTCAGGGACGGGCTGGTGGCCGAGTAGCTCGCGATATGCCCGCCCGTAAAGTTGTAGAGGACGCGCGTACTGAAGCCACGGTGGCGCCAGCTGAGGCTTGCGTTGGCCGATTTGGGAATAAATCCGGCGACCTCGCCTGTCTTCCGAACGGTCGTGCCCCCGAAGTTTCCTTCGGTGTCAATGACCGTGTAGTTGGCGGAGCCGCCCAGGCCCTTGAGCAAGCCGGGCAGGAAAGTAAACTGTTGCTGGTAGCTGAACTCCCATCCTTTCACCACGGCATCGCCGGCATTGCGCGTGGTAAGCCGTCGGAACCCCTCGTATTCGCCATTGTATCCGTTATCGGTTCCGCCTGAAACGATTCCGGTTTCAATGCCGCTGACGATGAAGTCCTTGATGTCCTTGTGGAACCAGCCTACGGAGAAATTTCCGACGGGTTCGAAATAATAATCGACCGTGGCGTCCCAATTCTTTGCCGTCTGCGGGAGAAGAGCGGGGTTGTTAATGGTAACGGTGTCGTTCGTCTCACTTACCGTCTCGTTGGGCAGAAGGTTTGAGAGGGCTGGCCGACCGAAGCTCGTCGACCACGCCAGCCGGGCTTTAAGATTAGGCGTGATGTCATGGGTGAGGTGGACGCTTGGAAATGATTTCGTATAGCTGCCGGTGGTCTTGCGGCGGGTATTAGCGTAATCGCGCTCGGCGGCGCCCACGGGATCGGCCCGCTGTTCAGCTACGGTGCTGCCAAATCGGGTACGCACCCAACCTTGGCCTTCGGTATCGGTCTTCTCGGTACGTACACCAGTAAGATAGCCGGTTCGCGCCAACCAACCTTCACGACCTAGTTTACCCTGGGCCATGAAATATCCGGCCATGACCTCCTCGCTGGCACTTCGTGTTCCGGTGTACTTGATCTGTTCATGATAATAGAGATCCTCCTGCCAGATTGATAGATCGGTCGGGTACTTTCCGGCGGACCCTCCGGTCATGAAATCGGAGACCTGCCAACGGGGAAGCTCCATTCCGGTTTTAAGATTCGCAAAGGGGCGCATGGTTTGGTCCGCGGGTAACGCCGTCGCCCCCGTGTAGCTCCACCGCCGCGAGAAGTTTCGCAGATTCACCGACTGTTCGCGCCAGGCGAAGCCCGTCTTGAGGTGGACTGGCAATGGGGTGGGCAGCGTATACCGCACGTTCCCGCGTGCCTGCGGGACTTCCTGCGGCTGTTCCGAGTACGTCTTGGTCAGGCCGTTCGCGATCGGACGGTAATTGGCCGGGTTGCTCCAGTCGGGACCCGCCGTCTGGATCAGGCTCGGGTAGGTGTCCGACTGGGTCTGATCGAAAATCCAGCCGATGTTGTTGATGCGATTTGTCAGAGCAATAGTGCCTCCACGATCGTGTAGGCCGGTCTGCTGATGGTTTCTGCTAAAGCCGAGATTGTAGTCGATTTGGAACGGCCCGAATTCATGCTCGGCTCCAAAGTCGATCATGTACGTTTCGACAACATAGCTGTTGGGCCCGTTCGTCAGGATGTCGATCTGCGCCCCCGGGATGGCTCTCACCTGCGTAATCTTATCGGTGAAGCCAGGAATGACGCCGGAGGTGGTGGCGTTCGGGACCGTGGTCGCGTTGCCCGTATAGGCGCGGGTGTTAAATGACCGGCGGAAGCGCTCGATATTATCGTTTACAGTCACGTTTAGCGAGAACTTGGAATTAAAGGAGTAACGATAATCCGCCTTCACGTTTATGCTGCGCTGCTTGCGATTATTGAAGTTCTCCCGGGTCTGATAACTCCACAGATAGGCCTGATCCGCTGTAGTGTTCTGGTATTGATTGGTGACGCGATATCCGCCGACCGCATTCTCGCTATAGAAAAGGTTCACCGCCACGCCCAGATTGCGTTCGCCCCCAAGGACGCTAAACACCTCTTGATATCCGAGATTGATGAGCGGATGAGCCCGATGCTCTTCGCGAAGCGGTATCTGCTCCGTGAAGGAGGGCGCCACCCGGAAGGTTGCACTGTAAGAGATCCGGCGTTTCTCCCTCATATTCAGCGGGGAACGCGTTTTCATATTAATGGTGCCGCCCAGGGAGTCCGCGCCCTTGTCGGGCGTATGCCCCTTAATGAGTTCGAGTTGCTCGAACATCGTGCCTGTGATGCTCTGGAGCTCGAGCGAGCGGCTCGTGCCGATACTCGCGACAAGGCCGCCGTCGACGGTGACAGTGTTGAGCGCCGGGTCCATTCCTCTGACGTTAAAGCGATAGGCCAGGCCCTCCTCGGTCGGATTTCCCGCGATTCCCGGGAGCCGCATGATGACTTCGCCCGCGCTCATGTTCGGCAGGTTTCCAAAGGAATCCATGGCGACGATGTTTTTCACATTGTCGGCATTGCGCTGCGCTGTGATCGCAAGCGCATCGCCCTCACGTTCTCCGGTGACCTTGAAGGCCTGCAGGGTATAGATACTCGAGGTCAGCTCGACATTACGCACCGCGCGCTGACTCGAAGCGACTTCGACCTGACTGCGCGAGGGATCAAGCCCGATATAGGAAACCACCAGTTCATGCGCGCCCGCCGGAATTCCGGCCAGCACGAAACGGCCGGTGTTGTCCGTCAGCACGGTTCGTCCCAAGGCCGGCAATTCCACGCGGGCGCCTTCGAGCAGGTTTCCCGTGGCGGTGTTGCTCACAACCCCTGTGATCGTGCCGGTTTGCTGAACGGGCGAAGCGAGGGTGGTTCCATCGGCAGCCATGACGGTGGGCGGGAGGCCGAGTCCCCAGGACGAAAGTCCTAAAATCAGAGATGCGAACGAATTTCGTTTCATATAAAGGCGAAAGTTTCCGCCGGCAGGGCGGGATTTCCAAGGGTAAGAAAGTGTTGAAGAGGTGGTCAGCAGGGATGGCGAAGAAGTGCGTACGAATGAGGAGCAACGCAACCCGAAATTTTGTTCGAGGTAACTGATTGGTCCACCTTGACCCGGCGATAAAATTTCCCGTGGGCCCGGTGCGAAATTACCCGGTGCGAGGGTTCGCTATTGCCGCCAAAGGACGAACGGCCCTGGATCCACTTCGTTGCCAAATGTCTTACTTTATCCGGGTCGCCTTTTTCGTGTTTATAGGATCGGTGGGGATATCGAGCGGTCTCGCGGCGAGCCGAATGTCCTCCGGCGACTGGCCCGCGTGGAGAGGTCCAAGGGCTGATGGGGTGGCGGACGGCCTGCCTTTGCCGACCGAATGGTCGCAGACGGAGAACGTCCGCTGGTCGGTGAAGTTGCCCGGTTGGGGAACGAGTTCTGCCGTGGTCCACGGCGACCGGGTGTTTGTCACGTCCGAAGTCGACGAGGGTGGCACGAAGATGCTTCTGACTCTATGCTATGACTTTGAGAGTGGTCGGGAACTCTGGCGGCACAATTTCGGGATGGGCGTGGACCAGCGCACGCACGCGAAGTCCAATTTGGCCTCAAACACTCCGGCTGTCACTGCGGACGCGGTCTACGTCGCCTTCGCCAATGCGGACATCGCCCGTTATACCCACGCTGGCGAATTGGTTTGGGTCAACCGTTACCTCCCGAAGTTCGGCGATCCGAAAATGGCTTGGGGATACTCCGTCAGTCCCTTGGTCCTGGAGAACGAGATCCTGTTTCCCTGGGATCACCATAAAGGGCCGTGTTATTTGTTGGGGCTCGACCAACGAACGGGTGAGGTCGCCTGGCAAGTCGACCGTCCGATTGGGACCGTCCACGCCACGCCCTTGCGGATCAAGCATCACGGTCAGGAGGACATTCTCGTTTCGGGCAAGAATCGCCTCACCGCCTTTGACGCGGTGACGCGTCGCGAATTGTGGCAATACGGTGAAGGCAGTGGGCCCTTCAATGGGGAGATCATTTCCAGTCCCGTCTATGGAGATGGGATGGTTTTCCTGCAGCTCTGGCGCCAAAGCGCCATTCACGCTATCCGGTTAAAGGGTAACGGCGAGCCGCCGGAGCCGGTTTGGATCAATCGGTCGCCAGGGCCGGTCGAGCCGTCGCTGCTGTATTATCGCGGGCTACTCTATGCGTTGAAGGATAATGGCGTATTAGTCTGTTTTGACGGACAGACCGGAGAGGAACTCTACCGGGAACGGTTGGGCGGCGAATGTAATTCCTCCCCGATCGCCAGCAATGGACGTATCTACGTGAGTAATATCCTGGGCGACACTTTCGTGGTGCGAAGTGGACGGACGTTTGAATTGCTCGCGACCAACCGCTTGGGTGAGCGGATCACCGCCTCGCCGGCCGTTTCCCTCGGTGCCTTGATCTATCGCACCGACTCGCACCTTTATTGTATTGGAATCGACCGCTGATCTGGAGGCTCCGGGTTTTTCGCGCGGATTTTATACTTTCATCCGGCGGAGGCGCAGGGCGTTCGCAATCACGGAGACGGACGAAACCGACATCGCCGCTCCGGCGATGATCGGGCTGAGCAGCATCCCGAAAAAAGGATAGAGCACGCCCGCGGCAATGGGCACGCCGAGAACGTTGTAGATAAAGGCGAAGAACAGGTTTTGACGGATGTTCCGCATGGTGGCGCGGGAAAGGTGAATGGACTTGGCAATGCCGCGCAGGTCGCCTTTCACCAGCGTCACGCCGGCGCTTTCCATCGCGACATCCGTGCCCGTGCCCATGGCGATACCGACATTAGCGGCCGCGAGTGCGGGAGCATCGTTGATGCCGTCGCCCGCCATGGCGACGTGGGCTCCGTCGCGTTGGAGTGATTCCACCAAACGAATCTTGTCGGCGGGTTCCACCTCCGCTTCAAAGCGGTCGATTCCGAGTTGTTTGGCGACCGCTTCGGCAGTGGGACGGTTGTCCCCCGTT
>JBBQEG010000303.1:0-6559 GCA_038320495.1 Opitutales bacterium | reverse complement strand
GGCTATTGCCGAACTGAAGGCCGCGTTTCAGGACGTGTATTTCACGCCCGGTAACATTCGTGAAGTGGCGGCGGCGCGGCTCGCCGCGGATGCGTTCGAGACCCCGGAAGCGAAACGCTTTCTGGAGTTCTTTGCGGGCGGCAAACGTAGTTTCGCGCGAGCCCGACGCACGACCTCGGACAGCGGCGAGGCCTGACCGGAGCGCGTCCCGCTCAAGACGATGCCGGGTTGGTATTATTTTGCGGCTTCTGCACCGGATTGCGGTTAAGGGGTGAGGGATGATGTCAAAGCTTGCCTTCACTTGCGGAGATCCGGCCGGAGTGGGTCCGGAAATCATTGCCGCATGGTTGCAGTCAAATCCTGAGGCGGCCCGCGCCGTCACCGTGATCGGTCCGCCGCGGTGGCTCCAGAATTTGGATACGGAGGCGCGCAAGGTCGCGGTGGGCTTGGAGGACTTTTCGGCGACCCTGGGTGAACCGGGTGGGGAGGGAGCGCTGCTGGCGTGGGCCGCGATGGAGCTGGCGGCGGCAGGCTGCAAGACGGGGGAGTTTGCGGGCGTGGTAACCGGGCCGGTGAGCAAGGAATGGCTGGCGCGGATCGGCTATGAGTTTCCTGGGCAGACGGAGTTTTTCGCCGCACGTTGGGGCGGTGAGCCGGTGATGGCGTTCGGCGGAGGAAAATTGCGGGTCGTGCTGGCGACGTGGCATGTGCCGCTTTATGACGTTCCCGGGCTGCTCGGTCCGCATCTGTTGCAACGAACCGTGCACGCCGCTGATGAACTGGCGCGCATCCTCGTTCCGACTTCGCATCCGCCGCGAATTGGAGTGTGCGGTTTGAACCCACATGCCGGCGAGGGCGGACTGCTGGGGCACGAGGAAATTGAGCTTCTCAATCCGGCCCTCGAAAAATTACGGGCGCAGTATCCAGGGCTCTCGCTCTGCGAATCCGGAGACACGCTTTTTGCCCGACAATTACGGGGTGAGTTCGATGTCGTGATCGCGTTGTATCATGATCAAGGGCTGGCGCCGCTCAAGGTAATCGATTTCGATGAGTCGGTGAATGTGACTCTGGGTCTGCCCCACGTGCGCACCAGTCCTGATCACGGCACCGCCTTTGGGATTGCGGGAAAGGGGATCGCTTGCGCGACCAGCTTCGCGAATGCCGTCGAGGTTGCGAACCGGCTGGTGGCGTTTCGCTGCCGCGGCCAGCCGTCGGCGTGACGATTTCCGCATTCCGTTTCCGGGGATGAGGCCCAAGAACGTTGGGATTAAACGGGATCGCTTTTGCGGAGAGCGATTAGCGATAAGTTTTGGGAAATTTCGAGCAACCCAACGCACGCGTGGTCGTCAGGCGGGTGTAACCCCTTTATTCCGCCCTATTCGTTGATATGTCACATCTTCCCGCCCGCCGTCGTTGGTTTTTGTATACTGTCGTCATTCTGATCTTTGGCGCTGGGGTTTGGTATTTTGGAACGAGGGCGCCGGCCCCGGTGGCGCGGAGCAGCTTCCGATCCAGCAACTCGATGCCAACTCCGGTACGGGCGGTCGCGGCCAAGCGCGCGGATCTCCCCGTTTACTTACGGGCGATCGGCACTGTCTCACCGTTTAACACGGTCACCGTCCGCAGTCGCGTGGAAGGCGAGTTATTGAAGCTGGCGTTTATCGAAGGACAGGAGGTCAAGAAGGGCCAGTTGCTCGCGGAAGTCGATGCGGAGCCTTATCGGATTCGGTTGGCGCAGATGGAAGCGCAGCTCCGGCAGAATGAGGCGCAGTTACAAACGGTCCGCAACGATCTCGAGCGCTTCAAGCAACTGCATGGTCAGGCTCTCGTGACCCAGCAGCAACTCGAAGCGCAAGGCGCGCTTGTCGCCGAGCGGGAAGCGGCGGTCGCTGCCGATCAGGCGCAGGTCGAAGATGTACGGCGTCAGCTCGCCTACACCAAGGTGGAGGCGCCGATTGCGGGTCGTCTGGGCCTTCGCCAAGTGGATGCCGGCAATCTTGTTCGGCCCGGCGATCCGGATGGGATCGTCGTGATCAAGCAGACGCGGCCGATTGCGGTCTTGTTTACGGTGCCCGAAATCGATCTGCAAAAAGTCGTCGGACCTTTGCGTGCCGGCGAAAGCCTGCGCGTGGAAGCATGGGACCGGAGCGAAGTTGACCAGTTGGCCACGGGTGTGTTGCGAACGGTCGACAACCAGATCGAGCTCGCCACCGGAACGCTGCGGTTGAAGGCGGAATTTCCCAACGAGGACGAGCGTCTCTTTCCCAACCAGTTTGTGAATATCCGCCTGCGCGTGCGGACTGTGAAGGATGCGATTGTCGTGCCTGGCGCCGTCGTGCAATTCGGCTCACGCGGCACTTATGTTTTCGTGGTCAACGAGAAGAACGAAGCGACGGTGCGAGATGTGGTGCTCGGGCCGGCCGATGGCATGCTGCAGGCGATTTCGAAGGGCTTGCAGGTCGGCGAACTCGTCGCGATCGAGGGCTTGGATCGGCTGCGTGAAGGTCGATTGGTGACGCTCGTGAGCGATGACCCGGCAACGGCGCCGGGTGCCGCCGTCAAAGCGGCTCCAGCCAGATCCGGTAGCGGCGGAAAGAAGAAAGGGACATGAACCCGTCGAAGCCGTTTATTTTGCGTCCGGTCGCCACCAGCTTGCTGATGGTGGCGTTGCTGCTGTCGGGCATCATGGCTTATCGACTGCTGCCCGTCTCGGCGCTGCCGCAGGTCGAGTATCCGACGATTCAGATCTTCACGTTTTATCCCGGCGCCAGTCCCAGCGTGACGGCGAGTTCGATCACGGCGCCGCTCGAACGGCGATTCGGTCAGATTCCGGGCATCAACCAGATGTCGTCGGCCAGTTCCGGCGGAGCTTCGGTGATCACGCTCCAGTTTTCGTTGGAGATTTCGATGGGCGTTGCCGAACAGGAAGTGCAGGCGGCAATCAATGCAGCCGACAACCTGCTCCCGAATGACCTCCCGGCTCCGCCCATTTATCGCAAGGTCAACCCGGCGGATACGCCGATCCTCACGCTTGCCCTGACGTCGGCCAGCCTGCCGTTGCCTGAGGTGCATGATTTAGTGGATACGCGAATCGCGCAGAAACTCGCGCAGATCCCCGGCGTCGGCATGGTCAGCATTGCCGGCGGGCAACGCCCGGCAGTGCGCGTGCAGGTAAACCCCGGCGCGCTCGCCATGCGTGGCCTCAATCTATCCGACATCCGTGCGGCCATCAACGCGGCCAGTGTCAACCAGCCGAAAGGGAGCTTCGACGGTCCGGTCCGTAACATCCTCATGGATGCGAACGACCAGCTCCGTTCCGTGGAAGAGTATCGCGATCTGATCATCGCGTGGCGTGACGGCGCGCCGCTTCGTCTCGGTGATGTCGCGACGATCGTAAGCGCGGCCGAGGATCGTCGACTGGCTGCATGGGCGGACGAGTTGCCGGCGGTGTTGGTGAACGTTCAGCGCCAGCCGGGAGCGAACGTCATCGAGGTGGTGGACCGCGTACAGGCGTTGCTCCCGCAGCTCGCCGCGAGTCTTCCCGCCGCCGTGGATCTCGCGGTCCTCACCGATCGAACCCAGAGTATCCGCGCGTCCGTTCGTGCGGTGCAACACGAGTTGATTTTTGCGGTGGGCCTCGTGGTGCTGGTGACATTTGTTTTTCTGCGCAACGTCGCCGCCACGATCATTCCGAGTATCGCGGTGCCGCTGTCGTTAATCGGCACGTTCGGCGTGATGTATCTCGCGGGCTATTCACTGAACATTCTCACGCTGATGGCGCTCACGGTCGCGACCGGCTTCGTGGTCGATGACGCAATCGTCATGCTGGAAAATATCGCCCGTTATCGCGAGTTGGGCGCGTCGCCGATGGAGGCGGCGCTCAAGGGCGCGGCGCAGATTGGGTTCACGCTCGTGTCGCTGACGCTCTCGCTCATCGCGGTTTTGATTCCGTTGCTGTTCATGGGCGATGTAGTGGGCCGGCTCTTCCACGAGTTTGCCATCACGCTCGCCGTTTCGATTCTGATCTCGCTGGTTATTTCACTGACGCTGACGCCGATGATGTGCGCGCGGATGCTGCCTCCGCCCGATCCACACGAGCATACGAAGCGCCGATTTCTTGACCGCGTAATCGAACAGTACGGCGTCTGGCTGCAATGGGTTTTACGGCACCAAACGTTGGCCTTGTTCGTTACGCTTTTCACGCTCGGTTTGACGGCTGTCCTTTACCTTGCCGTGCCGAAGGGGTTCTTCCCCGTGCAGGATAACGCGGCGATTCAGGCGGTCACCGATGCTCCGCAGTCAATCTCTTTTGCCGCCATGTCGGAACGCCAACAGGCCTTGGCCGCGAAGATCCTCGAAGACCCCGCGGTCACGAGCCTCTCCTCGTTCATCGGAGTCGATGGCACGAACGCCACGCTCAACAGCGGACGCATGCTGATCAACTTGAAGCGGCACGGAGAGCGGAACGACACGGCGCTCGAAATCATCGACCGTCTCCGGCGGGAAACCCAATCGATCACAGGCATCACACTCTATATGCAACCGGTGCAGGAGCTCACGATTGAAGATCGTGTGAGTCGCACCCAGTTCCAATTCGCGCTCACCAGTCCCGACGAGAAACTGCTGCACAAATGGGTGCCGGAACTCGTCGATCGCCTCCGGGATCTGCCTCAGTTGGCGGATGTGGCGAGCGATCTCCAGAACGAGGGCTTGCAGGCGTTTCTCGAAATCGATCGCGACGCTGCGAGCCGGCTCGGGGTTACGGTGGCCGACATTGACGAGGCGCTCTACAGCGCATTTGGCCAGCGGCAGATTTCAACCTTGTTTACGCAGACCAGCCAGTATCGGGTCGTGCTTGAAGTCGACCCGAGGCTTGCAGTGGGTCCGCAGGCTCTGACCGGAATTTATGTCAACTCACGGACGGGACAACCGGTGCCATTGTCGAGTGTCGCGCAGGTGAGTCAGCGCCCGGCAGCCCTTTTGATCAACAACGTGGGGCAGTTCCCCGCCGTGACGGTCTCGTTTAATTTGGAACCGGGATCGTCGCTCGGAGACGCGGTGACCGCGATCGAACGAGCGGCGCTTGAACTCGGGGTGCCGCCAGCGATCGAGATGCGGTTCCAAGGCGCCGCACATGCGTTTCGTTCGTCGCTTTCGAGCACCTTGTTGCTGGTCCTGGCCGCCGTGATCACGATGTACATCGTGCTTGGCGTGCTCTACGAGAGCACGATTCACCCGATTACGATTCTGTCGACGCTCCCGTCGGCGACGGTCGGGGCGTTGCTCGCGTTATGGATAACGGGCCGGCCGTTGGACATGATCGCGATCATCGGCATCATTCTGCTGATCGGACTCGTGAAGAAGAACGGCATCATGATGATCGACTTCGCGCTTGAAGCGGAGCGGCGTCAGGGGATGGCGCCGCGCGATGCGATTTATCAGGCGGCGTTGCTGCGCTTTCGGCCGATCTTGATGACGACCCTGGCGGCGCTCTTCGGTGCGTTGCCCCTGATGTTATCGACCGGATCGGGGGCCGAGTTGCGGCAACCGCTGGGCCTTGTAATGGTGGGAGGATTGTTGGTGAGCCAAGTGCTCACGCTTTTTACGACGCCGGTGGTGTACCTCTTCTTTGATCGCATCTCGCGTGGCGTACGTGTTGATCGGATACGGCCGGCCGGAGTTCCGGTGGTCGGTGGAAAAACGGTGGAGGCTCTACCGCGATGAATCTATCGCGTCCCTTTGTGCGTCGGCCGGTGGCGAGCAGCCTCATCGCGGTGGCGATGGTGCTCGTCGGGGCGCTGGCCTACGGGCTGTTGCCAGTGGCGCCGCTGCCTCAGGTGGATTTCCCGACGATCCGGGTCAGTGCGTCGCTGCCGGGTGCGAGTCCTGAAATCATGGCATCGAGTGTGGTGACTCCGCTCGAGCGCGCGCTGGGAAGCATTGCGGGCGTAACCGGGATCTCGTCGGACAGCCGGCAGGGCGCGGGTAGCATCATCTTGGAGTTTGCCCTGGACCGCGACATCGATGCCGCGGCGCGCGACGTGCAGGCGGCGATCAACGCGTCGCGCGGACAACTCCCGGCGGGAATGCCGGGGAATCCGACCTTCCGGAAAGTGAATCCCTCGCAGGCTCCGATTATGGCGCTGGCGTTGAGTTCGCCGAATTTATCTCCGGGAGCACTTTACGATATTGGTTCAACCATTCTCGCGCAGAAACTCTCCCAGGTTTCTGGCGTCGGCGAAGTGTCGGTGGGCGGCAGTTCGCTTCCGGCGGTGCGGATCCAGCTGAACCCGCATGCGCTGGCGCATTACGGGATCGCATTGGATGAAGTGCGGCGGGCCGTGTCGGCGACGAACTCACTCCGTCCCCGCGGAATCATCGAGCAGGATGAGCGGCAATGGCAGGTACAGATCAGTGATCAGTTGCGGAAAGCCGACGAGTACCAATCGCTGGTGATTCGCTATCGTGACGGTGCACCGGTGCGCCTGGGTGATGTGGCGACGGTGACTGACTCGGTGGAGGATCGTTACAGCAGTGGGTTTCACAATGATCGTCCGGC
>JBBQEG010000302.1:0-6579 GCA_038320495.1 Opitutales bacterium | reverse complement strand
CGCGCCCGACCGCGACGAAATCGAGGTGCTCTCCCTTCGGCTGGCGATTTTGCAGGAGCAGGAAAACTGGACGATGCTGCGAGATCTCGCGCGCCTCGTGGTCGCACAATCTCCGGAGGAAGCTGCGGCTTGGGTGACGTGGGCCTATGCCACGCGTCGATCCGACTCGATCAGCGAGGCCGAACGCATTCTCCTCAACGCCGAGATCCAGCACCCGCAAGAGCCGACGATTCAGTTCAATCTCGGCTGCTACGCGTGCCAGCGCGGCGACCTGACCGCCGCGCGTTATCGGGTCGACCGTGCCATCGAGCTCGAACCGAGCTTCGCCAAAATGGCAGCCACCGATCCGGATCTAGCGGCACTCCGCCGCTACGAGGCGGACGAAGGCCGCTGACAGTCTTCCAAGCACCGGCCTTCGAGCGCGGACGACCCGCGCCGCTACCCGCGTCCCGCGAGGACGCTCTTCTCGTAAGCGCGAACTTCTTCGAGCCAGGCCATGCCCACCGGCACTCCGCCGCGTCGGCAGTGCTCATCCCACACCGCTCCGAGCGGCAAGCTCTTCACCTCTTCCAGCAGCGCGAGACGGCCCGTGAGGTCGCCCGCGTCTTCCATCGCCCGCAACTGCGCGGTGGGTTCGAGGAGCGCGAGCAGCAAGGCCTTGATCGCGTTCCGCGTACCAATCGCCCACGCCGCAATCCGGTTGATGCTCGCATCAAAGTAATCCAAACCGATGTGGGTGCGCCCCAGAAAATCCCCGCGTACCAGCTCTTCCATGATCGCCCGCAAATGATCATCCAGCAGCACCACGTGATCACTATCCCAACGCACGCCGCGGCTGACGTGTAACAACAACTCGGGTACGTACTGCAGCACCGAACTGATCTTGTCGCTCACGGTTTCCGTCGGGTGGAAATGTCCCGCATCCAGGCAGATCAACTTTTGATTCTTGATGGCATAACCGAGGTAGAACTCGTGCGATCCGACCACATACGACTCCGACCCTAGTCCGAATAATTTGCACTCCACGGCATCCACGGTGTGCCGGGCCTCGAGTCGTTCCGTGAAGATGGCATCGAGCGACGCCGCCAGCCGTTCGCGCGGCGCTTTGCGATCGATGGGCAAATCCTTGTAGCCATCGGGAATCCAGAAATTGGTTACGGTCGGGGTGCCGAGCTGCCGCCCCATTTCCGCCGCGATCCGCCGACACGCGATGCCATGCTCGACCCAGTACTGGCGGATACCCGCATCCGCATGCGCGAGCGTGAAGCCACTCGCGGCCTTGGGATGCGCGAAGTAGGTCGGGTTGAAGTCCAAGCCGAGTCCCTGCGCTTCCGCCCAATCAATCCAGCTCTGAAACTCTCCAATCCCGATGGCGTTGCGCTCCACCTTGCGACCGCCGAAATCGCCGTAACTGGCATGCAGGTTCAGCCGGTGACGCCCCGGGATCAGTTTGTAGGCCTGCTCCAGATCTTGCCGGAGTTCGCTGAGCGAGCGCGCTTTGCCGGGATAATTGCCCGTGGCCGCAAGGCCGCTGCCGGAAAGATCGCCAACCTGCTCGAAGCCGCCGACATCATCGCCTTGCCAGCAATGCAATGAAATCGGAATGGTCGCGAGTCGCCGCAGCGCAGCTTCCGTATCAACGCCACAAGCGGCGTAAGTGTCTTGGGCAAACGTATAGGGCGTGGTGGCCATGGGAGAGACGCGATGGAGTGACGGCCGAGACAGAATTGCAAACCCCCGTTACGGCCTTATCGGCGTGGTGGCGCGATAAATCATCTGACAGTCACTCGCCATTGGTTTCCGCTGGCGCGCAGCAGCTCAACACTTCATCTAAACCAGACATCCCCACGCCGTACCGCCGTCGGCGGTTGGAGAAACACCTTCAACTTCGGCTGCGCCCCCGGCCCTCCCCGCTTCGTCCTTTGTCAGCTCTTGTTCAAACTCCCGACTTGAAATCCACCCCGCTGCTTGAACTTCGACAACTCACCAAGTCCTTTGGTGGGGCCCGCGCGTTGCGTGGCGTCGACTTCGAGCTGCACGCCGGCGAGGTGCACGCCCTCCTTGGCGAGAACGGCGCCGGAAAAAGCACGCTCATCAAAATTGTCACGGGCGCCCATCAACCGGACGACGGCACCATCCGCATTGGCGGCGAAACCGTTTCGAGTCTCTCGCCGTCAAGCGCGCGCAGCTTGGGCATTGCGTGCATTTATCAACAACCCGCGCTCTTTCCTGATCTCACGGTCGCGGAAAATATCGGCCTCCGCCTCGAAGGCGCTTCGGCTGTGCGTCGGATCGATTGGCGCGCTCGCGAGGAACGCGCCCGCACGCTCCTCGCCCGCATCGGCGCGGTGATCTCGCCCGATGCCGAGGTCCGCACGCTCTCGATGCCGGAGCAGCAACTCGTGGAAATCGCGTGTGCCCTCGGCGCCGGTGCACGCGTCGTCATCATGGACGAACCCACGGCCTCGCTCACCCAGAAGGAGCAACACCTCCTGTTCGGCGTGGTGCGCGAACTCCGCACCAGCGGGGTCGGCATCATCTACATTTCGCATCGTCTCGAGGAAATCTTCGCCCTCGCCGATCGCGTCACCGTGCTGCGCGATGGCCAGACCGTCGGCACCAGCCCGGTCGGCGACATCAATGAGGCCGGCCTGATCCGCATGATGGTCGGTCGGGAAATGACCCAGATTTACCCGCCGAGCGAATCCGCTCCCCGCGAGGTCGTCCTCTCGCTGCGTGACGTCGGTTGCAATGCGTCCGGCGTTCAAGGCGTCACGTTCGACGTGCGCGCGGGCGAGGTCTTTGGACTCGCCGGTCTGGTCGGCGCCGGTCGCACCGAACTCGCCCGGGTCCTCTTCGGTATCACGCCGGCGGATACTGGCGAGATCCGCCTCAACGGCGAACCGATCCGGCCGCGTAACCCGCAGGATGCGGTCGCGCGGGGCATCGCGTACGTCCCCGAAGATCGCCGGAAGCATGGCGTCGTCCTGGAGCTGCCGATCGCGCACAACATGACGATGGCGATTCATCGCCGCATCTTCCGCGGCGCGTGGCTGCGGCCCGACGCGGAGCGCGCTCTCGCACTGGATTATATCCGCGACCTGGCCGTCAAATGCTTCGGTCCGGACGCGCCCGGCGGCAGCCTGTCCGGCGGTAACCAACAAAAGGTTTCGCTCGCGCGCTGGCTCGCGACGAAGCCACGCCTTCTGATTCTCGATGAGCCGACGCAAGGCGTCGATGTCGGCGCGAAAAGCGAAATCCACAAAATCATTCGCCGTCTCGCGCACGAAGGTCTGGCAGTGTTGCTGATCTCCAGCGATCTCCCCGAGGTCCTCGGCATGAGCGATCGCATCGGCGTCATGCGCGGAGGCACGGTGGTCGACATCCTTCCGGCCAACACCCACGCCCACACTGTGATGGCCGCGGCTCTCGGTCAAAATTAACATGGCCCGTTATTTCCGCGAACTCTCGGTCGCCGGCGCGCTGGCTCTCGTCCTCCTCGGGCTGGCCGTGTTCGCCCCGGCGTTTTATCAACCGCAGCCGCTGCTCTCGCTGGTGACGCGCGAAGCTCCGACTCTGATCGTCGCCTGCGGCATGGCTCTCGTCATCATCTCACGGCAGATCGACATTTCCGTCGGCTCCCAGTTTTCCGTGATCGGCGTGTGCGCCGGTCTGCTCGCAGCCAAAGGATGGCCCCTCGGGCTGGTCCTGCTCGCTTCGGTGTCGATCGGCGGCGTGCTCGGTGCGCTGAATGGGATCTTGATCGCCGGACTTGGCCTGCCCTCGATCGTGGTCACGCTCGCGACCCTCGTCACGTTGCGACAAGGGTTGAACTTGGTTCGCCAGGGTGAATTCGTGAACCTGCCGGATGGCCTGCAATGGTTTGGACTCAGCCAGAGTGGCGGCCAATGGACGCTCGTAATCGCGGCCTTGGTGATCCTCGTGCTGCTCGGATGGGGCATGCGCCACGTTGCGGCGGGACGCCTGGTCTATGCGGTGGGCAGTGACGCGGAAGCGGCCCGCCTTGCGGGCATCCGCCCGCAACTCTACACGTTTCTCGTGTTTGTTTTCATGGGCGCACTGACGGGCCTCGCCGCGATGATGAATCTGGTGCAATCGCCGCAGGTGCAGCCGCTGTCCGGCAGCGGACTGGAACTGAAAGTGATCGCGGCCGTGGTCGTCGGCGGGGTCGCCATCTCCGGCGGACGCGGCACGCTCTGGGGCGTATTCGCGGGACTGTTACTGCTCGCCTGCATTGCGCCCGCGCTGATCCATTTGCGAATCGAGGCGTATTGGGAAAAGGCGATACAAGGCGGCATCATCCTACTGGCGGTCGTGGCCGATGGCGTCCGCAGCCGGCGGGAAGGAGCGGGAAAATGAGCTCGAGTGCCACGAATCCGAACCGTCGGAAACGGGACTGGAAAGCGCTCCTGCTCCGGCATGAAACCCTGCTCCTGTTGGTACTGATCGCGGAATGGATTTTCTTCTATTACGCCGGCACCTCGACGAACCGCCGCGGAATCGTCGTCGGCTTCGGCACGATCGACCGGCAGTTCGATATTCTACGTCACTCCTGCGAGATTGGCCTGCTCGCCCTCGCGTTGACGCCCGTGATTATCACGGCGGGGATCGATCTTTCCGTCGCCTCGCTGCTCGGCCTGTGCGCGATCCTGTTTGGCAAATTCTGGCACGACGCGGGCCTGCCGATTCCGGTGGCGATCGCGTTCACGCTGGTGATCGGGGGACTCGCCGGAGCGCTTAATGGCACATTGATCACCAAGCTGCGTTTGCCGCCGCTGATCGTTACGCTTGGCACCTATTCGCTCTTCCGCGGACTCGCCGAGGCGATCACGCGGGGTGCGATCACGTACACGGATTTCCCCGCGAGTTTCCTCTTCATCGGCCAGGAGCGCTGGCTGGGGGTGCCGACGCAGGCATGGATCTTCGTCGTGGTGGCCATCGCCATCGGGTTGCTCGTGCATCGCACCACCTACGGGCGCTCGTTCCGGGCGATCGGATTCTCGCCGGAAGGGGCGCGCTACGCCGGCTTGCCGGTCGAACGTCGCGTCGCACTGGTGTATGTCATTGCAGGCGTGGTCGCGGCGATTGCCGCCATTATTTATACCGCCCGCCTGGGCCAGGCGAAAGCCGATGCCGGACTCGGCTACGAGCTCTTTGCCATCACCGCGGTGGTTCTGGGTGGCACGAGTATCTTCGGTGGCACGGGCAGCGTCTTCGGCACCCTGCTCGGCGTCGCCGCGATCGCGGTTTTGAAAAACGGCCTCGCCACCCTGCCTGTCGTGATGCGGATGAATGCCGCCGAGGAAATGGCCGGACTGCTCACGGGCGCATTGTTGCTCCTCGCGTTGACCGGAAGCGTTTTGCCGCGACTATGGAGTCGTTGGCGCGGTCGCCACTCCGCGACGGCCACCCCCGAACTTAAACCCAAATCCACTGCATGAAATCCCTCCTCTGCCTCGGTCTCGTTGCCGGCCTGCTGCTTGGCACCGTGGCGAGTACCCACGCCGCCGCAAACTCGGACCTGATCGTCGCCTTCCTGCCGAAATCGAAAGGCAACGCCTACTTCATCTCCTGCAAAGCCGGCGCGGAAAAAGCCGCGAAGGAACTCGGGGTGCAACTGCTTTTCGACGGCCCGACCGATAGCAATGCCGCCAAACAAAACGAAATCGTCGAGAACTGGATCACCCTCGGCGTCGACGTGATTGCCGTAGCCGCAGAGAACCGCGAAGGCATTTCCACGGCACTCCGCAAGGCGCAGCGCCAGGGCATTAAGGTGATCACGTATGATGCCGACGCGATGCCGGATGCCCGCTCGTTTTTCGTCAATCAAGCCACGCCGGAAGGCATCGGTCACGCGCTGATGGACGAAGCCGCGCGCCTGCTGAACAACGAGGGCGAGTTTGCCATGATCACCGCCTCGCTCACCGCCGCGAATCAACGCGAATGGCAGAAGCACATCGAAGCCCGCCTCAAGGAAAAGTATCCGAAGATGAAGCTCGTTGCCGTCCGCCCGTGCGACGACCTCAAGGACAAGGCGCAATCGGAAGCGACCGCGATGATGAGCGCAAATTCCAATCTCAAGCTCATCATGTCGATCTGTTCACCCGGAGTCCCCGGCGCCGCCGAAGCCGTGAAGCAGGCCGGCAAGACCGGCCAGGTGAAGGTCATGGGACTCGGCCTGCCGAGCGAAAACCGCCGCTATGTCCATGACGGCGTCACCGACACCGTCATCCTCTGGAAGACGGAAGACCTCGGCTATCTCACGATCTACGCCGGCGTCGCGCTCGCGAAAAACGAGTTGAAAAAAGGGGCAACGAGCATCAAAGCCGGCTCCCTTGGCACGTTCGAAATTAAGGGCGACAATATCCTCCTCGGAAAGCCCTTCTCGTTCAACAAAGATAACATCGACCAGTTCAACTTCTGATTATAACCGAATCGACCGTCCTCCTGAATCGCCGTCATCGACGTCGCACCCTGCCGGCGTAACTGCCGTCGCGACTGTCCTTCGTTTCCCTTCCTCCCTCTTCGTTTTCCCCATGATCTCGCTCCTTCGTTCCT
>JBBQEG010000301.1:0-6595 GCA_038320495.1 Opitutales bacterium | reverse complement strand
GTTCCCGTCGTCCCCAAGCTGGCTCCAAACACTACGCCGACCGCCTGCGGGAAGGTCAGCAATCCGGCGCTCACAAACCCAATCACCGTCACCGTCGTCGCACTCGACGACTGCACCATCGCGGTGACCACCGCGCCGGAGGCAAAGGCCTTGAAGGGCGTACCCGTGAACTGCACCAAAGCCCGCCGCAGTGCATCGCCGGCAAACGCCTTGAGGCCGTCCGTCAGCAAGACCATCGCCAGCAGGAACAGACCAATGCCACCGACGAGTTGGAAGATCACGGACAACATTTCAGCAGCTTAGCACCCGGATGCGCTCCGGCGCCAGCCCGCGTCACTTCCTTACGCTCCCGTCATTCAAAACTTGATACCACCAAGCACGCGGCGACGCCACCGCTGCCACCGACCCAACCGCCGATGACGTTATCTGAGGCTACGGTGACTCACAGTCCCGAACGCCATCCATCCCCTCGTTCCTCCGATTTCGCCCAAATACGCCCAGGGAAGCCCGGCGGGAATTCGCGCACCTACCGGTTGATCACGCTCACCCGCCACCCGTGTTCTTCGCAACCCGCACGCCACGTTCCCCGACACGCTCCGTCCTTCTCACTGTGCGCCCGTCAGCATCGGGGTACTCTCGATGATGCCCCGGGAAATCGCATAGCGCGTCAGCCCGGCAACGTCATGGATGTTCAGCTTGTTCATCAACTGCTGCCGATGCTTCTCGACTGTCTTGATACTGATGCACAGGTCTGCCGCGATCTGCTTGTTTACCTTTCCTTCCGCCACCAGCTGCAACACCTCGAGTTCGCGCGACGTGAGCTGCGCACTGTGCCGGTGGATCGGTTTACCTTTGAGATAGGCCTCCCGATAATAATCGAGCAGCCGTTTCGAAATCGAGGGACTAAAAAACGCGTTGCCACGATAAGCCTCGCGGATCGCTTTGATCAGATCATTGGCGGCAGTCTGCTTAATCAAATAACCGGCCGCGCCGGCCTCGGTCAGTTGACGCACGTATTCGTCATCACTATACGACGACAGCACCAGCACCTTCGAGGGGATTCCCTCCTTGATGATCTGCCGGGTGGCTTCGAGCCCGTTGAGTTGAGGCATTGCAATGTCCATCACGACCACATCCGGACAAAGGGTCTTGGCCATCTGGACCGCTTGACGGCCGTTTTCCGCCTCGCCGACCACTTCCATATCCAGTTCGGCTGCCAAGAGCGAACGCAGTCCCTGCCGCACGACCGTGTGATCGTCTGCGAGTAGCACTTTGATTTTATTCATGAGAAATCCTGGTCCTAGTTGTTAGTTTGACGCTGAATGCGCCGCCTCGCCGGGGCTGGCCGTTTTCCACCGCCACCGGTGAAATGGAAATCTGGATACGGACAGTGGTTCCTCGCTTTGGAACGGACTCGATCGCGAACTGGCCATCCACGAGTCGCACGCGTTCCTGCATGCCGAGCAGCCCAAGGGGCTGTCGGCCGGAGCCATCGTCCGCCTTCGACACCTGAAACGCGCAACCGTTGTCGAAAATCTCAGCACCTCCGCCGCCTGCCGCGTCGCGACCCTCGCCTGCGACCCGTGCCCCAGCCCATCGATCACCGCCAGAAGCGCGCCGCCTTCCCACTGGGAAACCAGATGCAGGTCGCCCGATTCGGCCTCCTCCGGGGCCGCCCGTGATGCCACGCACCACTCGATCGCCGGCGGTCGATGCGCGTCAGTGCCATTCATCGCGCGCACGTTTCGCCGCGGAGCAGTAGGGAGACTCTGGATACGAGCAGGCACGTCAGCGTCTCCACTTTTTCATCGTGATGGTCGTGCCCCGACCCACTTCCGAGGCAATGTTGAATTCGTCCATCAGCCACTTCGCTCCGGGCAGTCCAACTCCCAGTCCTTTGCGCGTGGAATAGCCGTATTGCATCGCCTGCGCCACGTCCCGGATTCCCGGTCCTTCGTCGCGCGCAATAATTTCGATTCCGCTCCGGCCTCCCTCCCGAGCACTGTTCACGGCGGACATGAGGATCTCGCCTTTCTGCGCGTGTTCGACAATATTGCGCGCAACCTCGGAGATCACGGCGGCGATCAAGGTCACATCCGCGCCGTTGAAGCCGAGCTCCAACGCCAGCTCGCGCCCTCGCTGCCTCGCCGTCACGATATCGACGGCCGCATCGATCACCGTCAGCATCTCAGTTTCCATCGATAGCATGGCGTTTGGTCCTGGAGTCGAGGTGGGCTAGCCCGTCTTCAAGGTCCAACGCGGTGCCGATCCCTTCGAGGGTCGGTCCAAGTTGAACCATGGCAAACGCCACGTCCGGCTGAATGCCTACGATCACCGTCTCCGCGCCGCGAAGCTTCAACATATGCGCGATCGTGCGGAGCGTGCGCGTCGCAAAGGAATCGATGACATCGAGCACGGTCACGTCGATGATCACGCCGCCCGCCCGATAGGCCCCCACGCGCGCACCGAGGTCGTCCCGCAGTTCCACCAAATCCGAATCCGAGAGCACCGACTGAATGCTCGCGCTCAAGTATCCGCCCTGTTTTAGAATCGGAACCGGCATGACTCAGGCCTTCGGTTCTTTGCCAGATGTACGTAGACGGATGTCGCTTCCGAGAAAATTTCCTCCTTGGTCATCGCCGTCAGCAATTGCGCATCGGTGCTGCGCCGCGCCCATACTTCCCGCAATTGCGTGCGATTCTCCCGGAAGTGCGCCCCGAGTTCGCGAAGGAGGGGTTCGCTGTAATCCGCAAGTGGTGTTGAGGGGATGCGTGATGTTCTGAATCTTGAAATCCGGCTTCTTCTTCATCGGCTGGATGGGGCGTATAAGTAGGTTGGATGCATCGTATGGGGTCGACTTCATCACTTTAAACAGTTCTGCTTCTGTCCGTAATAGGGCGTAAAGCGACCTGCGAAGTAGGGTTTCACCCCATGAGGGTCACGTCTGGTTTCGGGTCCAATGGTTTCGCGTCATTAGCGTCGGTCGTGAAGTTCAAAGGTTACTTCGATCTCTCCAACATTCCGTTCCGCCATATCTCGCTGTTCGATTTCATGGAAAAGAAAAGCCCTCTCTAACCCGGCGGAATGAATCGCGGACCAAACGTCTTCGACTTCCTGCAGGAACGCGGCATTCCCTATCATGTGAGCGCGCCCGCCGCGGGCGAGGAACCGAATGGCTGTGAACGCGTTCAGCGGCCCGCTTCCACCAATTCCATTTCCTCACGCGTCACCTCGTCTCCACGCAGCCGTTTGGCCTCCTCCGCGCTCACCTCACGACTGACAAAGCTATAGATCGCCGGCACCACAAAAAGAGTCAGCAGTGTGCCGCTGATCATGCCGCCCACCACGGCGACGCCCATCGGCACGCGGCTTTGCGCACCGGCCCCGAACGCGAGCGCGATCGGCAGAATGCCGAGGATCGTCGAGAAACTGGTCATCAGAATCGGTCGGAACCGCGCGACCGCCGCATCCTCGATTGCCTCGCGGACCGAGAGGCCAGTGAGCTTCCTTTGATTCGCGAATTCGACAATCAGGATGCCGTTTTTCGTCACCAAGCCGATCAGCATCACCAGTCCAATCTGGCTGAAAATATTGACGGTGTATCCACCCATCCATAACGCCACAAGTGCGCCTGTAAGCGCCAGCGGCACCGCGAGCATGATGATAAAAGGATCCCGAAAACTCTCGAACTGCGCCGCAAGCACAAGATAGATCAACCCGAGGGCGAAAACGAAAAGAAACAACAGGCTCGAGGAGCTATCGACAAAGTCCCGCGATTGCCCGGCAAGTTCAGTGGTGAACCGGTCGTCGAGCACCTCCCGTGCAATTGCGCGCATGGCCTCGATGCCATCACCAATGGTCCGCCCGGCGACCACCTCAGCCGACACCGTCGCGGCCGCGTACCGGTTAAAGCGATACAAGGCGGGCGGCGTGGTGGATTCCGTCAGCGTAATCAGGGTGTCAAGCGGCACCATCTCGCCCGCCGCCGAGCGCACGTGAATGCCGCGAATGTTCGACGGCTGGTTACGGTCCGAACGTTCGAGCTGACCGATCACCTGAAACTGCTCATTGTTGAGAATGAAGTAACCATAGCGCTGGTCGCTCAGCGTGAATTGAAGTGTCTCGGCAATATCGCGGACTGACACCCCGAGCGATTGGGCCCGGTCACGGTCAATTTCAACCCGGAGTTCGGGCTTGTTGAACCGGAGATTAGTATCGACGAAAGTGAAGGTTGGATCCGCCGAAGCGCGCCGGAGAAACTCGGGAAGCACGCGCTCGAGGTCTTCCAGCGTCGGCGCCTGGAGAACAAATTGAACCGGCGCGCCCGAGCGACGATCGCCGATGGTTGGCTCTTGTTGAATCGAGATTCGCGCGCCCGGAATCCGGGAAAACACCTGCCGGAGTGAGGCCGCTATCTCTTGCTGGGTGCGGGTTCGTTCCGACGGAGGAACGAGCGAAATGCGCGCGAATCCGGAATTAACCGCAGACGTGCCGAAACCGGGCGAAGTCACGGTGGTTGTTTCCGCGACCTCGGGCACTTCCCGTCGCAACACCGCGTCGATCTCGTCCATGAATGCCAGCATGCTTTCGAACGTGGTCCCTTCCGGCGCCGAAGCACTGATCCGCACACTGCTGCGGTCCTCCATCGGCGCCAGTTCCCTGGGGAGCGTCGTGAAGAGCCACCACGAAACACTACCGGCGCCAAGTAACACCACAATCGCCAGCCAGCGAGCCGCGAGAAACAGCTGCAAAACTCTCCGGTAACCCGACGTCAGTTTTTGATAGAGTGGCTCGGTGCGGCGATAGAACCATCCGCTGTGGCTCCCGTGACGCAACAAGCGGGTGGTTATCATCGGAGTCAGCGTCAGCGCGACGAATGATGAAACGATCACAGCGCCGGAGAGCACCACGCCAAATTCCTTGAAAAGCTGCCCCGACAACCCGGTCAAAAACAGCAGCGGCATGAACACCGCCGCCAACGCGACCGTGGTCGCAATCACCGCAAAGAAAATCTCCCGCGTCCCCTTCAAACCCGCCTCGATCGGATTCATCCCCTGCTCGATTTTCGAATAGATGTTTTCGAGCACGACGATCGCATCATCGACCACCAAACCAATCGCCAGCACGAGGGCCAACAATGTGAGCACGTTCACCGAAAACCCCGCCAGGTACATCACGAAGAATGATGAAATGAGCGCGATGGGAATGACGATGATCGGAATGAAGGTCGACCGCCACTCGCGCAGGAAAAGAAAGATGATCGCGATCACGAGACCCGTCGCGATGAGGATCGTCTCTTTCACTTCGCTGATCGACGCGCGAATGAAGAGGGTCGTGTCGAAGCCGTAGTTCACGGTCACATCGGCCGGCAACTCCGGCTTGATGCGCTCCACCCGCTTCCGAAACTCATCCATGATCTCGATGTGATTCGCGCCGGGCTGCGGCCGCAACACGACGCCGACCATGGGCACGCCGTCGCGTTTCAAAATCGTCCGCTCGTTCAACGCCCCCAACTCCGCCCGACCAATGTCGCGAAACCGGATCAGCGTGCCGTCCACCTGCTTGATAATAAGATTCTCAAACTCCTCCGGGGTCGAGAGCCGGCTCAGCGTGCGAACCGTCAGCTCGACCAGGTCACCCTCGATCCGACCGGATGGGAGCTCGATGTTTCCCCGCTGCAAAGCCAGCCGCACATCGACCGGCGTCAGGTTGTAGGCCGCCAATCGCGCCGGATCGAGCAGCAGGCGCATCGCATACTCTTTCTCTCCCCAGATATCGACTTCACTCACTCCCGGGATCGTCTGCAGACGCGCCCGAAAGATGTTGTCCGCCAGCGAAGTCAACTCGAGCAGATTGCGCAGGCTACTGCGCACCCCAAGGAACGTGATCGGAGAACTGTCGGCATCAGCCTTGGAAACCCGGGGCGGTTCGGCGTCGGGCGGCAACTCCCCGAGGGCACCCGCGACCTTGTCGCGCACATCATTGGCCGCCGTTTCCAAATCGATCCCGGGGAGGAACTCCACCGTAATGGAGCTGCCACCGTCACGGCTGACTGACGTGAGATTCCGGATACCGGCGACCGCGTTGATATCCTCCTCGAGGGGCGTCGTGATTTGCGTTTCAATCACGCGCGCATTGGCGCCGGGATACGAGGTGCTCACCGAGACGATCGCGGGATCGACCGCGGGGAACTCGCGCACGCCCAGGAACGTGTATCCAACAATCCCAAACACCACCAACACCACCGACATCACGATGGCGAGAACCGGACGACGAATGCTGACCGAAGATAAACTCATGGTGCGACAGTGGCAGTCGCTCCCTTTGCGGCGGCAGCGCGGAGACCGGGAGCCGTTTTCCCGCCCGCAGAGGGAGCCGGTGCGGCGTCCGTTGATCCGGGCGCGGCGGTGGGCTCGACGGATACTCCCGGGCGCAGCTGCAACTGTCCCGAGGTGATGACCACGGCATTCGGCTCCAAGCCCGACACAATCTGAACCTCACGCGCGAGGCGCAGCCCGATCTGAACTTTCCGGGGCTGCGCTTTCCCTTGCTCGATCACATACACCTGCTGCTCGTTCAAACCCGCCACGAGCGC
>JBBQEG010000300.1:0-6601 GCA_038320495.1 Opitutales bacterium | reverse complement strand
GCCAATCCGCGACCAGTAATTAAGACGAGTATATTATAATATCAACGACCCGCTGATGGGGGGAGCGCGCGATAGTTTGCCGATTACGATCAAGGTAAACTGCTGGCAATGGGGACACCGTCGATGCCAGTCCGGCGACGGCGCTCGGAAATCGATCCACCGCTGATCGCGCGGATGAAGCGGATGCCCGAGGTTGTCGTCGGTCTACGTGCAGATGAGGCTTTTGGGTGGAGTGAATGATCGGCGTTATCCGCGGTTAAAAAAGCTTGATGGCTTGGATCTGCCTTACCGCGGGGAGCTGGGGCTCGGAAATCGTGTTCCTTGCGCCGACCGACGACGGGCAAGAAATTGGCCTGGGCGTTGTCCGACTTGAAGGAATGGCTGCAACGGCATCGTCATGATCGCTAGCGGACGGTTGCCGCCGCACTGCGGGCGCGACTGCTGGGTCACTACAACTATTATGGAGTGATCGGCAACGCCACCCGGCTGGCAGCCTACTGGCAAGGTGTACAACGAGTCTGGTTTCGGCAGCTCAACCGGCGGAGCCAGCGCCGCAGCTACAACTGCACGCACTTTCCCGATCCAGACATGCCGACAAGGCTCCCTCGTGTTGTGTCTCGTAAATGGGTGGCCGAAATGATGTGCGCAGGGCATCAGAATGGGTCTGAAACTTACAACATATCCGAGTTCGAGGTGTCATTCACCGCGGCCAGCAGATGCTGCCAGCGTGTGATCTCACGTCCTGCGGGTGATGGCGGCCAGCGCGGTCTGTAAGTCGATCGGATTTATTCGGATCAGGTAGCGGCTTTTGCACCCGCCTGAACTAACAACCTCATATCATAATTAGACCATTCCTGCTGTCCGTGGCGAAGCACCTATTACGGGACATCGGGTGAGGTTCCAGCGGTTCCATCTCGGGGCGAGAATGTCACTTATTGCGTGACTTTAGTGCGGAAGTTCGCGGCCGGAAAGCGTCACGTAATACGTGACTTTGTTGACGGGGGCGGTTCGATTGGTGGATCTCACGTGTCGTGACGGAGTCTATATATCGAGCGAGCTGGCTTTGCATCGCACTGAGGATAGGGTCTTCCGTGCCTGGGGCGCAGACGGGACGAAGCCCGGAGGCAGGCTTGATATTAGAGCCTGGTGAAAAGCCGGATCCCCCAAGGTCGTGCGTCAGATCGGCGGCAGGGAAATTGGCCTTTGGGCGGAGCAGGGAAAAAGGGGTCACTACTTTATCTTAGGGGTCAAGCTGGTGAAAATCTTTATCGCCGCGGGGCGCTTGCCCCCGTTCAGCGCTGAGACATAGTGGCTTACCCCAAACTCCGTGACCATCCGCAACCGCTGGCCGAGCCACGCATTCCCGCACGCGAGCTCCCCCTTGAGTACGACTGCGGTAGCCACTTTCCACGGCGCCGCCTTCGAGTCACCGGCGATCTCCACGTCGCCCTTGCGCAAAATCCGCAAGCATTTCTCCAGTCGCGCCTCCACGCCAGTTTCCGCGCTTCGCGCGCCTCTTTCTGATTGAGCTTCACGACGGATTCAAACAGGCAGGAATGTCTGCGTCACTCTTCGGGAAATCGCACCGCGGCGATGCAAGTTGGTCCGCTGAGATGAGTTTTGGTGTTTAACTCTCCAGTCGGATTCTCCGGGGTTAGAACCGAATTCGGTTTAGGCGGAATAATCGTGTTTCGTCAGACTCTTATCACCATGACTTCGAAAATCGGACTCGCCCGCGGCTCGCGTCCAACCCGGCCGCGAACGTTCCTCAACCGATTGGCCTTCGGTGGATTCCTCGTTGGCACGATGCTGGCGCTGCTGACGCTCACACCGCTGCAAGCGGCCAAGAACCTAGGATTCAAACTTGATAACGCCACGATCCCGGTTGCCGAGATTCTTGCGGGTGGTCCGCCGCGTGATGGCATTCCGTCGATCGATCGGCCGAAATTCGTTTCGGTCGACCGCGCGAAATTTCTTACCGATGACGATTTGATTGTCAGCTTCACCCACGCGGGCGAGACGCGGGCTTACCCGCTCCGCATTCTGGTGTGGCACGAGATCGTCAACGACCGGATCGGCGACCTCGCGATCAATGTGAGCTATTGTCCGCTCTGTGGCTCGGCGATGGTGTTCGATCGAACGATCGACGGACGGGTGCTGGAGTTTGGTGTTTCGGGACTGCTCTATCAAAGCGATGTTCTGATGTACGACCGACAAACGGAGAGTCTCTGGTCCCAGCTCGCCATGACGGCGGTGAGTGGCCCCCAGGTTGGTCGCCCGCTTCGCTTGTTGCCGGCACAGCACATGACTTGGCGGGCGTGGAAGACGGAGTTTCCAGGCGGCCGCGTTCTATCCACCGATACTGGTCACGATCGGGACTATAGGCGTGAGCCTTATGAAGAGTACGAGCGGACCTCACGTTTGATGTTTCCGGTCAAATCCAACCGGCAGGATCTGCCTGCGAAAGCATGGGTGGCGGGGGTTGTGATTGACGGTGTGGCGCGCGCCTACCCAAACGACCGCTTGCCCGACGGGGTGAGCATTGAGGACACCATTGGAGTGACGCCGGTGCGCGTCCGTTTCGATCGTGCCAGTCGGCGTATCACCATATCGGATGCGGACGGCGCTCCGGTGCCGTTTACACCGGCCTATTGGTTCGCGTGGCAGGCCTTTAATCCGAACACGACGGTCTGGGCCGAGGGGCCACCATGACGAACACGACTCCTCGTCCAACGGCCGACCCCGACGCATCGTCCGCTCCGCCTGCGCGCGTCATCCTTGTGGCTCCAAATGCGGGTTCGGGCGATTACAGCTGGAAAGCGACCCCGTGGATCTCGCCTGATGGAGTGAAAGCGCCTACGATCTCGTGGCGAGCCGAGCGCGTTTGAGAAGTTTCCGGGTATATCCTTGCCTGATCAACCTTCGTCCCCGGGTGGCCGCCCCGTCGCCGATAAATCGGCGCCGGTGGCCTTCGGGAATGGCGTTGAGGTCCACCCGCAATAGACAGTAGAGTGCGTCCTGGAACGTGGGTTCAACGCGGTAGGCGAGGAATTTTGCGCCGAGCGAACAATATTAATCCTTGCATAAGTTCGTGCGCATATACGGTCTGGCCACGTAGGTCGTGTCAGATAGCTGAGAATGCACGAACTTTCGAAAAGATTGATAGCACCTTTCAAAAACTCAATCCAAATACAGTTTTACAGGAGGGCGCAAAGAGCGCAGAGTTCAGAGTCAGGCACTCAGGCCAATCAAGTTTTCTGCCTTCGGCGTTTTTCCTCCGCGATCTCTGCGGCCTTCTGTTAAATCCGCGGATTGGAGATCGAAACGCTATCAATCCTTGCATATGGAAGGGGCAGAGTCCCGGGTTAGGAGATCAGTAAATGAAATGCCCAGGCGCCCCCATCACGAACTCGGAATGGGACGTGGCAATCCTGTGTATAGGCCGCGGCGGGACACGCGCTGAGCCCTGAGAAATCGCGGCCGGATATTATTCCAGCACCATAGGGTCAACGCGCCCTTCCTGAAATCGGCCGAACGTCACTGAAATTACCGTTGGTTACTTCGCCTTCTTCCTGGCTCCTTTTTGGAGCGGCGTGTTGGCCAACGCGGGACCGTTGTCGGGCGGCATCGATTTGTGCCACGCTATCACGCTCGCCGTGAGGCGTCGGACGACGTCCGGATTCTGCGCGGCGAGATTGGTCGTCTCACCGCGGTCCTGCGCCAGATTATAGAGCTCCGGATTCGAACCGTCGTAATCACAAAGGAGTTTCCAGTCGCCTTCGCGCATCGCGAGGTCGGGTTGGGGCGGCAAACCATAGGGCGAAAACTTGCGGTCTGGTGGACGCCGCCAGTAAAGCGGGGCCTGACGCGACGCGGCACTCCGACCGAGCAGTGTGGCCGCGAGCTTTTCGCCATCGAAGGCGACATTCGCCGGCGCCGTCACGCCGGCGATCTGTAGCAGCGAGGGCACCAAATCAAAGGCGGCAAACACCGAGGTTTCGTTGTGATGGCCGGCCTTGTCCTTCGCCACCAGACCCGGTCCCCAGACGACGAGCGGCGAGCGGATGCCGCCTTCGAACAGGGTTGCTTTCGCGCCTTTAAAGGGTCCGCCCGATCCCGCACCGGGTTCGTGGCCGTTATCGGAACAGACGAGAATGAGCGTGTTGTTGCGCAGGGCGGGCGTGTCGCGGATGTGGTCGAAGAGGCGCCCGAGTTGACGATCCATTTCTTCGAGGACGGACAGATAAAGGCCGCGTTTATCATCGGCCCATTTTCCGACCGGCGGCCAGAAGGGACTGTGGACATCGTCGGGCCACAGATTGATATAGAAGGGTTTTCCGTCCCGCGTGGCCTGATCGATAAAGGGCAGCGCGGCATCGACAAAACCCGCGGTGATTTCCGAGCGCTGCATCCACGTCACGGGTTGGCCGAGGCGCTCGGCGTCCCCCCAGATCCGACCGGGATGGGTGTCGCCCGGCTTGAGAGTCAGGGGGAGCAACTTGGCGCCCATGCCTTCAAAATTGGTGAGCGACGCGTCGAACCCATAGCTTGCGATTGACGGCGCGTCATCGACGTCGCGTTGTCCGCCCATGTGCCATTTGCCGAAGTGGCCGGTGGAGTAGCCGCTTTGTTTTAGAAAGCGCGCGAGAGTCGGGGCGTTGGGGTCGAGCCATTGCGCCATCCCGCGGCGTTCGTTGTCGGCGCGGTTATTGAGGAACGATGTGATGCGCCAGCGCGCGGGATATTGTCCCGTGGTGAGCGCGGTGCGCGACGGTGAACAGATCGGTGAGTTGACGTAGAACTGCGAATAACGAATCCCCTCGGCGGCGAGCCGGTCGACGTTGGGTGTTTTGGCGTCGGGGTTGCCGAAACACGAGAAATCGGCCCAACCCATATCGTCGATGAACACCATGATGATGTTGGGGCGCGTGGCAGCGGCCTCGGCCTGCGCCAAAACGGACGCGAGTAACAGAGTGGTCAGGAATGACTTCATTGAGTGCAAAATTGTGGTTTCAAAGTGGCAGAGGCCTCCCGCTGGCGTGGATCGAAAAGGGAGACCGGTCGGAGCAGCGCCGGGACGGTTCGGCGATCCTGGATAGTGCAGTTGGAGCCACAGATTTCACAGATGAGCACAGATTGCCAAGGCATTCAGCGCCTCCTTTATTCAGTACTGCGGCTCGCTGCCCACTCCCCGCGATCCGCCCTCTCCGTTCAGCCCTTCCCCTTCTTCGTCGCCGCGCCGGGAGCAGGCTCGGGCGGCGGCGTCAGGCCGTCGTTGGGTTGATTCCAGAGCCGCCACGGATCGTGCAGGCGGCGCATTTCGGAGAGCAGCAGGGCTTCCATTTCCGCGAGCTTGGCCGCGTGACGCGGATCGCCGGCGAGGTTGCGTTGGTGAACCGCCGGTTTGGCTCCCGTCAGTGCCACGACCTCGGCTGCGTGATGCTGGTCGAGGAATTCATGGGGATTCTCGCGCAGGTTGAAGAGCTGCGTCTCGCGCACGGTTCCGCCGATGACATCGAACTTAACGAGTTTCCAGTCACCTTGTTTCACGCTGCGCATTCCCGGTTTGGTGCCACCGTTATAGACACCATAGAGCACATCGCGAACCGTCGACTGACGCCCATGGAGAACGGGCGCGAAACTCACGCCTTCGTTGGTCGCGGGCGCCGGGATGCCCGCGAGATCGCACAGCGTGGCGAGGACATCGAGCAGGTAAATGTTACCCTCGACGCGGGTGCCGGGCTTGATGCCCGGGCCTTTGGCGATGAAGGGAACCCGCCAGGTGTGCTGGTAGAGGTTTTGTTTTCCTTGCAAACCGTGTCGGCCGATCGCCATGCCGTGATCGGCGGTATAGACAATATAGGTATTCTCGAGCTCGCCCATCGCTTCGAGTTTTTTCAGTACGCGCGCAATCTCGATATCGATGGCTTCGCTGCAGGCGAACTCGCGGCCGAGTTCGTTGCGGATCGTGCGCTCGTCGCGACGCTCCCAGACTCCGCTCACGCTCACTTCGTCGCGCAGGCCGGGATGTCCGTGGTGAAACGGATGGGCCGGCAGGTAATTCTCGGGCAGCGCGGGTTGGCGAGGATGCGCCGGGGGAGGCATGGATTCGTCGGTGTGATTGATCGCACCGTATTTCGCGAGCAGCTCGGGGCGACCGTCGCGGGTGTCGTGCGGATGCGAGAAACCAAAGTAGATCAGGAAGGGATCGCGGTCCTGAGCGGTTTCGCGCTGCTGGAGGTAATCCATCACTTGCTGGCCATGCCATGGGCTCCCAGACTCATCGGTGCCGCCGCGTTTGGTGGCGTCTTTGCGCACCGTGAAGAGTCGGTTCGCCGCCTCGTAGCTATTGCCGATCTTGCAGGTGCGCATCGTGTCGTAGCCGGCGCGGTTGAAGACGGCCGGGAGGGTTTGCTGCTCGATGTTCGCCGGGCTGTGGATGGCGGCGCCCGGCCCGATCGGCAAATGCCAGAGCGTTCGCCCCGTCATGATCATGTGACGCGACGGCGTGCAGACCGCGCCGCTGAACGAGCCCATGTGATACGCGCCGTCGAAGACCATGCCTTGCGCGGCGAGGCGATCGAGCGTGGGCGTGTGCAGC
>JBBQEG010000299.1:0-6616 GCA_038320495.1 Opitutales bacterium | reverse complement strand
CGGGTTCGCGAGAACGGGCCAAAGATCCTTGGCAACTGCTTCCTCGAGCACGATGGACTTGGGAAACGTCTCGGTGATGACGCTGCCGATGTCGCGCAGCAGGTGCTTCACTTGTACGAGCCGCGGCTCACCGCCGATCCCATGGGCGAAGCCGACGATCTGGCGAATAAGGCCCGCGCCACGCTCGGCGCACTTTTCGAGCGTGTCGAGCAGGCGGAGATCGCTCGACTGCGTGGCGCGGGAGCGAAGTATGGCCGTCGCCATCCCGATCGGCGCGAGGATGTTGTTCAGATCGTGCGTGATGCCGGCGGCGAGCATGCCGATGCTCTCCAGCCGTTGCGCGCGGAGGGCTTGATCCTCAAAATTTTTTCGCTCCGTGATGTCCTCCGCGATGCCGACGATGCGATAAACGGCGCCCGCCGCGTTGCGTACGGGGAAGGCCTTGCTGTGAATCCAGCGTAGCGAGCCATCCGGCCGTACGATGCGGAAGGTCTCGTCGAAGTTTCCAGCGAGTTGCTTTTCCCGCACTGCCCGTTCATAGCCCGCCCGGTCCTCGGGATATATATTTTCCACGAAGTGATGGCGGTATTCGTAAAGTTTGTCAGGGGTCCGGCCCCAGATTTCATTGTAGCTGGGACTGACGTAGCTGATCCGGTTTTGCTCCACGTCGATAATCCAGAAGACTTCGCGAATGCTTTCGACCACTTGGCGGAAGCGCTCCTCGCTCGTTCGGAGCGATTCATCCGCCTGCCGGCGTTCGGTGATGTCCTGACAGGTGCCCACAGCCCGGACGGCCACGCCTTGAACATCGTAAATGACACGCCAGCGTTCCTCGACTGACTTGATCCCACCGCCCGCCAACACCACCCGGTGCTCGATCAACCCCGGCTCATCCGCCAAGAGAGGAAGACTAAAGGTCAAATCCACCGCCGCGCGATCATCGGGATGAACCATGGCAAGAAATTTCTCACGGTTGGGTCGGAATGTGTCCGAGCGGGTTTCAAAGATCCGGTGGGTCTCCGCCGACCAGATGATCTCCATCGTGACCAAGTCTGTCTCCCAACTGCCGACCTTGCCGACCGCCTGCGCCATGACCAACCGCTCCGCCAGTTGCCGCTGCTCCGCCTCACTCTGGCGGAGCAAGGCTTCATCCTGCTTCCGCTTGGTGATGTCGCGCTGGATGGCGACAAAGTGGGTGACACTTCCGTCCGCCCCCCGGATCGGCGCGACCTGCCACTCGAGCTCGAACTCTGTCCCGTCCTTACGGTAGTTGACGGCTTGGCCGGCAAACACCTCGTCGCGCGACAGGTCTTCCCGCAGGCGCTGCATCACCGCCCGGTCGGAGCGCGGACCTTGCAGAATACGCGGCGTCCGACCGATCGCCTCCGCGGCGGCGTAGCCCGTCATTTGCGTGAAAGCGGGATTGACGAAGAGGATTTTGGGGCCGGGCAGGTCGAGATGTGCGTCGGTGATAAGAATGGATTCCGTGGACTGCTCCACTGCGGAACTGAGCAACTGGAGCGCCTCGCGGGCCCGCTTCTGCTCATCAATGTCCGTGCATGTGCCAAACCACCAAAGGACCGCGCCGACTTCGTTCCGCTGGGCCACCGCCCGGATCAGGAACCAGTGATACACGCTCGCGCGATTGAGCAGACGGCATTCCATGCTGTATTCGGCGCCATGCTCGACCGTATTCTTCCACGCGGCCTCGGCCCGGACCCAATCGTCGGGATGAATCGGTTTGCTCCAACCGTGGCCGTAGCTCTCCTCCAAGGAGAGCCCCGTGTAGTCCACCCAGCGCTGGTTGAAATAAACGTTCCAGCCATCGGGCCGGCATTTCCATACCAGTTGGGGCATGGAGTCCGCCAAGGCCCGAAATTCCTCCTCGCGGGCCCGGAGGTCGTCGACCGCCCTCCTCCGCTCGGTGATGTCGCGCCCCGTGGCGTAGTGCGTGCGATCTTCGGGATACGGGGCCGAGATCCATGAAATCCATCGGTAGCTGCCGTCCTTGCAGCGATAGCGGTTTTCAAATTCGCGGGTCGCCGCGCCCGCTTCGATGCGGGCGGCTTCCGCCAGCGTCACGTGGCGATCGTCGGGATGGACTAATTCGATAAACGGAATCGCGCTCGCTTCGGCCTCCGTGTAACCGAGCGTCTGGCAGAAGGCGGGATTCACGCGCTTGAAGTAACCGTCGGGGGCCACGACGCAGAGCAGATCGCGGGCGAGGATGAAGAAGCGTTCGCGCTCCATCTCGGCGCGTTTGCGGTCGCGGCGCAACCGGGTTTGCTCCAATGCCTGCCTGACCGCCGGCCCCAGCCGCGCCAGACGATCTTTCAGCAGGTAATCTGTGGCACCTTGCTTCATTGCCAACACCGCCGTTTCCTCGCCGATGGTTCCCGACACCAGAATGAACGGGATCTCAAGCCCTCGCTCGTTCACCAACTCCAAGGCCCCGAGGCCGCTGAATTGCGGTAAACTATAGTCTGACACAATAAGGTCCCATATCGGTGGCGTGGTAAGCAACCGCTCGAATTCCGCCCTCCCTCGCGCGACATGCAGGTCGCAGACAAAATTCGCTTCGTCGAGTCGTGTGCGGAACATCTCAATGTCACGCGGATTGTCCTCAAGCAGGAGGACGCGGGGCAGTGCGTCCGCGATGTCGCCCAAGGTGAAATTGTGTGTCATGGCTTGATCGCGAGAGGGTCGACCGTTGCTGGAGGTCCGCCATTGGGAGCCAGGCCCGGCGGCGCTTCGTTGACGAGAACCCAATAGACCTTCAGTTTAGAGACGGCTTCGACGAATGCGTGGAACTGAACCGGCTTAACGACATAAGAGTTCACGCCGAGATCGTAGCTACGAACGAGATCGGTCTCCTCGCGCGAGGAGGTCATCATTACAATCGGAACCCGCCGCAGCCGCGCATCAGTTTTTAACTGACGCAGCACCTCCAGCCCATCGAGCCTCGGCATTTTTAAATCGAGCAGCACGAGCAGGGGAAGCTCGTCGGCCCGACCGGCGAATTTCTCGCGGCGATGCAGGTAATCGAGCGCTTCGACTCCATCGCGGACCCAGTCCGCTGTGTTGCCGAGATTGTGTTTCTGAAGCGCGTTGAGGATGATTTCGGCGTCTTTTGCGCTGTCTTCAACAACGAGAATGCGTGGCGGTGGATTCATAAGGGAGAATTCGCCGCGGCGAGCGGCAGGGTGAAATAAAAAGTCGCACCTACGCCCGGGCTCGCGTCGGCCCACACGCGGCCTCCGTGGCGCTGGATGATGCGACGGACATTGGCGAGCCCGATACCGGTGCCCTCAAATTCGTCGGCACGGTGGAGCCGCTGGAATACGCCGAACAGCTTGGTCGCATACTTCATGTCGAACCCGGCGCCGTTGTCGCGAACATAGACCACGATCTCGCCGTTCGTTCCCGCGTTGCTTCCGATTTCGATTATAGCGGGGTCGCGCGCGCGAGAGTATTTGAGGGCGTTGGATGCCAGGTTGACCAATACCTGCTTGAGGAGTGCCGCGTCTCCCTGCACCGTGGGCAGCGGATGGCGCTTCCAGACGATATTGCGACCCTTCATCCCGTCTCCGAGTCCGGCGAGCGTCTCGTCCATCAAAGCATCCAATGCCACCGTGCCCCGCTGCAATTCGGCACGCCCCATCCGGGAAAACTCAAGGAGATTGTCGATCAGCAGGCCCATTTCCTCGACGGTGTCTACGATGGTCCTCAAATAACGCCGCGGCTTTTCCCCGAGTGCGTCGCCCACATGCTCGCTCAGCATCTGCGCATAACCGTCGATGTGACGAAGCGGTGCGCGCAGATCATGTGACACCGAGTAAGAAAAGGATTCCAGCTCCCGATTGGCGGCTTCGAGCGACCGGGTGCGCTCCACCACGCGTTGCTCCAATTCGGCGTTAAGGCTGCGGATTTTCTGTTCCGCGATCTTTCGCTCGGTGATATCGCGCGCAATTTGGGAGTCACCGAGTACGCGGCCGTCGGCATCCTTGAGTGGAGACATCGTGGCGGAGATTTGGACGTGGGTGCCGTCCTTACGAATTCGTACGGTCTCTGATAGTTGCACGCCTCCCCCACCAGCGAGCCGCGCAAGGATGGCGGATTCCTCCTCGTGAAGCTCAGGCGGCACGAGCAAAAACACCGGCTGGCCAATGATTTCCTGCGCGGTGTAGCCGAAGATTTTTTCCGCACCGGGGTTCCAAGTGGTGATGATGCCCTCAAGCGACCTGCTGATGATCGCGTCGTCGCTCGACTCGACGATGGCGGCGAGACGCCCTCGCACGCGATTTTGCTCTTGGACTTGTGTCAGCATATCGTTGAACGCGTCGGTCAACAGACCGACCTCGTCCTCGCTGTGCTTGATGGCCCGCAGCGAATAATCACGACGCTCGGATACGGAGCGCGCGGTGTCCGCGAGCGCGAGGATGGGTAGCGACACCTCACGATGCAGCACACGTGAAAGCACGAAGGTCACGGCGAGGACGACTCCAATCACCACCGTCGCGATGCCGAACGAAAGCCACAACCAAGCCGAGATGATCGTGCCCGTTTCGAATTTCAGGTAGAGTGTACCAAGGCGCTTGGCATCCTTCACCACGGGTTCGAAGCCAACGAGATACGCAGTCTCAATGCGATAACCGTCGACTCCCGGCACCGCAGGAAATGCCTTAGCGGTGGCGTCCGTGGGGTAGGTTACAAAGAGTTTTCCGTCCTGATCGTAAAGTGCGGCGGCTTCGATGTGGCGCTCGGATTGCAGCGCGCTGAGAATTTCGCCGGCGTCGCCCGCATGTTGGAACGCGAGCGGGGCCGTGCTGTTCTTCGCGACCACACCACCGAGCGTGGAGAGTTGTCGCAGCGTGGTTTGGCGTAGAACCACAAATTGGTAGGCGAATAACGTCGTCAACGTCAGCAACACCGCCGCGAGGCTCGTCGCGAAAATGACCAGCATCAGCTTGCGCTGGATCGGGGTGTCTTTGAGCGACAAGCGCATTGGCTAATTATTTCTCGACGCGACAATCTCTGCGGAGCGGAGCATCATCGAACTGATGGTCAGCTGCGCAGCGTTGGCGGCTTCGACGGCGATGCGCAAACGGGTCTTGTTCGTTTCCGTCGCGAAGGAGATCATACCGCCGTGCAGGGTAAAGGCGCGCGTCTCACCTACGGTGAGAATCTTTCGGTTCTTTAGTTGGGAAAAAATTTCTTTGAGGCGCTCTGACTCGGAGCGGCAAACGAAAAGAATGTGGCAGGTTGTAATGTCTTCGACGCGGCGGTAGCGTTGGACAATGATCGAACGCCCCTGTGCTTTTTCGCCCCGTACGGCGTTGTCGAGCTTGGCGTCAAACGGATCGTCACCGAGCACGCCGATCACGAGCGGCGAACGTTCGTCGGCGAATGCCGTCGCCGGCCATTCGACGAATCGGGCAAAGTTGAGTAAAAATACCGCCTTGAGGTCGTATTCGGCCACCTTTGGCGCATCGGCAGCATAGCTTGGCGCGCTCAAGCAAAATATGACTGCCACTAAAATTGCCCCGCATTGTAAGCGCAGCAAACATCTCGGGGCAGAAGTAAGCACGCGCATGGTCAAAACCGCCAGGCGGCCTTTCCGTATACGCTGCGCTGGATTTCTGTGCGGGTCGGATTCGGATACCCGTATTCCGCGTGATGATTGTGCAAGAGATTTTGTCCGATGAGGGAAAACTCGAGCCGCGTGGTTACCTGCCAGCTCAACCGAAGATCGAGCTCAAAATAGCTTGGCACCGTGCCGGGCGTCGGTCCGTTGTTGTTGTGCAGGGTGCCCACCCAGCGCAGTCCTGCATCAAGGGTCACGTTTTGCGGGAGTTCCATCGACGAGCGGATCGAGAACTGCTGCTGCGGGTCGGCCGTCTCGTTGAGGGCGTTGCTGAAATCCACCTGGCCTGGTTTTACTCGGAGATGCTCCTCCAGCAGATTATATCCGCCGCGCAGCCGCCACGAATCGGATAATTGGACGGTCGCGGTAAACTCAAGACCATAGGTGGTGCCCTCAACATTGTTGTGGGTGACAAGCGGGAAGCCGAATGGCGCCGTGGGGGTGAAACTCCGCAAATGATCGTAGTCGTTATAAAAGAGCGAGAGCGAGGCCGACGCGCGCTCGCCCAGTTGCGCGCGATAACCGAGTTCGTAGGCGAAGACAGTTTCGGATATGAAGTCGGGTCCGCCATTGAAAATCGCGGACGGTAACGGCGGAGGCAGCCCGGTGCGTTGGATCAGGTCCCGGTCGATCCGCGAGGGCGTTCGCACCGCGCGCGAGATCCCGGCCCAAAGCAGTTGTTTCGGCGTGAGGGCAAACTTCAGCCGGACGCTCGGCACCCATTCGACACCCGTGTAATCGTTGCGCTCGATCTTCGTTCCAAGTGTCAGGCTGACATCTTTCACCAATAAGATTTCGTCCTGAGCAAAAACGCTGAACAGATTACGCTTCTGATGCGGCGGCAGAAACCCGACCGTCGGTGAGTTGCCCACCTTGTTGTCGGTGAAGCGATAGCCCAGCCCCCAGATGATGCTGTTCTGCAGGCCCAGATGGAAACGATGCTGGAAATCGATGTCGTAGGTATCGAGATCG
>JBBQEG010000298.1:0-6676 GCA_038320495.1 Opitutales bacterium | reverse complement strand
GGAATAAAAGCGCGCCCGGCGACCGAGCCACGTCACGGGCAACGGGTTCTTCGCCGTGCGACCCAAGGTCCAGTAGACCCAGCCATAAACCAGCGCGACGAAGAACATGCCTTGCAAGACCGCCTCGGAATAAAGCCGGCCTTGGAAACACACGAATCCGAAGATCGCCACCTGCACGAGCCCAACCGGGAACGTCCACACATTCTGCCGCATCATCAACACCACCCCGGCCACACCGAGGACCGTCGCGATTTGCTCAGCCCAGGACGCGCCGGTCATTCCGGCCCAAATGGAGTGAAGGATCTCAGTCATGCAGGAATCCGGAACGGTCTGGTGGCAACACGGGGGTTTACCCGTAAACCGGCAACCATGGGACAGGAGCCCACGTCACTGCAATCCAAGGCTCCTACGTTTGCGCGACAAAGGCCTCGAGCGCTTCCCGGGTGATCGCATGGCGCGCGCCGCAGCGCGGACAACGGATTTCGATCTTGGGGTCGCCCGCGAACAAGCCCTCGGGATCAAGCTTCATGGTTGGCGCCAACACCTCCATCATCCGCTCGTGGTTGCAGCCACAGTGCCAGCGGTAGATGCGCCGCTCCAACAGCGTGAGTGTCTCCTCCTGTTCGAGGTTCTGCACCTGCTCGGAGGTCAGACCTTTGAACCACGCGAGGTCGCAGTCGGGATGCTCGGTCAAAAGCGCGAAGTCCTCCTCGCCCAGCTGAAAATATCGCGCACCGCGCTGCTCGCTCTGCGCATAGAAACGCTCCGCGCCGTCAATCGCATCGGAACCCTCAAAGGTCACGGCACTCCGGCGCTTCGGCTGCGTGCCGCGCACCACATCCGCAAAAAAGAGATTTTCCGGACCTTCCTTCACGTTCTCATCGAAGACGCGGCCCGTAACCGCCCCGGTACCATTGTCACCCGTGAGAAAGAGGTTCACCAGCGGACGCTGAATATTGATCGTCCACGCCATGAGTTCGTTCCACGGGCGCGACGCGCTGTGCAAAGTGAACGCGACGAGCGCCCGCTTAAACATGGCGTCGTGTTCGGGAGCGACTTTCATCTGGTTCGCACTGAGGTGCAGATAATAGTCGACGAAGAGTTCCCCAAACTCGGCCCGCGCCAGCAGCGCATTGCGATTACGGACATAATAGGTGCGTACTTCCAGGCCGGCGTCGGCCGTGTTGGGCGGAGTCGTCTCAGGCATCCTGTACCCTCTTCCGGAATCGGGAGTTGTCCACCGGCGCAACGGATTTCCGCGTCGATGCGCTACGTACGGCACCGCCGACGCTTCGCCATTCCCCACGCTCCACGAGCCCGTCAAATCGTGTTTTCCGAGGGCGGCAGCGCGGAGTCAGCCATGATCACGGGAAACGGGTTGACGCCCGCCGCGCGATTGAATGCCCGCGTCCCGGCCAGGGCAATGGTCTCGAGCCAGGCGGCGCGCTGATCAGGTGATGCTCCGAGATCGGCCGGGGCGCGCTTCACGCGAAGTGAGCTCCCGCTCCCGCCCGTTTCCCGAACCAACAAACCCCAGCCCGCCGGTACCTCCGCCTCCGCAAAGATTCCGTCCTCCACCACCAGATACAGAAAATCGGCACAGCGATAACGAAACATCTTCGAAAACTTCGTGCCGCGAAGCACCCGCCGCTGAATGGTCTCCAACTCGTCCAAGATTCCTCGATACGTCCGATGTTCGAGACCTGAGAAGTCCCAGGAATCGTACTCCGGCCACAACGCCTCGCCGCGCCGCAGATCAGGACGGTGGACGGCCAGCATGGTTTCGAGGGCGCGACGCCGTTCGATGAGTTCGAGCAGCCGGGCGCGGGTCGCGGCCTCCGCATGCGCATCCTTCAGCAAGTCCGCGCGGGACTGTTTGCATTCAAACACCACGGTCCGGGCATGAGGGCCGCGGCCCGTCGCGGCAACATCCGCACGATAACCACTCTTCGGCACCCGAACCTCGAGACCACAAATGACAAAGCCATTCGCCTGCGCCCACGCCAGGGCGAGAGTTTTCAGGCGACTGTGATTCTCGGTTTCTCCGCGCGTCATGGCGTATTCAAATTAACGATGCACAGAGCGGATGACGGACACAGTAAGGGCAAACTCGACGGACCGTCAGCGACGCCAGAGCCACAGGAGCAGAGTGAGAATGAGGCTCACCACGATGCTCGTGACGATGGGAAAATAAAATCGGACATTCCGCTTTTCCACGACGATATCGCCAGGCAGAAACCCGCCCCCGTTCCGGCCCGACCACCACAGCGCCGCGCCGACCAGGGCAAGCGCGAGGCCGATTACGAGGAGGGTTTTCCCGAGCGAATCCATGCCACGATTTTCCGCTCCTCCCCGCATTCCGCAACTCCGGCCTTTGTCCCCCTGTCATCCCATCCAACTGCCCAGCCGTGCGATCTGACTTCGGTAAAACTCTCCGCGCGAAAAGCGCAAAAGCCTAGGCTCGACCTCCGCATCCCACTCAAGTCGCACCGGATGAGCGGGTGCCGATCTCCGCAATCAGCCAAAGCCTCACTTCGTCCCGCTCTTTGACGTCCCACTTTTTTCCGCCGCGATCTGCGCCTTCATTTTTTTCACCTTGGGTGCGATCACGTAGCTGCAGTATCCAGCATTTGGATTCAGCCGAAAATAGTCCTGGTGATAGGCCTCGGCGACCCAGAATTTCTCCATGGGCGCAATCTCCGTGGCGATCGGATCCCGGAAGCTTGCCGCCGCGACCGCCCGCGATTTTTCCGCCGCGGCTTTCTGCTCCGCATTCGTATAGAGAATCACCGAACGATATTGCGGGCCGATGTCGTTGCCCTGGCCGTTCACCTGCGTCGGGTTGTGCACCTGCCAGAAATACTCGAGGAGCTTTTCGAGCGATACGACCGCCGGGTCGTAATCGATTTTGATAACCTCGGCGTGGCCGGTTTTCTTCGTGCCGATTTGTTCGTAAGTTGGATTCTGAACATGGCCGCCGGCGTAGCCGCTGACCACGTCCTTGACGCCCGGGAGGATCTCGTAGGCGGCTTCGGTGCACCAAAAGCAACCGCCGCCCACCACCAGGGATTCCGTTTTCGCAGAGAGAGTAGTCATCGATAAAACTGTGAAGGCCAGAAGGCCGAAGAAGAGGGAAACGCGCTTCATGCGTGAAAGACTCTGGCTACCCGCCGAAATTCCGCAACCGCAACACCATTGAAATTCTTGCACCGCCCCCCTCGGACCACTTGGCGGATGTGCATCAGGGATGGCGGCGCCGCCCCCCGCTTGGAGAGCCGAACCTCCATCGCCGTGAAAATGGCTCCGCGCCGGGAAGCTCCCGATAGACGTCAACAAATACGTAAAAGTACTACCTGAGGTATTCCCTGCACTGCAATTCCGCGCGAACTCGTTTCTGCTCGCACTCGACGACATGCCCACCGTTGGAAAATACTTTCCTGTTCTTTCCCGCCCCGGGGTTACCGCCGGGTTGACCCTCGTTCTCGGCCTTACCGTGGGCGTAAGTCTGCTCGTCTCCCTCGCCCCCAAGCGCTTCGCCGATGCCGAACATCGCGTCCAAGGCGCGCAGCAAACCTTGACCGATGCGGCCCGTTTGCTGGGAACGATGAATGACGCCGAATCAATGGCGCGACGCTACCTCCTCACCGGTGATCTGACCGAACTGAGCGCTTTCGGCGACGCCTTGCAGCGTTATCCCGGCGAGCTTGCCCAGCTACACCGCGGTTACCTGAGCCGAAACGAGGGGAGCGGCCATTTCACGGCTTTGCAGGAAGCGCTGGCCGTGCACTTCACGCGGCTGCAAACTGCCCTCGCCTCCGCCGCCTCCGACGGCGCCTTTGCGGGTTTGGCGCATATCGAGTCGGACTCGAGCGATCACGTGCGAGGCCAAATCCTCAGCCTGATCCAAGCTCTCCAGCAGGCGGAACTCACCGCCTTGGCGAGCAGTTCCGCCGTGGTCGCCGAGCGCACCGAATCCATTCAGGCGCTCAACATCGGCCTGATCGTTCTCGCCGCCACGCTCACCGCAACCGGTGCCTGGCTGGTGATTCGCCGCGTGCGCGAGATCGAGAAGCTCATCACCGTTTGCGCCTGGACCCGCCAAGTCCGGTGGCGCGGACGATGGATCAGTTTCGAAGAGTACCTCGCCAAACGCTTCCGACTCCACTGCACCCACGGGATTTGTGAGGAAGCAGCGGAAAAATTGCTGTTCGAAAGCGATAGCACCTCACCCTTCAGCTCGCTGGCATCCGACAGCTCCGCTCCCTTCAGTTCTCCGCCGTTCAGCGCGCCTCCTTTTAGTGCCCCTCCGTTCCGAGGGACGACGCCCTTCCCGGGAAAATCTTCCGACGTCCACGCCTAGCTCGGCGCGCGTAAACGCTGGTTGGCGCCGGCCGCTCGTCCCGGGTCGGCCGCCTTGGACGAGGCAAGACGCAACGTGACGTCAGCCGCGCGCGAGTTTCCGGTATTTGATGCGATGCGGTTGATCGGCCTCCTTGCCTTTCCGGCGACGAAAATCTTCGAGATAGGCCGAGTAGTTTCCATTGAACCACTGCACGGCGCTATCCCCTTCAAAGGCGAGGATGTGGGTAGCAACCCGATCGAGGAACCAGCGATCATGCGACACGACGACGGCACAACCGGCGAAATTCGTCAGCGCCTCTTCCAACGCGCGGATCGAATTGATGTCGAGGTCGTTGGTCGGCTCGTCCAACAGGATCAAGTTGGCGCCGCTCTTCAGCAGGCGCGCGAGGTGAACCCGGTTACGCTCACCGCCTGAGAGCACCCCTACCTTCTTCTGCTGGTCGGCACCGGTGAATCCAAACTGGGCGCAGTACGCCCGCGAGTTCACTTCCCGTCCCGGCATCCGCATGATCTCTTCGCCGTCACTGATCGCTTCCCAAATCGTGGACTTGTCGGGGAGCGAATCCCGCGACTGATCGACGTGCGCAATCTTGACGGTGTCGCCCACTCGCAACGTGCCGGCATCGGGCTGTTCCGCCCCCGTGATGAGTCGGAACATCGTCGTCTTGCCGGCGCCGTTGGGGCCGATCACGCCCACGATGCCGCCCGGTGGCAGCGAAAACTCCACGTTTTCGAACAAGAGGTTTTCGTCGTAGCTTTTGGCCAGCCCGCGCGCCTCCACCACGAGTCCGCCCAACCGCGGCCCCGGCGGTATCAGCATTTCGAACTCCCGCTCTTTCTCGGCGACGTTTTCCTTCAACATCGTCTCGTAGGCGTTGATGCGCGCCTGCGACTTCGCCTGTCGCGCCTTGGCACTCTGCCTAATCCACTCGAGCTCACGCGCCATGGCCTTCTGCCGACGATCCTCGGTCCGCTGCTCAACCGCCAGGCGCTGCTGCTTCTGCTCGAGCCAGGAGGAATAATTTCCCTTCCACGGTATCCCATGCCCCCGCTCGAGCTCCAGAATCCACTGGGCCACGTTGTCTAAAAAGTAGCGATCATGCGTCACCGCAATCACGGTCCCGGCATACCGCGCGAGATGCTGCTCGAGCCAGTGCACGCTCTCCGCATCCAGATGATTGGTCGGCTCGTCCAGCAGGAGAATGGCCGGCTTTTGCAGCAGCAACCGCGCAAGCGCGACCCGGCGACGCTCGCCCCCGGAAAGCTTGTCGACCAACTGATCCCCCGGTGGACACCGCAGCGCATCCATGGCCATCTCGACCTGTGGCTCCACGTCCCAAGCGCCCAGGGCATCAATCTTCTCCTGCAGTTCTCCCTGCTTGGTCATGATCGCGTCTTTCGCGTCATCGGCCGCGTCATTCAAATCGTCCCAAGTCGCATCATACGCCGCCGTGAGATCCGTCAGATGCTTCACGCCTTCCTCCACCGCCGCGCGAACCGTCATGCCCGCCGTGAGGTGCGGCTCCTGTTCCAAAAATCCCACGTTGTAACCCGGTTCAAAATGCACGCGACCATCGATCTCTTGGTCGCGCCCGGCCAGAATGCGGAGCAACGAGGATTTGCCCGAGCCGTTGAGTCCGAGGACGCCAATCTTGGCGCCATAATAAAACGAGAGAGAAATATCCCGCAGGATCTCCTTGCGCTCGATCTTCTTCGAGACGCCGAGCATCGAGAAAATGATCTTGGGTGCTTCTTCAGATTTGGCCACGCCGCTGAGTCAAACGACGGAAAATTTGACCGCAAGCTTCCACCCAAGCTCGCTGAACGTTGCCCCTTGCACTCCGGTCCTTTTTTGCCCTGATTCGACGGGACCTGTTTCGGTCGCTTCCAAGTCCGGATCGATTCATTAGTCATTTATTTTCATATAATTATCTCTCAATCGGTAATTTTCCCATGGGCCTTTAGGGATGCAAAAACACGGAATGATTTTGCTCTAGTGACCTGCCGCGCTTTTAGGAGTGGCGGAGGCGAAAGGCCACCTACCACTCATGCCCGAACGCTTTCTCATTGTTGATGACGACGCCGACAGCACCTTCCTGGCGCGGCGGAATTTACAGACGGTTTTCCCGCAGGCGATCGTTGATCAGGTTCAATCCGGGCAAGGAGCCCTCGATCTTCTCCGACAGCATGATTATACGGCGGTGATCACCGATTATCGCATGCCGTGGATGGACGGACTCACCCTGGTACGGAAGATTCGAGAAAGGGACCTTCAGATGCCGATCGTGATGCGCACGGCCATGGAGGATTTGGA
>JBBQEG010000297.1:0-6680 GCA_038320495.1 Opitutales bacterium | reverse complement strand
CGGCCATTTGCGAAGCCGAACAGGATCTCGGACGTGTTCCCACCGACCTCGAATTAAGCGAGAGGCTTGGCATCGCTGTGAGTGAACTTGATACATGGCGCAAAGCGGCCGCGCCAGTACGCTTGATCTCGCTTGATGCCGAAGCGCACCAGGACGGGTTCAACGGCGGCTCCTCGTTGCACGGAGCGATGAGAGACGAAAGTCAGGAGTGTGTCCGCGCCGCGATGGAGAAAAAAGAACTGGTGCAAATCCTGACGGAGCGCATGGCCGAACTGCCGACCCTTCAAAAGCGCATTCTCGCCTTGTATTATTTTGAAGGCGTACAGTTCTCGGAAATCGCTGTGGTCTTCGGAATCAGTGCATCGCGCATTTGCCAGCTTCACAAGGAAGCGGTCCTGAAACTCGGGTCTTGTATGCGGTCAGCGCGCCAGAGCTAAAGGAATCGGACTTAGCCGGGTCTCGGCACACGTCTGCTGACGGCACCTATCTGATTTTATATAATTGCCGGAAAATGCAACCTCTCCGGTTTCCTCGGCGGCTCCACAATTTTTTTCGCTTCCGCTCCGGCACCCGGCTCGGGTGGTCGCATGGTTGAGCTGCGTTTGGATTCCGCTAAAATTCGAGAGGGCAATTATTCTTCGCCAAATAGACGTGGTCGTTGAGGACAGCGCACTCCGCCTGTACCGCTCACGCACCGGCCGACAGAAATGTTCTTTGGCGAATCAGAGCGCCTGCGTTATCGCATGGACGCGGCAGACAGATCGCTCGCTTCGCTCTGAACTGCTTCCGCAATTTCCTTTTCTCGCCGGTCGTCACGACTTAGTTCCCATCCTTTTTCCTGCACCAGCCGCGCGATCGCATCGTATTCGGTTTCGCCGCAAACCGGCTCATCGTCACCTTGATAGGCGAACCAGCAGCACCCTGTCCCACCGTCCATCAACTCCGTGCGCACGTCGTTTTCCGTCAGCCAGCGGACGCGGGCATCAGGACGATTCAACGGGAACGTCCTCGCCATGAAGTCATAGAGGCGATTCCTCGCAGGAAATCGAAACGGGCGATCCGTTTTGTCCTGCGCTTCAAGGTCTGATTCGCGCCGCGATTGCTCCGAACCAAGTGGCGTCGTTCGCGAAGCCTTGTGGTGAATGGGAGTCCGCATGCGAGGATTGACCGAGGCGGTGAATGGCTGTTCCGAGAACACCCCACCATCGTCCCGCATCCCGGGTGCTCGCGGGGCAGTTGTTGTGACAGGCCGTATCCAAAGAACCGGCGGAGGGATAGGTTGCGCCGCGTTGCTTTCGGGCGACTCGACTCACACGGAGCCGCGGTGGACGCGGAGCAGATCTCGAATGGCGTGCTCGGGCGAGACCCGACCAATCGGGGCCGGATCGACCTCTTCGGAATGCTCTCCGTCCGGGCCAAACGGAAGTTGAGTGCTGACGGTCGGCAGACGGGTCCCTTGACACAAAGTATGTGTGGATCAATGGGTGAGCTATGCCCTCCAATCTTCAGATCAACGACCGGCTGCTTGCGAAAGCGAAGCGCATTGGAGGGTTTCGCACCAAGAAAGACACGGTAAACCAAGCTCTCAGCGAGTTTGTCCGCAGGGGTGAGCAACGCGAAATAGTAGACCTGTTTGGCACCGTGGATTTTGCCGCTGATTTCGACCACAAGCGGCTCCGCGCGAAACGATGAGAGTCTTAGTCGATACCCCAATTTGGTCGGCAGCACTCCGGCGATCCCAGAGCCGGTCGACTAAGTATATGTAGGAGCTGACGAAGTTAGGCTCTCAAGGAGTGGTGGAGTTGATTGGACCGCTTCGTCAGGAATTACTGGCGAGCATTCGCGATCAAGCGCAGTTTGAGCGTGTGCGTGATCGCTCGCGGAGGTTTGTCGATCTTCCGATTGTGGCTGAGGACTACGAAGAAGCGGCGACGTACTACAATCGATGCAGGGCTAAAGGGATCCAGGGTTCGGCGACTGATTTTATCATTTGTGCGATAGCCGCTCGCCATGAGCTTGGGATCTTTACCGATGATCACGACTTTGAGAATTATCGTAAGATACTTCCCATCCGGCTTTATTCCGTGGCGTGAACGGCCGAGCCAGTCGGTCTTCCTTAAGTGAAATGTCGTGTTACTGTGCTGCGCAGCGTTCTTGCGATGGAAATCTTCGGGGTCAGGTTCCGCAGAACGTTCGATAGTCCGCGCCGGTGGCGGCGTCGGCAAGCCGGTACTCGGGGGCGTGGCGCGTATGATCATACGGCGCAGCCAGTATTTCCAGGAGGCGTTCCATTACGCGTAGGTTGCCTTGGTTGGCCGCGTCGAGCGCCGCTTCCACCTGGTGATTGCGCGGGATGAAAGCCGGATTGTTCGCGCGCCGCAGAGCTTCCGACTCCGCCAGAGCCTGCGGCTGCCGGCTCAGGCGCGCCCGCCAGTCTGTATGCCATTGGAGAAACTCCGGGTCGTCGCGGACGGTGGGATCCGTCCGCATGTCCAGGGCTAACGCGGCGAACGTGTTCGTGAAGTCGGCCTTGGTTTTGAGCATCCACGCGAGCAGCGTTTCGATGAGACCCTCGTCCTGCGGTTCGTCTGTGAACAAACCGAGTTTCCGCCGCATGCCCGCGAGCCAATGGTGTTGAAAGCGAGCCGTGAAACTGGCAATCGCCTCATTGGCCAACGCGAGAGCGGGCTGTTCCTCGACGTGCAGCACGGGCAACAAGGCCTCCGCGAGGCGGGCCAGATTCCACTGCGCGATCCGCGCCTGATTACCATAGGCATAGCGGCCGTGGGCGTCGATGGAACTGAATACAGTGGCCGGATCATACGCATCCATGAAAGCGCACGGACCGTAGTCGATCGTCTCGCCGGAAAGCGCCATGTTGTCGGTATTCATGACGCCATGAACAAAGCCGATTCGCAGCCACTGCGCCACGAGCGAGGCTTGCCGTTCAATCACCGCACCGAGCAGCGCCTGCGGCAGGTTCCCGGCTTCCGCGAGCTCCGGAAAATGACGTTGTATCGTGTAGGCCGCGAGCGCGCGCAGCGCGGCCTCGTCACCGCGGGCTGCAGCCCACTCGAAGGTACCAACGCGAATGTGGCTGGCCGCGACTCGCGTGAGCACCGCTCCGGGTAGTGAACTCTGGCGCCACACGTCCTCGCCCGTGGCGGCGACCGCCAGGCTGCGGGTCGTGGGCACCCCGAGCGCATGCATGGCCTCGCTAATGATATATTCGCGCAGCATCGGACCCAGCGCTGCCCGGCCATCGCCGCGTCGGGAAAACGGCGTCGGGCCCGATCCCTTGAGTTGGATGTCGAAACGCTCGCCGCGAGGCGTGATCTGCTCGCCGAGCAGGATCGCCCGTCCATCGCCCAACGTGGTGAAGTGTCCGTATTGATGCCCTGCATACGCCTGCGCGAGTGGAACCGAACCGGGCGGCAGGCGGTTGCCCGCGAAGATTGCCGCTGTTTCCTCGTCGTCCGCCAGTGTGTTGCTCGACAAACCCAGCGACTCCGCCAGCGGCCGATTCAACACGACGAGCCGCGGCGCGCGCACGGGCGTCGGCGCGACGGCGACATGAAACAAGGCCGGCAACTGCGCATAGGAGTGTTCCAAACGCCAGCCGGCGGGATCTGAGGACGGATCAGCGGGACGGATCGGAGCAGGAAGATCGGACATGGACACAGGGCATTACCCTTCGCCGAAAAGCCGTCCGAGTCTAGGCGGGGATGGAGTTTGTTCGTTCTCGCATCCGAACCGGACCGCCGCCCGATCCATTTACAGAAGCTACCGAGAGAGCGGACGGTTCTGGAAAGGCGGGTTCGTTGTTCTCATTGCTGGGTGCGGTTCAACTCCGGTGGCTCGAAACCGTGGGCCAGAGCGGGTGATCATTTCTTCTTCGGCGTGGCTTTGGGCGGTTGCGGCGGTGAGGGCGGTAACGTTGGAATCCTGGTGCGGCCGTTGATCTCGTCCCACGTGAAGGTGCGCTCGTGGATCTTGCCGCCGCCGCCCCGGTAGACTTCGAGGGTTATTTTCGGCACGACGCCGGTTGTATCGACGTCGAACACCGAACCCATCGTGCCTTCCACCAGGTTGAGAAACATATCGGGTTTGTTGATACCGTTGGTGGTGGGAGCGCCGAGCGGCCCCGAGGTGACCTCGATGAAGCGTCCATTAATTTGGTACGCGCCGGTGAAATGTCGGTCCCCCGAGAGAAAAATCACGCCCGGCACATCGTGCTCGCTCAAAAATCCGAAGATTTCATCGCGCTCGCGCGGAAAGCTGGTCCACGAGTCGCGGTGCCCGTTCTTCTCCCATTCGCTGCCGCTGGCGATGAACTTCACTTTGGCTTTCGACGCGAGCAGCTCGCGTTTCAGCCAGGCCAGTTGGGCCAACCCGAGCATTGTTTTGGTGCCATCGTCAGGGGCAATGTTCGGGGAGCGGTGATACCGATTATCGAGCATGAAGAAATCGATCTCTCCGCGGGATAACTTAAAATAGACCCCGGGATCATCGGGCTGGCCGTAACTGGGATTGGCCCAGAACTGCTGGAAGGTTTGCAGCGAAACTTCCTTTCCCGTCGCGGTTCGATCCGAGTCATTTGGACCGTAGTCGTGGTCATCCCAGATCGCATACGTGGGAACCCGACGCGTGATCTCGGCGTAACCGAGGGCGCTGCGATGGTCGTAGTAGGCGCGGCGTTGGACCTCGGGCACGGTTGAGTCGGCATAGTGGTTGTCGCCCAACATCAATAACAGATCGAAACGCGTGCGCGCCGACATCTCCGCCCAGATCGCCGCGGTTTGAAAGCCGCTGCGACCGACACACGAGGAAAACGCGATCCGGGTTCGTCCGGCCTCGCCGATGGCGGGCGCGGTTGTAAAAGAAGGATGGGGCCGCACCATCACCGGCTGTCCGTCAAGGAGGACCGTATAGTAATAAGTGGTCGCGGGCTGCAGCCCGGTGATGAGGACATGGCCCATGAAGTCACTCTCCCGACCGAGCGCGGGTCCAGCGACGACGCGCGCGTTAATCAGATCGGCATCGAGGCCGATCCGGACGGCGAGTCGGGAGGCCTGCGAGGCCTTCGCCCAGATGCGGGTGTCGTTTGGGCCGGTGTGTCCGATCATCGGCCCCAGCGCGAGATAGGGACTGGAGGTTTGGGCCGACAGTCCGGCGAGAGCCAGGACCGCGAGGAACAGAAGGGTGATTTTTTTCATGCGCCTGAGGGGTTCCTATGGAATCGATGCCTAAACCCGACCCATTTCAACGCCGGTCATTATAAAAGGAGCGCGCAACGGTCCGCGTGGTGGGAGAGATGGTTTCGTCCCGTGGTTTTTGTTGCGTTCCGACCCGTATCCGCGGCAAACCGTGCGCGCCCCTTACGTGCCTCGTCCCTCCGCACACCCCGTCATGCTCAAAATCTCCCGTTTCCCATTCGGTCCGCTATTTCTCGCGGTCACGTTGCTCGTGGTCCTGCCTGCGCTTGCGGCGGATAACTGGCCCCAGTTTCGTGGTCCGACAGGGCAGGGGATGTCCCAGTCGGTCGGCCTTCCGTTGATCTGGAGCGAAACAGAAAACGTCGCCTGGAAGACGCCCCTTCATGGCAAAGCATGGTCTTCACCGGTGGTCTTTGGTGATCAAGTCTGGCTCACGACGGCAACCGAGGACGGGCGCGAGCTCTTCGCTCTCGCGGTCGATCGTGACACTGGAAAAATTCTCCATGACCTAAAACTGTTCGACGTCGAAAAGCCGCAATATGCGGATCGGTTCAATAGTTATGGTTCACCGACGCCTGTGATCGAGGAAGGACGCGTCTATATAACGTTTGGCTCCCCGGGGACAGCGTGCCTTGATACAAAGACAGGCCGCGTGCTTTGGGAACGTCGCGACCTGGAGTGCAATCACTGGCGCGGGGCCGGCTCCTCTCCGACGCTTTGGGGGAACCTGCTGATCCTCCATTTCGATGGTGCGGACCAGCAATATATCATCGCTCTGGATAAGAACGACGGGAAGACGGTTTGGAAAACGGATCGCTCCGTGGATTTCCAGGACCTCACGCCTGAAGGCAAACCGCTCCGCGATGGCGACTTTCGCAAGGCGTTTTCCACGCCCTTGGTCGTTACTCACGAGGGCCAGCCCTACCTGTTGAGCGCCGGTTCCAAGGCGACGTACTGCTACGATCCCGCGACCGGCCGGGAGCTCTGGCGGGTGGAGGAGAATAAACACCATTCCGGCACCGTGTGCCCGGTCTATGGACACGGCATGGTATTTACTGCGACAGGTTTGGCCAGAGGTGAACTTTGGGCGGTGAAGCTCGGCGGTGCGGGAGTCGTGACTGACACCCATGTGGCCTGGAAGGTCACAACCAATGTGCCGAATCGCCCGTCGCCGCTGCTGGTCGGCGACCTCCTATTCATGATCCATCAGGACACCGGCATCGTGTCGTGTCTGGAAGCCAAAACGGGCGAGCTCATCTGGCGCGAACGTCTACCCGGTCTGGGCAACTATTCTGCCTCGCCCATTTACGCCGACGGCCGGATCTATTTTTTCAACGAAAACGGCCACTGCCCCGTGATCGCAGCGAGTCGGGAATTTAAAGTGCTCGCGGAGAATAAACTCGAAGCCGGCTTCATGGCCTCACCCGCCGTCGCAGGGCAGGCGCTGTTTGTGCGCTCGAAAAC
>JBBQEG010000296.1:0-6701 GCA_038320495.1 Opitutales bacterium | reverse complement strand
CCCAAGGCCATGGCCAGAAAATCTTCCTCGAGGTCCACGGTGGCGGCACTTCCCTGCTCCCCAACATTAAAACCATCATGGACGTCGCGAATCACCCCGCGGTCGGTGTCTGCTGGAACTCGAACGCGACCGACCTCGCGGACAATGGCTTCGATTATAACTTCAATCTGGTAAAGAACAAGATCCTCACCGTGCACATGCGCGATCTCTACCTTGAAGATTACCCTTTCCGGAAATTACTCACCAGCCTCAACGGAGTCGGCTACACCGGATTTTGCTTCGCAGAAATTCCGGGGAGCTCCGACCCCGTCCGGATAATGAAGTACTACCGTTCGCTCTGGCTTGCCTACCAGGGTCTGCTCTGAGCCAAGGGCCGTCCTCTGCCGCAGGGCAGTCGCCGTGCCCTCTGGCTTGGTGCCGGGTGTTCGCACCCGCCCCGCAGTCATTTTTCCGCCTGCGCTATTCGGGTCAGCGCAGCGTTTGCCGGTGCGAATTGTGCGAAAAAGGCTGACCCTGGTGGACAACCCTCACGATGATCGTAGGGATGAAGAAGATTTTCCCTCTTACGGCGCCCGGTAAAGCGGATCAACGCGTGGTCGAATCCGTGAAAAGCGACATTCGGAAGTACGTCAAACGCGAGCGGCGCAAGACCCTTCCGGAGGGATTCACCCAATGGGATTTCGCCTGCAAAGCCGGACCGAGCCGCGACTCCGCCACCACGTGCAAACTCGCCGAGGTTGGTGCCGGTATCGACGCGGTCGTCAACTCCGGAGCGAAGGAAGTCTACGTGGAAATCCTCGCCGTCCCTGGACATCGCGACCCGCCGAGTCAGGCAACGGAACCGCCCGCGTTGACTTAAGGCCCGGTCGCATCCGCGTCCCCTCCGGCCTCGTCCTTCGTCCTTCGAGTTTGTCGCTGCCGCTAATTTTTCATCGCCGGGTCAAATCAGGGTGGCTAGAACCCGGGCTCCCCAGTTGCGGCCGGATTCATCTCCGCCCCTCCCGCGTCGCGGAGTTATTGGCCGCCCGATCCCTTAAATTCATGAAAGCTGCCATCGGTATTGTGCTCCTTTGCTGTACGGCCATTGCCGCCGTGAGCCAACCTCAACGCAGTGCCAGTCTTCCGAACATCATCTACGTGATGGTCGACGATATGGGCTACGCCGATATCGGTCCGTACGGCCAGAAGGTGATCAAGACCCCCCACCTGGATCGAATGGCTCAGGAGGGAATTCGTTTCACCGATGTCTATACCGGAGCCTCCGTCTGCGCGCCCTCGCGCAGTGTCCTCATGACAGGCAAGCACCTCGGTCATACTCGCGTACGCGGAAATACCGGCATGACGGGCGGCGTCCTCGATCATAACAAAGCGCGCCGCGTCCCGCTCGAGCCCGAAGATATCACGGTCGCCGAAGTGCTCAAGGCTCGTGGCTATATTACCGGCATGACTGGCAAATGGGGCTTGGGCGAGCCGGGCTCCACCGGCGAACCAAACCTGAAAGGATTCGACGAGTGGTTTGGTTTTCTAAACCAGAACCACGCTCATACGCACTATCCGGACTACCTCTGGCACAACCAGCAGAAGATCCCGATCGAGGCCAATCTCGACGGCAAACGCCGCCAGCACACGCATGAGCTGTTCACAAATTTCGCCTTCGACTTCATCCGTCGCCGCAGCCAGCAGCCGTTTTTCCTCTATCTTGCGTATACGCTGCCACACGCGGAAATGGCCGTACCCGGGCCCGGGCCTTACGCTGACCAACCGTGGACCCAGGAAGAGAAGATCCACGCCGCGATGATCGACTGGATTGATCGCGACACGGGACGCCTCCTCCGCCTGCTCGATGACCTCGACATCGCGAACAACACCGTGGTGTTCTTCTGCTCGGATAATGGCGGCGCGCGACGTTACGATGGACGGTTCGACAGCAACGCGCCTTTCCGCGGCGCCAAAGGACAGAGCTATGAAGGGGGCCTGCGCACTCCCATGCTCATCCGCTGGCCGGGTAAAACGCCCGCCGGCGCCACCAGCAACCTGCCCTGGAACTTCGCCGATGTTCTCCCCACCCTGGCGGCCATCGCCGGCGCTTCGATACCACCCGATGTGGACGGAATGAGTGTGCTGCCCAGCATCCTCGGGAAGAACCAGGTTCTGGATCGCAAACTATATTGGGAGCAATATTCCGGCGGTTTCCAACAAGCGGTCCGCTGGGGAAAGTGGAAAGGTATCCGTCGTGATGGTACGCCGGCCACGTTTGAGCTTTATGATTTAAGCCAGGACATCGGTGAGACCCGCGATGTGTCGGCCGCGAATGGCCCGGTCGTACGTGAAATCGCGGCATTTATGGAGAGCGCGCATGCGCCTTCGCCAAATTGGAGCCGCAAAAGCGCGAATCAACTCCCGGCGTCCGGGAAAAAACGTCCGGCCGACTCACGTTAAAATTATATAGGGTCCGGGAGTCGCTCATGGCTCAGCCGTCGGACACTTGGTTTCGCCTTAGCCGGTCCGCTGCCGCACTTGGGCAACGGCGGCACCAATGACGTCATACGGCTGCGCTCCTTCTACGAGCACGGCTTCATTCCACGGTGCTCCCTCAGCTCGCACCACGATCGCCGGAACTCCTGACAATCCAAACGTGTGTGCAAGGGCCTCGTCCTCGATCACTCCCGGCCGATAACGGCCCGAATCGAGCGCGTTGCGGAGGTCTCCACCATCGAGCCCAATCGACGAACCAAGCTGCGTGATGACGTCGACATCCCCGATATCCACACCGTTTTCAAAGAACGCGCGAAAGAGGGCGTGCGGCATTACCGCCGCCTGCCCATGTTCCGCCGCATACGCCGCCGCTTCATGGGCCAGCCGGCTGCGCGGTTGCAGTGGCGGAAGGTGCAGGACCATCCCGCGCTCCTTTGCCATCGGATAAACTGCCCGCGCCCAGATATCCCGCAAGTAATCGCCTTTGGGATCCAACGTCGGCTCGGGCTCGGGACGCAGCTCAAACGCGCGCCAGCGGATCGTTACCGCTTCGCCGGACTCCGCGGCAACCCGCGCAAGCGGCGGTTCAGCGAGATAGCAAAAGGGACAAACATAGTCGCTCCAGACGTCGATCTGCACAACACTCATAAGGCTGATTGGACAGCAAACGCCGCGAAGTTCAGAAAGCGAATATCTTTGCACGACCGCGGTGCCCGCCGCGGCTTCCATGCTCGGCGCGCCCGTCGGGAACAGAAGAATGAACGCCGTCACCAAGACCGCGAGCCTGCCGGACTTGCGAAACTAAGCGCTCGAAACGACTCGCTCCCACCGACCCCTCTTGAGAAGAACGCACCGATGAAGATCCTGCAGATCGAAAGCCCGGGCCGGGCTAGATGGAACGAGGCCCCCATTCCGGAACCCGCGGCGGACGAGGTCCTCGTTCGTATCACTGGAATCACGACGTGTCCGCAGTGGGACCTGCACATCTTCGAGGGACGCCCAATGTTTCCCGGAGTCCCCCTCACCTACCCGTACCTACCGGGCCAGCCCGGACACGAGGCCGTGGGCGTGGTAGAATCACTCGGCGCCAATGTCACGACGTTGCGCGTGGGTACACGCGTCGCGGTGTGGCGAGACACGGGGCGTCGGCCTCAAGGCTGTTATGCCCAATTCAATGTACTGCGGGCGGCCGATCTCCTGGAAGTGCCCGCGACGCTACCCGTCGCCGCGATTGCAGCGCTCGAACTCGCGATGTGCGTGGAGGTCTCGTTTCAACAACTCGCCCTGCTCGGGGGCATCCGGGGGCGCCGGCTCGGACTGAGCGGCCTAGGTCCGGCCGGCCTCGTCGCCGTGCAGCTCGCGCGGGCTCACGGCGCCGCGGAGATCGTCGGCCTCGATCCGGTGCCGGAGCGGCGGGAACTCGCGCGTACCCTGGGAGCGGATACAACGTTAGCGCCGGATGAAATTGCCTGGCCGCCCTCCCGGAGCGCGGACGCTGCCTTGGACGATGCGATTGATCTCACGGGTGCACCGCCCGCCATTGAGTTTCTGATGGATCGCACCCGACGCTGCGTGACGCTCTTCGGCGTGCTGCGTGAGGACGTGCGATTTGCGACCCGGCATTTATTTGGACCCGGTTTGGCTCTCATCGGTTATGGAGAACACAATCGGGCGGCCGCCGAAACGGCGCTGCAATTCATCATCGAAGGGAAACTTCGCCTGGCTCCGCTGGTCACGCACACGCTTCCTCTGACGCGTTACGCCGAGGGCGTGGAATTGTTGCGGCGCAAAGAGGCGATTAAGGTACTCTTTGATCCGTGGGTATGAGTCACGTAGCGGCGAGCCCGGAATTTCCCCACGATGGCGCCGGTATCGCCTCGTGATAGAACCGCGCAACCACCTGTCGGCCCGTACCACAAAGCTTCAGATCGACCGGCTCCAAACGCCATAATGCGATCGCTGGATAGTTGCGAGGCGCACCCGACTCGGCACTTTGTAGGATGGCGTTCAGACTCCAACCTGACGATACTGTAGGGAAAGAGATTTTCCGTCTTCTGCAGGAGCAAATGACCCGGGCGATACGCGCCGCGGGCGACAAGCGGTACCCAGCGGCCGAACGCGCACGGCGAGCTCGTGTCGCCTGTAAAAAAATTCGCGCCGCGCTCGAACTCGTCCGCTGCCATGCGCCCAAACGCTTCAAGCGCGAATGCCGCTGGTTCCGAGACGCCGCGCGAAGTCTCGCGGATATTCGCGACGAAGGCGCGGTCCTGAGTACTCTCCAGAGGCTACACCGTAGCACAGCTCACCACGTTCGCATCAATCCCCGTAGCTTTCGGCATATCCGAGAAGCACTCGACGCTCATCACCGACACCACTCCGGAGCCACCGTAAAGGCCGAGGCGGTACTGCAAACCTTCTGCCACAAACTAAAAACGGAACGCGCCCGACCCGAACACACCAAACTCAAGGGAGCGAAACAGGATGGCTTCGCGTTCATCGACGCGGGGTTTCGTCGTTCCTATGCGCGCGCGCGGACCACCTTTTACGAGGCGAACGAATCCGCCAATGACGAGGCCTTGCACACGTGGCGCAAGCGAACAAAAACTCACCTCAATCAGTGTCGCCTGCTCGAACGCACCTGTCCCGGAATATTGCCACCCCGGGTCCGCGAACTGAAACGCCTGACGTCACTGCTCGGAGAGGAACACGACCTCGCCGTTCTGCGCGAACGGATCGGGGACACGGTTTTCCTAACCCGCGACCAACCCACCGTAAGTTTAATCCTCCAGCAAACTGCCCGGCGTCTCGCTGCGTTGCGTTCGAAAGCGCTGGCGATGGGCCAAACCCTATTCTGCGAAGGGCCACGGGGCTTCGTAACCCGCGTCGAGACCAACTGGAATACGGCCCCCTTGAACGCGTCGCAAAGAAACTCAGGGAAAGCGCGGAGCCGTGAGGATTGAGGCGGGCAGAATCGTCCCTACGGCGGATCCCCCGGCGCTCCGCAACGCCGGCCAGCGCGAGGGCTGACCCAACCTCGGTGAAATCTCCACGCTCGCACCGAATCCGGCCTCGTTTTCTCGTCATCCGCGATTACACCTTTCACACCCCGTATGAAATCCGCCACGATCACGCTCCTCCTCCTTGGTTTAGTCCTGACTCCGCTCCGGGTTTATAGCCAGAACAACGATGCCCACCTTTTCGCCCGCTCCAATTTAGTCGCATGGTGTATCGTTCCCTTCGACGCCAAAAAGCGCGGCCCGGCCGAACGGGCGGAGTTGGTTCAACACCTCGGTATTCCTGCGGTCGCTTACGATTGGCGCGCGGAGCACGTGCCTCAATTTGAGCAGGAGATCATGGAGTATAAAAAGCGCGGTCTTCGCTACTTCGCGTTCTGGGGGCAACACGACGAAGCGTATCGCTTGTTCGAGAAGCACGGGCTGCGGCCGCAATTCTGGGTCATGTTTCGCAGTCCCAACGCTCCCACCCAGGAGGAGAACATCCGCCTCGCAGTCGAGCAGTTGCTCCCAGCCGTACAACGCGCAGCCAAGCTCGGCTCGCAGGTGGCGCTTTATAATCATGGGGGCTGGTCGGGCGAACCTGAAAACATGGTCGCGGTCTGCCGCGAACTGCGCGAACGCCATGGCGCGAAGCATGTGGGTATTGTCTATAACCTGCACCACGGACACGAACACGTGGACCGGTTCGAATCCGCCCTGGCGTTGATGAAGTCGTATTTATTATGCATCAACCTCAACGGAATGACCCGCGACGGCGACAAGCTGGGGAAGAAGATCATTCCACTCGGCCAGGGCGAACTGGACTTGAAACTTCTTCGGCTGATCCGCGATTCGGGCTATCGCGGCCCCATCGGCATCCTCGGCCATACGCAAAACGACGTCGAGGATCAGCTGCGCGATAACCTTGATGGACTCGACTGGCTGGTCGCCCAGCTCGAGGGCCGCCCCGCCGGCCCGAAACCAAATCCGCGCACCTTACGCTGAAGCGGCGTCTTCGGAGCGCTCTACGTTTATAGTCGCGCCAAGGGATTTACTCGCGAACGGAGTGGCAGCAGGACGCGTTGGCCGTTGAGGCGGTGAGACTCGAACACCCCGCAGATCATTTCGACCGTCGTCGCCGCGTCGCGCGCGCCGCAAAGCGTTTCCCGTCCTTCCTGCACCGCAGCAATGAGATCGCGGCCAGGAATGACATGTTGCGCCAGCAACCTT
>JBBQEG010000295.1:0-6715 GCA_038320495.1 Opitutales bacterium | reverse complement strand
CGGACGCTAAAAGACTGACGACCAACGCCGCGCAGGGCGAGATCGCCGGATCCTACTCGTTCGCCGAAAGCCAAAGGACCACTCCCACTGAAATGGCTAAGAAGAGTACAATTCCGATGATCATCCCCAAGTTTACCTTGGTGGTGCGCTTGCTTACGTTCACTTCGGGAACCCCTGAACTTTCTTTCTCAATGGACATGCGTCCGCCTTGGACCCCGGAAAGCGCCCTTGGTTCCCGAAACGTTCAGGATCGGGAACTTGCAACCGCGCCAACGCCCGACGCGCCACCGCTCGCCCCACGTTTGCGAGGGTTCATCGCTCCGCCGGGACCCGGACGATGGAGCAAATGGTACGCCAGCAACACCACCTGCGACTGCATGGTCTCTTCGCAGTTCTGAGCCAGATAACGCACGGCAGCCGCCGAGTAGCTTCCGAGCAGCAAAATCTACGTGGCGAATGTCGGGTCGGCCCAGGGCTCAGCTGCCGTAACCATCAATCGTCCTGATCGCGCTCGAGTACGAATACCCAGTCGTCCGTTGTTGGCGGAGTGAACGTGTAGCGATTGGCCAGGCTGCTCGAGCGGTGTCCGCCGCCGGCGCCGCTCACCGCGGCGATTTGTCCCTGATCGACTTGCTCGGCAAAATCCTGCGAGCCGAGATTTTTGTAGTCGCCCGTGCGCGGGTTGAACCGCCGCACCTGATACTTCCCGCCCACAGCATCAATGGAAAACGTCAAGGGCTCGTTCAGCCCACGGACATAGAGGACGTAGGTTTCTCCAGGTATCTGCAGCGCCCAGTACGTCGCGAGCGGCGGGCGGGGGACATTGCGCACCCGGCCGGTGAGGGCGGATTCAACCCGATCGACCCGATCCGGTCCCCGCGGAGCCCCCGCGGTGAACTGAAAACTGGCAGGGACCAGCTTCCAGTAGTCAAGGCCCTCGAAGAAGGTCTTGAGGTGCTGTATCTGTTTCTCCCATACAACATTCTTTTTGGCGGCGGGATCGAAGGGACCCGGATCGCGGTTGCCGCCGAAGTAGGTCGTGCCGAATCCAGTAACCAAATATCCTCCAGCCATGACGATATCCCAGGACGCCTGGCGGATGTCGTGCTCGTCGAGGCTGTTCTCCTTGTCGGCCTTGCCGTCGCCATCCTGGTCACGGAGGTGGTAGGCGTATTCGGAGTTGACGACCGGCTTACCATAATGGCGCGAGGCGAGAATACGATCGTGGAGGTGCCGGTAGTTTTGCTGATAGTCGCCGAAATCCATCCACAGGGCGCGGTTGAATTCACGGACGCTTCCGTCCTGGCTCATGGGGTGAATGCCGATCATGCGCCGATGCGCATCGGAGGCGCGCAGGACATTTCCGATCGCGACGAACTGGTCTCGGAGTTCCAACCCGGTCGCGGGCGGGCGGGTGCGAATCTCGGCGTGCCACTCGCCGGCGAGAATGAAATATACATTATAGGCGCCATAACGCGCGGCGATATAGCGGGTATACCGTTCGCGGGCCTCCTGGTTCGGAAAGCGGCCCCAAGCATACGGTTCGTTCGCTCCACCTGCGACTTTTCGGCCCCAGGCGAGGGCAAGCCCCATGATAATGTCGCGGGAATTTGCCAGCGCCACGCGTCGATCGATCGCCTGCCAGTAGGCGGGGTTGAGTTTCTCGTCGGCTAGCGGCGTGAACGGCGCGCCACCCGCGTTCCCATCGCCGGTCTCGCTGAGGAGCATCGTGTGGATCACATTGAAACCCTGTTCCGAGCGTCGCTCGAGATACTGACCGACGGTTGCCTCATTGTGGTTTTCCGCCGGAACATCGGTTACAAACGACCAGGCGGTGTCACCCATGAACCACATTGGCTCGCCGTTTTGATACTGGAAATGGTGGGGCGCGCCAGGCATCGGTTGCAGACTGCCGCGGCGGGTGGACGGATGACAGGTGAAAGCGCCTGCCTTGCCATTGATGCCGGTGTCCTTGCTGGAAAGGGTCCAGCGCCATTCGCCCACTTGATCCGGCGCGACGCGCAGCCGCCAGGTGGATCCTCCGTCCCAAAAGAGTGGCAACGCGCGCACCGAACCGTCAGGTGCGGTCAGCGTAGCCTCGGCGCTGCAATCGAGATACGGATTCGCATAACTGCCGGCGGCGGTAAAGCTGATCTCGTGGCGAGCGAAACGCTGGACGGGGGCGGAACGTTGCGCGGCGGAAAGAGTGAGAATACTCGTGGCAAATACTATATAGAGAAGACGATGGAGCATGATCGGTGGGGGAACAGGGGTACTTGGGATGGAAGACGCCGGCCGAAGTGCGGCGGGAAACTCGGTGCCAATGGGATTATTATGCCTGGCGTTGCGGCAGCCAGCGTTCGCGCATGAAGATGAAGACCATTGCCAGCGCAAACGTGAAGAGGCCGGCGAAGAGGAAGAACACAGCGCCGAAACCTCCGGACTCCTGCGTGAGGGTGCCAATTCGATCCACCAGAAACGCAGCCACGATCGTTTCGGCAAAGCCGACGAAGCCCACGACGGTCCCGACGCGACCGCGGGCGACGTCCTGCTTGAACGCCTGCTGGTTGGCGAGCCAGGCTCCGAGGCCAAAGACATATAGACAAAGTACGGCGACGGCGACGTTGATGGAAGGCGCGCTGGTGAGCCCTAGCATTGCCATCATGCAGAGATAGGACACGACGATCACGATGCGGCGTGCTCCGAGCAGTGACCAGCCGCGGCTCACGAGTGACATCACTACGGCGCCGCCTATCCACATGCCAAGATCCTGGCAGAACGAGATCAGTACAAGTCGATCGCCCAGCGCCTGATTATAGGGTACATCCCACGCTTGGGTCAGATAGCTGGGCAGCCACTGAGTCATGAAATACAGACCGGGGATGATGCCCATGCCGACGAGTACGACGCCCCAGAAGGCAGGACGGCGAAGGATCAGCGAGGCGCTGTCGCTGCCATCCGTCGAGGCGATGGCGGCTGCAGTCCATCCGGGCGCATTCTGCTCGGGATTGCGAAACACCAGCAGCCAAGGGATCAGCCAGAGCAGGCCGAGGCCACCGGTTAGGAAAAACGCCCACCGCCAATGGTGCATGGTCGCAACATAAATGACGAACTTTGGCGCGATCAGGGTGGCGATGACCGCACCGGAATAGAAGATGCCGTTGGCGAGCACGCGTTCCTTCGCCGGAAAAATCCGCGCGATCAGGAGCAGGCAGATCGGAAAATTGCCGGCTTCGAAAACACCGAGCGCCGCGCGGAGCCAGAGAAGGGTGTTGTAGTCGCGGGCGAAGCCGACGAGCAGATTGCACGCGGACCACCCGAGTACGAAAATGGGGAAAACGAGACGGAAGTTCTTAACGCGATCCACCAGCGGCCCAATGAACAGATGCGCCGCCGCATACGTATAAATAAAGGTGGCCAGCAATCTGCCACGCTGCGCGTTATCGAGACCGAACTCGGCGCAGATCGGATCGGCGGCGTTGCTGAGCGTCTGGCGATCGAGGTAGTTAAGAAACGTGGCGAGGAAAAGGGTCCCGAGGACGAACCACCGCCAGTGCCGCTGGAAGAACGAAGGCGCGATCCGCTGAGTCCCTTCGGGTCTGGCGAGGCGGGTTGACGAGGCAGGGTTCATGACGCGAGCAGGAGTTCGCGGACGCGTTGGAACCCGCATTCGCCACTGGTGAGCACAGGGACGCCAAACTCCCGCATCGGATCTGGATGCTCCAAGGCAAAGACGCTCATGGAGAGTTGGGCCAGCACAACGGTGTCGATGGACCCGTGCTTTTGCGCAGCTCGGATCGCTTGCGCAATCAAGCGATTGTGCCGGACGATCTCTCCCTTTCCGAGAAGATCGAAGGCGGCTTCGACCGTCGCGCCGTCAAAGGCAACCTCGCGCTTGAGTCGCGCGGCCGTTTCGCGCAGGAGCGCCTGGGTGGACGTCACGGTTGGACCGTGTGTAGCGATAACAAGGATACGCCCGCCGCGTTCGACGGCTCTTTCCATCATCGCCTCGTCAATCTGCACGACGGGGATGCGTGAGGTGCGAAGCGCTTTCCTGACTTCACCCGCAGCCCGGTTCATGGTGGAACACGTGATGAGGACGGCATCGACGGGATGAAACGCCACGAGCTCACGCGCGGTATTAACGAAACTCTTGATATTCTCCCGGGGTGGGCACCGTTCGTTGGCGTGGTGGGCCGCCATGAACTTCAACTGCACGTGATCGCCGCCGGCATGGACGAGCTTGACGCCCGGCAGGATGGTGCGACCGAACCAGGTGCCCCAGAGGCTGACCCACGTTGAGCCGTTGACGAGACCCAGCGATTTCCCTGTCAGCTTGCGATCACCTACTTCGGGAGCAAGGGAAGGCGTCCCGGTGACGCGCATGTACTCGCTGAAGAGACGGACAGGATCGGGGAGACGTTTGCGACGGGGGATCGGGGAAAGAGAACTCATCAGATCGAGTTAAAGAAGGAAATGGGGGAAGTGAGAGGGCTACAGTCCCCTGCTCAAATGGGGATGATGTCCCTCGGGTTTCATGCGGCCGAGGCGCGGCGTTTGCGTTGCGTGAGCGCTCGTGCGCGAGCGGCGAGAGCGCGCGGCGTAAGCTCGTAGTGGCGCAGGAGGTCCTGAAGCGGAGCCGCCTCGAACACCGTGTCGCCCAAACCCATGGCATCGACATGAACGGGATAATCGCGCGCCGTCACTTCGGCGACGGCACCGCCAAGCCCGCCGTAAATGCGGTGGTTTTCAATCGTGACCAACGCACCCGTCTGTCGGGCAAGTTTGCCGATCAGTTCCTCATCGATCGGTTTGATTGAAGGCATATGCGCCACGGCCGCGGAGATGCCTTCGCGGTCGAGCAGTTCCGCGGCGCCGAGCGCGACGGCTGTCATGAAACCCGTGCCGATCAGCGCGACATCGCTGCCTTCGCGCAACAGGTGCCCGCGACCGAAGGTAAATTCGTGTCCGTCCGCGAAGAGTTCGGGCGCGTTGACCTTGGAAACGCGGAAGTAGATCGGCCCCGGCGTTGCCATCATGGCATGCATCATGGCGCGCAGCTCGCGGTTGTCACCAGGATCACAAACCTTCACGTGCGGGAGCGAGCGCATCACCGCGAGATCCTCGGCGCAATTGTGCGAAGGGCCGCACTCGGTGGCGGTCATTCCGCAGTAGGACCCTGCGATTTTCACATCGAGTTTGGGATACGCTATATTAACGTAGACTTGGTCGAGCGCTTTGCGCGCGGCAAAGGCCGCGAACGTGGATGGGAACGTCACGTAGCCCTGCGCGGCAAGGCCGGCTGCCAGCCCAAACAGATTGGCCTCGGCGATGCCGGCCTGAATAAAGCGGTCGGGATACTTTTGTTTAAAGAGAACCGTGCGCGAGGACGTGTTGAGGTCAGCGTCGAGCACGAGCAACTGAGGGTGGAGGGCACCGAGTTCAACGAGCGTTTCGCCAAAGATTTCACGCAACGGTTTTTTGGCGTAAGCGAGTTTCATGTCAGATCGAGATAAAGTTGAGCTGAGGATGACGGTCAGCGGCTGAGTGTTTCCGGCTGCTGTTGCCATCCTTCAACGGGCCGTTTTCATTTCAAATCGGCGGTAACGACGGCTTCGAGTCCCCCGTCCTTCGGGGCGACGAGCTTGCGGGAGAACTTTTCGTTACGGCTGTAGGTGCGGTTGAGATCAGCGAGAAAGGCCTTCGCCTGGGCCGGGGAAGGAGCGTGCGTGTGCCATTGATAATTAAACTCCGCTTCCGGCAGGCCCCGACCTTTTACGGTGTGCGCAATGACAGCAATCGGGCGTCCGTTCATTTCAAGGTATTTGGCGCGATGGAAGGCGAGGCAGATTTCAGCGAGGTCGTGGCCGTCGATCTCGATCACGGTCCAGCCGAACGCGGCGAACTTGTCGCGCAGGGGATCAATCGCCATGAGATCGGACATCTTTCCCTTCGCCATGACCTTGTTGTAGTCGACGATTGCGGTCAGATTATCGAGTCGATACTGCGCGGCAGACATCGCAGCCTCCCAGATCTGACCCTCGTTGCACTCGCCGTCTCCAATCAGGCAATACACGCGGGAGGCGAAATTGTCCGCCAGGCGGAGTCCGAGAGCGATTCCAGCAGCGTAGGAGAGTCCGGTGCCGAGTGAACCGCCGGAGTATTCGATGCCGGGGCACTGGCCGCGCTGGGTGTGGCCGTCGAGCCCATCGAGCCGGCAATAGGTGAAGAGCCGGTCGACCGGGATGAATCCGCTCAACGCCAGCGTCGCGTACAGGGCGGGCGAGGCGTGCGCCTTGGAAAGGATGAACCGGTCCCGCCGGGGATCGTCAGGTTTTTTCGGATCGAGGTGGAGGATCTCGCTATACAGGCATGCAAGCAGTTCCGCTTCGGAGAACGAACCGCCGATGTGCCCCCAGCCCGCAGCGGTGATGAATTCGAGACAAAGCCGGCGAACGCCGAACGCCTTGTCGGCGATCACGCGCTGTTGGCCGGGAGAAAGATGTTTCATGCGATCGAACGAGGGAAATGGAGGGCGCCGGGCGGGGAAACAAGCGGGAGGTCGTTCAATCGCTTGAATGCTCGCCCATCGCGGGTCGGAAACCTAAAATGTCAGCGTGTAGCCGAGACGGTAATTGGTGGGGTTTGTGATCGCGATGCTTTGGTCGAACGAGCTCGGCTGCGGATCCCGGACGTCGAAGATATTTTCAATCCG
>JBBQEG010000294.1:0-6757 GCA_038320495.1 Opitutales bacterium | reverse complement strand
TTGCTGTTGCGCTCATGATGGCCGGCACGATCGAGACCCGGGCGGCCTCGGCGTTCGAGGAACGCATCACGGCTCTCTATCAACCGCTCCTCGCCGATCAGGTGGCGCTATCGCCCGACGGCGAGCATATCGCCTACACGCGAAACGAGCGCGGCGAACTGGCGATTTACATCATGGCGGTCAATCGCACCGAGCGAAATTTCAAGATCGTCGTCGAACGCGATCGCACGGTGGCTTTCAGCAAGGCCAAGGCCCCGCCTCGTCTGCGTTTTCTCCAATGGGCCACACCCGACCGGCTGGTCTTTGCGCCGACGGAATATAAAAATGGACCGCGCACGATCGCGCCCATCTACGCCGTAAACCGTGATGGCACCAATCCGACGAACCTCGCGGAAGCAGATGACTTCGCGCTCCTGGGCGGCGAAGCGGAGACCGCGCCCACGACCGTCGAGCGGCGCACCACGATCCTGGGCTTCCTCGGCGGCAACCGCAAAGCGCTCTTCGTCGAAGCACGCGGCCAACCCTCTCTTCCTCCGGCGGAACCCATCCCCACGTCCTTGTTTTCCCTCGAGGTGTCGACCGGCAAGGTCACGTCCCGCGGCGAAGAGTTTCACGACGGCCGGACGTTCTACGATCAAACCGGAAAAGCGCGGCTGGTTTACCTGCATCCGCGCCTGTCCCACACCCGCACGTTCCAGTACCAGAGCGAGGGGTCCTGGGGACGCTGGCGCAAGACCAACGAAGCCTGGGGCGGCCCGGTCGCCGAGTCCTTCGTCGTTACGATCGCCAGCTACTATGGCGAGCGCGCGTTTCCTCTGGGATTCGACGTGAATCCAAATCTCTTATACTACGCCTCCAACGTCGGCCGCGACACGTACGGCGTCTATGCGTTCGATCTCGCCACGAAACAACCGACGGACATCGCGCTCGAGGATCCGCATGTCGACCTGGTGGCTCTCGAACCCGGCGACGCCAGCACCGGCCTGGTTTTCGATCCCGCGAGCGGGCGGCTCGCCGGCGTGCGGGCCGCGGGCGTCATTCCGTTCACCCGTTGGCTCGACCCCGAGCTCGCCCGGATACAGGCGGGCGTGGATCGCAAATTCCCGCAGCGCACCGTGGAAATCCTCCAATGGGACGACGCACGGCAACGCTTCCTCCTGCGCGTCACCGGGGGCGTCGAGCCCGGGCGCTACCACGTGTTTCAACGGGCCGAGAATGTTCTCGTCGAGGTGTTACGACGCGCCCCGTGGCTCCGTAATGCCGACCTGAATACGGGGACGCCGTTCGCGTTCGACACCCCCAGCGGCGCCCACCTTACCGGGCATCTTACCTTTCCGCGCACGTCCCGCCTCAACCCGCCGCCGCTCCTGATCGATTTCGCCGACGGTCTCATGGGGCGACCGCTCCCCGGCTTCGATCCCGACGCACAAGCCTTTGCCGAAATGGGCTTCATCGTCGCGCGAATCAATCACCGTGGCGGCGACGGCTTCGGCGTGAAACATCGCAGCGCCATCCACGCGGGCATCGATCGCGTCCCTGTCGATGACGCCCTCGCCGCGATCGAGTGGATCGCGCGCCACCATGCCATTGACCGCCGACGCATCGCGACGGTGGGTCGGGGCCTCGGCGGTTATCTCGCCCTGCGCGCGACCCAGTTGGAACCTGAGGCGTTTCGTTGCGCCGTGGCGCTCGAAGCACCCTTGGACCCGCGTGCCTGGCTCGAACCTCCACTCGAAGACTTCGGGCCGACCGTCGAAGAAAGTCCGGTCGACCTTGGCCTGGCTGGCGCACGACCGTTACGTCCGGCGCCGCCACTGAATTTCCTGCTGGAGGCGCAGCGTACCTTCCTCGCCCACGGTCAACAGCTGCGCGCGGAACGTTCCGTCCTCCGCACTGCGGAACAACTGACCAAGCCCGTCATGCTGGTCGTGGATCCCTCGCGCGACCAAACAATCGTTGCGCAAAACTCCGACCTGCGCTCACGCTTGAAGCGACTCGGGCGTCCCGCTGACTACATCGAGGTGGGAACCGGTTTCGCCGAAAACATTCCCGGCGCGAAAGCAAAGTTGTTTCGCCAGATCGAAGAGTTTTTTAATCTCAACCTCTATGACTATAACGTGAAGGTCGGGCCAACCACCGAGGTGAAATAAACATGCCGCGACTCCTCGTTTTCTCCCTGTTGGCGTCCTGCGTGCACGCGACGAGCCTCGCTGCGGAACGCCCCGTGCTCACGGCCCCGTCCTCCACTCCCTTGACGCTACCGGCCGCACCCAAAAGCGCGGTGCAACGGGAAAAAGCGATCGAGCTCCCGCCGATGATTATTAGCGAGACCTCGAAGGCACCACCGTGGCTTTATGTAGCCGTGGGCGACACCGAATATCTTTCTCGATGCACGTCCGCGACCACAAGCGCCTTTGTCACCTCTCAGTTGGAGATACAACGAATGCTGCAGGTCTTCGTCCCGGCCGACGTGTTGGCCACGAGCGCCGTTTCGTCCGTGTCCATTCTGGTTCCATTCGATCCCGCAACCGCCAGCGGTGACGCCGTCAGCCGCGAGATGTTACGGAAGGAGAAACAATCGCTGCGCTCGGCAAACGATCAGAATCCCCGCGGTCGGAAGGGCCAGCCGGTGCCGGATCAACTCCGCTTCCTGCCCAATCTCCGACTCGACGATCGCGACATGCGCGCCGTCTTCACCTATATCAACGAACGGGATTTCCGACGCGAAAACTTGATTGCGGCGCCTGAGTTCGTTCATGCCCGACTGGTCGCCCGCACGCCCAACCTGCCAGCCTGGCTCGTCGAAGGCATTTCACGGCTTTATCCCGAGGGGAGCTTCCGCGTCGATCCGATCACGCTGCGGCCCGTGCGGTGGATCTCGGCCGCCGACACCGCTGGACTCCTCCGCGATCCCGAGAGCCGCCGGGTGACCATTCCGGTCAACGAGCTGTTCGCGGCCGATGCGTTGTCGACTCCGGAAAACCAGCATCCCACGCGCGTCGCGGCCTGGCAGGCGCAAGCCGCGCTCTTCGTTCGCTGGGCCTTGGATCCGGCCCACGCGCCTGCCGCCGAGTCGCTGTGGACATTCGCCCGCCAAATCAGCCAGGAGCCCGCGACCGAGTCCATTTTCCACGCGTGTTTTGGATTTGGATACGCTGATTTGCAGGAGCGGCTCAGCGATTATCTCCCGGTTGCCGTGAAGCAGCCCGCCCGAATTCTTCCCGGTAAATTGCCGCCCCTGCCCCGCTTTGAAATCAAACCCGCGACGCCCGCGCAGATTGCCCGGCTGCGCGGCGAGTGGGAGCGTCTTGAGATTCCGCTGGTTCGACGTGAACACCCCGAGTTCCTCGACCGCTATATTGAGCAAGCGCGAACGACGCTGCGACGCTCCGTTGGCCGCGGAGACCGCGATCCCCGCCTGTTCGCGGCGCTCGGGCTCTGCGAACTCGACGCCGGCGATCCCACCGCGGCGCGTCCGTATCTCGAACAGGCCGCGGCGGAGGGCGTGGTCCGCCCGCGGCTCTATTATGAAATCGCCCGGCTGCGGTGGTTGGAACTGAGCCGCAACGTGCCCGAGGGCACGGGCTTTACCGTCGCCGAGCTGGAACCTATATTGACACCCTTGCGGATCGCCGCCTCGCAATCTCCCGCCTTGCCGGAAGTATATATGCTCATGGCCGATGCCTGGCTCCGTTGTCGCGAACGCGTGCGCGCTTCGGATCTGCCGACGCTCGCGGCGGCGACGCCGCTGTTTCGACGGATCCCAGGCGTCTCCTATCGCGTGGCCTTGCTTCACGTCCGCGAAGGCCAGCGCACCGAAGCAGCCGAGTTGCTCAAGATCGGAATCGAGTTTGCCACGGAACCGAGTATCCGGAATCAGTTGCGGCAATTACTCGCCGCAATCACCACGCCTGTGACATCGGTCAGTGAAAACAAACCGGTACAGTCCGCTGAAGGTGGGCAGCGATAAGCAACAGCGAACGATTCGCTGCGAACTCAGACTTACCGCGCTCCACCCAGGCCGCAGCAACTGGAAGCCGGAAAGATCGTCCCCGGTACCTGCGCCGCGGTGGGTTCAGTAGACCGGATTGCGGCTTTCGTATTCCATCCGTCTTTGCGGGTTGCGGGAAAGAGCGGAATACCAACCTTCACGTCCATGCCACCGCTTTCCGCTGCCGTACGCGCCCTGTTAATCGCCAACGCGATTTTCTTTGTGACCGGGCTGCTGCCGGGCATGGGCGAACGCATGGTCGGCTGGTTCGCCTTTTGGTTTCCACGCAATGAGCACTTCGCCCTCTGGCAGGTCGTCACTTACATGTTCATGCACGGCGGCATCGGACACCTATTTTTCAACATGTTCGCGCTGGTTTCGTTCGGCACCCTCCTCGAGGGCCAATGGGGCAGTCGCAAGTTTCTGATCTTCTATTTCCTCTGCGGCATCGGCGCAGGGCTCATTTACGCCGGCGTAAACTGGGCCGAGTTTACGTCCATCTACAACCGCCTGGCCGGGGCGGGCATGACGCCACCCGTCATTGAGAGCATCCTGTCGACGGGACGCTATAGCGGAATGCAAAGCGACCCCGCCACCCACGCCGCGCTCCTGGATCTTTATCGACTCCATACCACGCCGATGGTTGGAGCCTCGGGAGCGATCTACGGTATCCTGGTCGCCTTCGGACTCCTCTACCCCAACGCGAAACTCGCCCTGCTTTTCCTGCCGATGCCAATCGCGGCAAAGTTTTTTATTCCCGTGCTGCTTGCGTTGGACCTCTTTTCAGGGGTCACGGGTTTCTCTTTGTTCGGCGGTGGCATTGCTCACTTTGCCCACCTCGGCGGCGCCTTGATCGGATTTCTCCTGATGTGGTACTGGCGCAACCAGGCGCGCTCCAACCCCGGCAACCCGCGCTGGCGGCAAAGCTGACTCCGCGCAGTTCTGCCCATGCCCCAGGCCGGAAGTGCCACAGCCGGTCGCTCTCATCGGGTGGCGGGTCGGCGATGTCGTGAGCTGGTTCACTCCCGGTGGCATGCGCCAGTTAAAGGTTCGGCGGGTGGATCCACCTGTGCTCGAATCAGCGGGGATTACTTTCATCGAAGCCGTCTAACCCACCGCTGCCCGCTGACGCACCACGCCGTCTCCCGACTCACTTGGCCATAAAAAACTATAGGCTCTCCCGCGACGCGAGCACCAGCACCCAGTCGGTTTCATCGCCCGTCATGGGTGGCACAAACTCCCGTATGCCCGCATCGGGTCCTGCTTTGATATCGGCGACAAACGCTCGCGCTTCATGGGATTCGCCCCCGTCCCGATGCCATTGTCCGCTCCGGGGATTAAACCAGAACGCGAATCGCGTCGTGGACGGAAGCCGTTCCAGCCTCACGCCGATCGGCCGGCCGCTCGCGCTATAGAACATTGCGATGGAGCCACTGCCCGACCGCGTGGCCGCAATATAATTGGAACGAAGCCGCTCCGGCGGTGAAGGAGCCGTCGCCAGCAGCGCCTGGTCGGGCACCCGGGTTACCAACTCATCCGTTTGAAAGGTCGTCATCAATCGCGCCAAGTACGACATGTTCAGGGCTCCCGGGGCATCGAGGAAGGTCGTCCAATCAACCCCGTCGGCCCCGAAACCAAACACCCGCTCATGTCCGTAGGTGTGACCGAACGCACCGGCAAAGACGGTCTGATACGCCTGCTGGCGCACTTGCCACGCGCCCCAGTCTCCGGGCTTCGCGTTGCCCCGCCAGTATCCTTCATAGCGGCCTTCGAAGAGCCAGGTCGGCTTGGCCGGCTCGCGCGCCCAGTCGTCGGCGATCGCGGCAACCTGGCGCTCCGGCCAATGCTGATTACTATTGAACGCGAGCCATGGATCCTGGTGAAACCAGTCACCGGATTGCGGCGCCGCCTTACGCGGGTGGAAACTCAGGAGCTGCGTTGGCGCGAGGCGGGCGAAGCCGGACGCGAGCGCGCGGAATACGGGCCTGTAATCGTTTTCTCCAGACACCGCCGAGCGATCCCCGCCGATCATCCACAGCACATGCGGTTGCGCGCCATAACGCTTCGCCAGCCAAACACTATAAGCCTCAGCTTTGGGCGCGTTGAAGATGATATCCTTTGTATCCTTCCCTTCGTAGCTGCCGGCGATGCCAGTTCCCCACGTCGGCAGCAGGATGGCGTACAGGCCAAGGCTGCGACTCAATCCGACCACATGATCCACATGATCCCAATAATCATACTGGTTCGGATCCATCGGATCGCTGCCGGCCGTGATGATCGGACGCGCCGGATCAAAGTGGTTGTTCACCCTTTCAAAGGGCAGCACGCCGTAAAAATTCGTCGGCTCGCGGGTGAGTTCGGTGCCGTTGGGCACCCCTAGCACGAACGTGACTGCGTTGAATCCCTGGCTCTTCCGCTTGCGCAGGTAAAGGTCCGCATCCTCGCGACTCAACCGCGCCACCAGACTCCACGCCGTATCCGCGAGAAGAAAGACCGGGCGATCGGCCTCGCCGATCAGAACGCGACCATTGGTATGCACGCGCAGCGGTGCGGGGTTTTGCCCCACCGCGGTGGCGGCGGCCAGCGTGACGAAAAGGAGGAGGCCGAGAGGGACTCGGGGGATAAGTTTCAGATCAGCCATGTGAAAATGAGTTTGAAGCACGGCAGGAGCGCTCGTCCGCTCCCGCTCTTTCCGAACACAGCCGGCGGGCTGGGGTCGATTGGTATCCACCGGCTATATACGGTCGCGCAGGTTTACTTGGCTTT
>JBBQEG010000293.1:0-6836 GCA_038320495.1 Opitutales bacterium | reverse complement strand
TACGCCCAGAGGGTCGCTTCCCGGGTGGCGCCCGGACGAGCGGGATCACACAGATCGATCGGCGTCGCATCCAAGTGGACGTATCCACTTTTCAAGACCTCCTGCTTCAGCGCCTCGACCAACGGCTGCACCCGCTCGTCGAGTTGCTCCATCAGCGAGACCTGGGTGGAGCGCGGCAGATTGACCCCGATTCGCTCCAGATGCTTCTCCAGTCGAAAGTACGGCTGGTGTTCGCAAAAGTGCTGGGCCGCGATGTACGCCACCACACTGCCGTGAACGCGCGACCGACTGAGCACGTCGCTGGGCCAGGGGGAGTACACGGGAGCACTCTTGGCCTCGCTCACAAACACGGTGCGTTCCAAAGCCTTCACGAACCACACCGCCGGTTTGCGCGCGAGAACCTCCAGCGTTTCCACAAACCCCGGCTGCCTTGGTCGCCCCATGACCGGACACATGAGCTCCTTCAAATCAGGATCCGGCAGCCGCACGGTTTCCCGCGGCAGATTCGGATCCAGCGGCTTGGGGCCGCGCGCCGCGCCAGCGGTGCGCGGGGCTTTTGCGGTCGGTGGGACCGCCACCGCCGGGATCGGGGCTGGCTCCGCAAACAGGAACGCCTGTTCGGATTCAACCGCAGTGACCGTGCGCTCCGACTTGCGCCCCCAAAGCTGCTGCTGAAGATCCCGGACCTTCCAGCGCAACTCTTCGTTTTCCGTCTCCAGCCGGGCCACTTTGGCCTGCAGGATTGGGGACGAAGCAGCCATGGTCATAAAGTATCCATATTATGGATACTCGGACCCGTTTCGCAATATAAATATTTGTTTATGGAGTGATTTTTTCTCCTGGCCGCCACCATCGCCGCAGCGTGGTCGCGCGCAGATCGATTCCACTTAAAAGGAGCGTCAACTGCGCCGCCGTCATCTGCACCTTGACCTCTCCTGACTGCGGCCACTGAAACGTTCCGACTTCGAGCCGTTTGGCGCAGACCCACATTCCGCTGCCATCGAATGCGAACACCTTGAGCGCATCCCGTCGCCGGTTGCAGAATACAAACAGATGCCCGCTCAACGGGTCGTCTTTGAGTTGATGCTGGATCAAGGCGTGCAGGCCGTTGAAGCCCCGGCGCAAATCGGTCACGCCCGTGGCTAAATATATCTTGGTGGCCGGTCCGGGGGAAAACATCACGTCACCAGCTCCCTCAACCAGCGCACCGCCTCGAACGCATCCGAGCCCAATCTCACTTCGGCCTGCACTCCACTGGGCCACTGGATCGTCAAGGTCGTTGCGTTCGCCGTCGCTGGCTTCGCTGATCTCGACGGCACAGCCGGCACCAATTGCACCGCCGCCAACCCCGTCATTCCTGCTGTAGCTGGCGTCCCCCGGCTCATCCACCGGCGCAAATTGCCCACCTTGATTCCCACCGACTCAGCGTACGCCACCTGCGTCAGCCCACTTTCCCTATACCCAGCGATCGCCGCCATCGCCTCCGCCCGTGTATGCCTCCGCCGCTTCCGATTCCCCGTTCCTTTTGTCGTGTTCATCCACGACATCTTACCCACTCACTCATCAGGTGTCACCACGTCGGAGTTGAACGCTTACGATGGTTGAGCAAAGCGCGCAGCGTGGTGCAACCATCATCCGCCAGTTGCTCACCTTTAGCCGCGGCATCGAGGGTGAACGCGTTCCGGTGGCGCTGCGGCATCTTCTCCGGGAGATGTCGGGCATCATGTGCGAAACGTTCCCCCGGGACATCACGTTTTCCACCGACGTCGCCGCCGATCTGCTCCCGGTCATGGTCGACGCGACTCAGATTCACCAGGTGCTGATGAATCTCTGCGTCAATGCGCGCGATGCCATGTCCACGGGCGGGAGACTGGCGCTCACTGCCCGCAATCTGAATCTGAGTGAGCGCGCCGCAGCCTTGCTGCCACTGGCGAAGGCCGGTTGCTATGTCGTCCTGACGGTGGGTGACACCGGCCACGGCATCGCGCCCGAATTTGTCGGTCGGATCTTCGAACCGTTCTTTACCACCAAGGAAATTGGCAAGGGCACCGGGCTCGGCCTTTCGACGGTGCTCGGCATCGTCAAGAGCCATGGCGGATTTGTATCGGTCGACAGCAAGGTTGGACATGGGAGCGAGTTCAACGTCTACCTTCCCGCCATCAGCAATCCGGATGAATCAATGCCGCCGACGGCGGTCGCGGAAACGCCCCACGGGCAAAACGAACTTGTACTGGTGGTTGACGACGAGGCCTCCATCCGCACAACGCTGTGCAGCGTGCTCAAATCACATGGTTATCGGGTGCTGATGGCGGCGGACGGCAAGGAGGCCATGGAGATAGTGCGCGGACACCCGGCGGAGATCCGGCTCCTGCTCACCGATTTGATGATGCCGGTCATAGGCGGGGTTGCGTTGATCCGCGGGACCCAGGCGCTGGATCCCGGGCTCAAATATGTGGCGATGACGGGGCTGGGCGACGTGGAACGCGGGGAAGAACTCGCCTCGCTCGGGGTCGTGGAAATTGTGATGAAGCCATGCGGGCCGCAGGAAATTCTCAAGGCACTCCGCCGCCAACTGCTGGCGGGGGGCTAGGCTCGGCGTATCATGCCCATTCGAATTTTCATCGTCGATGACCATCGCATCATGCGGGAAGCCGTGCGGCGGATACTTGGCGAGCACGCGCATCTCGAAGTCGTCGGCGAGGCCGGTGATTCCGACACCGCGTGGCGTGGCATCGCGGCATTGAGACCTGATTTGGTGTTCATGGATCTGGAAATTCCCGGTGAAGGAGGGATGGCGCTCACCCGCCGGATCCACGCGGCATTCCCCAATCTCAAGGTCATCGTTCTCACCAGTAATGTTGATCCGCGTCTGGCGAGCGACGCGCTGGCGGCCGGGGCACGCGGTTATCTGTTCAAGACCAATGGAGCAAGGAACTGCTGGCGGCAATGGAAACGGTGCTGGACGGTCATACGTACGTTTGTGCTGACTCTTCCGGTGCCATGGTTCGCGCTTACCAAGTCGGTCAGCGTGAACTTTCGGCTGAACCGAAACCTACGCTGACTGCGCGCGAGCATCATGTCCTGCGGCTGGTGGTCCAAGGCCTGCGCAACAAGGAAATCGCGGCCGAGCTGCACGTGGGTATTAAGTCTGTCGAGGCTTACCGGTCGCGTTTGATGAAAAAGCTGGGATGCTCCACTCCGGCCGATTTGGTCCGGTGCGCGCTTCGAGATGGTCTGGCTTGTTAGTGAACGGGTCGACTGAGTGCGCCTGTCGCCACCGTTAATGGAGCCGGCGCAGCCCTTACCGGCAGCCAAATCGGGTTTTCCCTATTCCGCAAATCGGGTTTTCCCATGGTTAGGCGTGGGCTGCGCACCCGATTTGAAGAGCACGTGACACTCCGATCATCCGAAAGCGCTTCGTTCGGGACGCCGATTTGCGGCGTTCGATCCCTGAACCGGCCTTTTCGGTGGTTGAACGAGGAAAACAACTCCTCCCCGAGCACCTGTCACTCCCGCCTTTATCCAGTCACCGACGACTGTGTCCGTTAAAAACCAAAAACCCAACGCTCTCGATGTCTACCGCAACGCCCGATACCGAAAATTTTCGCCGCAATGGCGATCACTCCCTCGCCTCACCGCGCAAGTCCATCATCCTCGCGACGTCCGCCCCAAAGGCCGCACCGGTCGAGATCGCGGACGATCGTGCGGCCGCGCGAAAAATGGCGGAGCAAAAAGCCAAGGCGCGGACCCTGGCACGAGCTCAGGCCGTAGCCGAGAAACTCTCCGCTGCCACCGAGCAGGTGTCGTCGGCGATTCAGGAAGCGAGCGGCGCAATCCACGAGTTGGAAAAGACGATGCAGCAGGTCGCGACGGGCTCACAACAGGCCGCCGCGGCGGCCGAGGAATCCCGCACGGCGATCAATCAAATCGAAAAAGCCTCCGATGAGGCGAACAAGGTCGCGACGGCCTCGAAGGACAAGGTGAACGCGTTGCAGCAGCTCGCCAAAACGACAACGCTCGACATCGAAGCGCTGATCACGGGAGTCGGTGTCGCCGCCAAGTCGAATCTCGATTCTGCCAAGATGATCATGGAGCTGGAGCGGCTCTCCGACGAGATCGGCAAGATCGTGCACGCCGTGGCGCGCATCGCCGACCAGACCAATTTGCTCGCGTTGAATGCCGCGATCGAGGCAGCCCGGGCCGGTGAACACGGCAAGGGGTTTGCTGTCGTCGCCGATGAGGTCCGCAATCTCGCCGAGATCAGCGAAAAAAGCGCCCGCGGCATCCAGGAAGTCGTCAACGAAATCCAGAATCAGGTAAAGATTGTGGCCGCGGATTCCGAAGCGGCCGGCAAGCAGGGCGTCGCCGAAATGGAGAAGGCGAAATCGATCACCAAGGACCTGACGCAGATCGGTCAGGACATGATCGTCCTGCAACAGGGTTGTGAGGTGATTTCCTCCAACGCCACGCAGGCCGTCGCGGGGTCCCGCGACTATCTGAAGGGCTCCGAGCAGATTGCTTCGGCGGCTGAAGAGGCTTCGTCCGGTTGCGAAGAGGCTCAAAAATCCGTGCAGGAGCAAGCGAAGGCCTATAGCGAAATGGGCGACGCCGCCCGCTCGATGGCCGATCTGGCCGAGGGCCTCAAGACCTCCACGAACGCGCAGAAATCGGCGGAAGAACTCGCGGCCTCGGCTGAGGAGCTGTCTGCGAATGCGGAGGAAGTGAAGGCGTCGGCTGCGCAAATTGCCTCGGCCATCGATCAAATTCAAAAAGCCGCCGGCATTCAGGGTGCGGCGGCCGTCAAGGCCACCGAGCTGGGCGTGCAGTTGCTGCAGGCCTCCAAGGCGATGAATGAACGGGCTACCTCCAGCACGGATAAGATGAATTCGATCAAGGAACTGTTGGCGCGCAACAAAGCCAATGTCGACGCGCTCATCGTCAACGTCGGCAAGGCGGCTGAGGCCTCGATGACCTCGGCCAAGAACGTCCTGCAACTGGAAGAGCGCACCCGCCGGATCGACAAGATCGTCGATGCCATCGTCATGGTGACCGTCCAAACGAATATGCTCGCGGTCAACGGCAACGTTGAAGCGGCGCGTGCAGGCGAATACGGCCGCGGCTTCTCCGTCGTCGCCGGCGACATCCGCGCGCTCTCCAACGAGAGCAGCGAAAATGCGGATCGAATCAAGGACCTCGTCCGCCAGGTGCAGGCGCAGATTGCCCGCGTCGCGGGGGACATCGAACTCGCCGGGAAGACGGCGGCCGGCGAAGTGGAGAAAGCCAAAGTCTCGAGCAGCAATCTGGACATCATCGCCAAAGATGCGGACATCGTGTCCGCGAACATCCAAACGATCGGCACCGGCGCGACCGAGTCGATGAAGGCGCTGGATCAAGCCGCCAAAGCGACGGTGGAAATCAGTGCCGCTGCGCAGCAAATGGGCCGGTCCACGGAAGAAGGCGCCAGCGCCGCCGAGCAGTCCAGCAAGGCGGCGCAGCAGATTGCGCAGGCCATCGAAACCATCGCCTCGCAAGCCGACGAGCTGCAGCACGGTTGATCAACCCCGCGCGCACCGAGACGAAGGTTGGGCCTCCGCCCGCCCGCGTCTGGGTGCGCCACCATCCAACGTTAACGAGGAACTTTTATGAGTGAACTAGCAACCCCTGCATCGGCCCCGAAGGCCGAGAGCCAGTTGGTCACGTTCTATCTGGGCGACGAGGAATTCGGCTTCGATATCATGTCGGTGCAGGAAATCATCCGGCAACCGAAGCTGTCGCGCATTCCGATGGCCCCGCCCTATGTCGAGGGTATTGCCAATCTGCGCGGGATGGTCCTCCCGATCATCGACACCCGCACCCGATTCGGCATGCCGCGCGCGGAAGACAGCGACCGCACCCGCGTGCTGGTCGTGGATGTCGATGGCAACAAGACCGGTTTGCGCGTGGATCGCGTGCGTCAGGTGACCCGTGTGCTCCAACGGCAAATGGAGCCGCCACCGCCCGTGATCCGCGAAGGGATTAGCTCTGACTATCTCGAAAGCGTCGTCAAACTCGAGGACGGCAAACGCATTATCATGGCCCTCAACCCGCGGGCCATCTGCAAAGTGTCTCGGGAGGTCCTGCAGAAAAACCAGGCCGCTTTGGGACCCGAAACCGCGGCCGCAACGACCCAGGCGAAGGATACCTCCGAGGACCTGGCGGTCATTCAATTGGTCGCGTTCAAACTGGGTCGCGAGGAATTCGCCTTCCAGATGGACCGGGTGCGGGAAATTCTCCGCGTCGCGCGTCCCAGTGAAGTGCCGGGTTCGCCCAAGCATGTGCTGGGCGTCCTGACCGTCCGGGGAAACATCCTTCCCGTCATCGACCTCCGGGTCATGCTCGGCTTGGACAATCTGGAATCGGAAGTGGTTGCCGAGGTCACGGAGCTGAGCGCGCGCTTCAAGGCGTGGCTGACCGCCGCGGGCGAGACCGTGCGCTCCGGCACAGGCAAGCTGGATGCATCCGGCGCCGAAACCGTGCGCAAGTGGATGGCCGATTGCACCACGTCGAGCGAAGCGTTGCTGGAGGTTCTCAGCCAGATGCGTGCGGCCAATGACCGGCTGTTGCGCGGCATTGCCCAGACGCAGGGTTTGGGTGCCGCTGACGAGGGCAAGACGCGGGCGCTGTTCGAGCAAGAGGTGGAAGCGTCGGGTCAGGAAGTGCTCAAGCTGCTGGTTAAGTTTCAAAGCAGCGTGAAGGAGAACATCCGCGAAGATCAGCGCTTGATCGTTGTGCAGGCGCACGGCTCGTTGCTGGCGCTGCTCGTGGACAAGGTGCGCGAGGTGCTGAAGATGCCCAAA
>JBBQEG010000292.1:0-6853 GCA_038320495.1 Opitutales bacterium | reverse complement strand
GGTCGACGTCGGCGCCGGAACCCTGGCCCGACACGATGTGGCCATGACATCCAATGTTTATACACTGGGCGAATTCCGGGTGGCCGGTGAGCGCGAGGGAAATGCCCAGGCGATCACCCTCCAGCGCCAGTCTCCGGGCGTGAAGAGCATCGTTTCGGCCGACGCGTTCGGTAATCTCGCGGGCAATCCTGCTGACCTCCTCATCCGCCTCCCGGGAGTTGAAGGGCAGTCAATGGATGGCGACATTCGTTTTATCCGCATCCGTGGCATGAGCCAGAATCTCAACACCGTGACCGTCAACGGCAACCGCGCGGCCAACGCGGCGTCCGCGGGTTCGAGTCGTGAATACCAGTTCGAGCACACCAACGCCGACGCGATCGAGCGCATGGAGGTGGTTAAATCTCCCACGCCTGACATGGACGGTGATTCCATTGGCGGCGCGATCAACCTAGTGACCAAGAGCGCATTCGACAGTTCTCCAGAGCGTCGCATCAGTGGTTCAATCGGCTCGATGTGGCGACCATGGGATCCGCGTGATTCCGACTACCCCGAGCCCCGCAGCTATTCTCTCAACTATTCGGAGGTCTTTAACGAGAAGATCGGCGTGGCAATCAATCTCGGCTACCGCGTCGTGCCCTCGATCCTTTCGGAGTCGCAGCAATCCTACCAGCAAGTCCCCAACGGCTCGACCGCTCCGGCGTTCCTATATCAAGTCGACTGGCGAGATTCACGCATCACCCGCACGCGCGGTGGCGCCAACATCAAACTTGACTACAAGCTCAACCACGACGTCCGGTTCTATTTCAATGGCTCGGCCGACCAGAGCAATGAAAAGAAGGATCAGTACCGGGAGCAGTGGCAGACCAACCAATCGGTCGCGGGCATTGATGCCAATGGCAACTTCACGGGCACGGGCGGGATCATCCCTGGCTTTACGGAGACCCTCACCCGGATCCGCCCGGTGACGGCCAGCAACGTCACGCTCATTCCCCAGTTCCTCAACAAAGTGGCCAAGTCCAACTACCTTCAGTTGGGAGGGATCCACAAATACGAGATGATCGACCTCGACTACGACATCTACCACTCATACGCCCAAACCGATTACCCCGGCACGCGCGAGATCCAGTTCATCGCGCGTGGCATCGGCTTCGAGGTGGAGAAGCGGGATAACCGCTATTTCCCATATATTACCCAGACTGCAGGTCCGGATGTGCGCGATATCGCGACCTACAACGAAAACATCTACAACAGCACGATCCGCAACGGCAAAGATCGTTACGTCGGCGCGGCGCTTAATGCCACCAAGCGCTTTGACACCCTTGCTCCGTCGTGGATCAAGGTCGGCGGTCGCATCCGCCAACAGGAACGCAACCTGACGGATAACTCCTACCGTGGCACTTATGTCGGCCCGGACGGAGTGATGGGGCGCAACCCGGCCACGGGCATTAATGACGACAACCTCGCCCAGTTCGGGCGCGGCCCGGCGGTCCCGGACACCGAGCTATCGCGCTATGCGACGCTGCCGTATGCGAACTTCCCCGGCAAAGGCCGCGCGGGCATCGACCCGATCTTTGCGCAGAACCCGCAGTACTTTAGACCGGACGTCGCTCGCAACACCCAAGTCGCGTTCACCGGAAAGCAAGACTTCGAAGAAACCATCACCGCCGCGTATATCATGGGGAATATCGACCTTGGCCGCCTGTCGGTGATGGGTGGCGTTCGCGTCGAAGAGACCGAGGTGGAAGGCACGGGAGCGCTCCAGTATATATCTCCGGAGGAGAAAGCTCGTCGCGCTGCCTGGGTGGGCTCGCTGACGGATGCTGAAATCGAGCGTCGAAACATTGAAGAATACGGCCAGCGCCAGACCGCGACGGGCAAGAATCGCGATGTGCTCCCTGGACTGCACTTCAAGTACACGCCGTTCCGGAATCTAATCACTCGTCTAAGCTACGCCACCAACGTCGGACGTCCTTCGATCGGCCAGCTCATCCCGCGCACCACGGTGAACGACGACAGCCAGACGATCTCGACGAGCAACCCGAGCCTCAAGGCTCAGAAAGCTGACAACTTCGACCTCAGCGCCGAATACTATTTTGAGCCCGCCGGCGTCATCTCCGCAGGTATCTTCCTCAAGGAGATCAGTCGCTTCATCTACACAGCAGGGGGCGCAATTGTGCCGCAGGGCGCTGGAAATGGCTTCGATGGCAATTACGCCGGTTACCAGCTCACAACCCAGTACAACGGTGGTTCGGCCCGCGTCCGCGGCATCGAGCTGAACTATAATCAGCAATTCACGAATCTGCCGGGGTTCTGGAGTGGCTTCGGCGCCTTCGCCACCTACACCCGGATGGATAGCAAAGGCGACTATCAGTCCGGCAACACCATCCAGTCCACCAGCGAAATCCCGGGTTTCAACCCGATGACCGCCAATGCCGGTATCTCCTACATCCGTCGCAAGATCACCGTTCGTCTACAGTACAACTACACGGACGAGTTCCTTAGCTCCTACAACGCGAATCAGTCCCGCCTTTGGTATACAATCCATCGCCGGACCGTCGATGTGAAGACCATGTACCGCCTCACGGACAAGATCGACGCCTACCTCGATCTCAACAACGTCCTTGACGAGCCGGACTCTGGTTCGAGGTGGTTCAACGACCGCCCTCGGAATATCAAAGAAATGAGCCCACTCGTTTCCCTCGGTATGAACTTCCGGCTCTGAGTCAGTGTCTCGCAAACCTCGCTGAGGCGCGGATCCACCCGAATCCGCGCCTCTCCCCTCTCCCGCTCTTATGACGCACTCGTCATTCACGAAATCGTTCATTCTGGCCTGCGTCAGCCTCCTCTCGTTTGGCGCCACCGCTTCCTCCTTCGCCCAGACGGAGTCCAACCGTAAGAAGCTGGTGATGCTCATCGCCGAGGACGAGTACGAGACCGCTCGCACCTTGCCGGCCTTCGCCGCCGAGCACCTAATGCAGGACTTCGACGTGGTCATCCTCGAAGGCGACGGCGGTCTCGACGATACCACCTTCAACCGCGTCGGTGAGCTGGACAGCGCCGATGCGCTTCTTATCAGCGTCCGCCGCCGCCCCCTGCCGCCAGAACAACTGGCCGTGATCCGTCGCTACGTGGAATCCGGCAAACCGATCATCGGCATTCGTACCGCCAGCCACCCTTTCTCTCCCGCCAAGGGTCGCACCCTTCCCGCTGGCTACGCTCAGTGGACTACGTGGGATGCGGATGTGATCGGCGGGAACTACAGCGACCACCACGGCCACGGACCCATTCTCCGCGCCACCGCTTCCCAGCCAAATCACCCCATCCTTGAAGGCGTCCAGCTACCTTTCAACTCCGAGTCATGGCTTTATCGGAACACCCCGCTGCGCGCGAGGACCGAGCTGATCCTGACGGGTGCCATTCCCGGACAGCCGGCCGAACCGCTCGCGTGGACGTACAATCGTCCCGATGGCGGGAAGACGTTCTACGTCGCACTCGGTCTGCCTTCGGATTTTGCAAAACCCGCCTTCACCCGGCTACTCCGCAACGGCATCTACTGGGCAACGGGACTGACGAGCACGAAGCGGGGCGTAAACGATCTCCACACTCCGAGCGACCTCACGCTGGACCTCGTGCTCGCTGAACCCACCATTGCTCAGCCCGTCTTCCTCAATTTCGATGAACGCGGTCGGATGTGGGTCGTGCAATACCTCCAGTATCCGGAGCCGGCCGGCCTCACCGCTGTTGCACGCGACAGCGTCTGGCGCATCGTTTACGATAAGAGGAAGCCGGCGCCACCCTACGACACGCCGGAGAAGGCCGCCTTTCGCGGCAAAGATCGCATCTCCATCTTCGAAGATGTGAAGTCCGATGGCTCATTCTCCAAAGAGACGACGTTTGTCGATGGATTGAACATTACCACTGCCGTGGTTCGCGGGCGTGGCGGCGTATGGGTGCTCTCTCCGCCGCAGCTCCTGTTCTATCCGGACGCAAACTATGACGATATCCCTGATGGACCTCCGGTCGTGAAAGTCGACGGGTTCAATCTCGAGGACACCCATTCCGTGGCCAACTCCCTCCGCTGGGGACCCGACGGCTGGCTCTACGGTGCAGTTGGATCCACGGTCTCGGCCGACATCATCCGGCCGGGGATCGACCGCGATCCATTAGTGCACATCACCGGACAGGGCATCTGGCGTTATCACCCCGAATCCGCTCGTTTCGAAGTATTCGCAGAGGGCGGTGGCAACACCTTCGGCGTGGAGATCGATGAGAAAGGGCGGGTATTCTCCGGCCACAACGGCGGCAACACCCGCGGCTTCCACTACGTACAGGGCGGCTATCTCCGGAAGGGCTTCGAGAAGCACGGCGAACTCTCCAACCCATACGCCTTCGGCTACTTCCCAGCGATGGCGCACCCTGATGTCGCACGATTCACCCATAATTTCGTGATCTATGAGGGGGGCGCCCTGCCTGCCCGTTACCATGGCAAGCTCATCGGCATTGATCCGATGAACAACTACCTACCGATGGCCAGCATCTCGCCACGCGGCGCGACGTTTTCCACCCACGATGTCGACGCCGTGATCCGATCGGCAGACAAAAACTTTCGGCCGGTCGACATCAAGCACGGACCCGATGGGGCCCTTTATATCGCCGATTGGCATGATTTGCAGGTTAACCACTACCGTAATCACGAAGGCCAAATCACGAAAGACGACGGCCGGATCTACCGCATCCGTGGCGCCACCACCAGACCCGGATTCGCCGCTTTTGACCTCACCAAACAAACGTCAGCTGAGCTGATCCAACTCCTCCGGAGTGAGAATCGCTGGATGCGCGAGACGGCGCAGCAAGTGATCGGCGACCGCAAGGATGTGGCGCTCATCGGTCCCCTGCGCCAGATTCTGGCGGGCCGCACCACCGGCCAGTTCTCACTCGAATCGCTCTGGGCGCTGAATCTCAGCGGCGGCTTCAATGACGCAACCGCGATCGAATTGCTCGTACACCCCGATCCGCACGTGCGCGCCTGGACTATTCGGCTGCTCGGGGATCGCCGTGTCGCAAGCGCCGACGTGACCAATGCTATCGTTGAAATGGGCACAAAAGAATCAAACGTCGAGGTTCGCAGCCAGCTCGCGGCCACGGCCAAGCGGCTGCCGGCGCTCGCCGCCCTCGCCATCGTCGAGGTGCTCATCGGGCACGACGAGGATGCCACCGATCCCTATATTCCGCTTCAAATCTGGTGGGCCATTGAAGACAAGGTCGCGACGCATTATGATGCCGTCGTCGACCTCTTCACTTCGACTTCCGAGACGTCACTCTGGGCACGTCCCCTCGTGCAGAACCACCTTGCCGCTCGTCTCATGCGCCGCTTGGCCGCAGCAGGCACTCCGTCGAACCTGCTCGCCGGCGCACGGCTTTTGACCCTCGCGCCTGACGCGGCAAGTCGTCGTGCATTAATCACCGGGTTTGAGCAGGCCTTCGAAGGCCGCGCCTTGCCCGCGATGCCCGACGCCCTCGTCGATGCCTTGGTGAAGGCGGGCGGCGGCACCCTCGCTCTCCGCGTCCGTCAAAAAGATCCCCTCGCACTGGAAGAAGCATTGAAACAACTCGCCGATCCCAACGCACCGATCCTTGATCGGGTGCGGCTCGCCACAACTCTTGGCGAAGTGCCCTACGCTCCTGCTGCGGCCGTTCTTGCACGGCTCGTAGGCGAAGCGAATGCCGATTTGCGGCCCGCAGTGCTCGGCGCCGCCGCAGCGTATCCTAGCGCTGACCTCACTCGGGCGATCATAAAGGTCTTCCCCCAACTTCCTGCCAACGAGCAGACGATCGCATTGGCAGTCCTCTCCAGCCGGCGAGCCAGCGCCGAGGCCATGCTTGAGGCCGTCCACACTGGAACGTTAAGTGCCAGCGCCATCCCCAGAGAGATGCAGGATAAACTGCGTCTGGTCGAGGGCGGAGCGTTGAGTGAGCGCGTCGATCAGGCGTTCGGCTTAAAGGTGGTCGCCCAACCCGAAGAAACCGAGCGTGAGATCACCCGGATCATCGCGGCGATCCACGATGGCCGTGGCAATCCCTACAACGGTCGCACGCATTACGAACAACTGTGCCTCGCCTGCCACCGACTGCATAACAAGGGCGGCGATCTCGGACCCGACCTCACGTCGTATCAGCGCGACGACATCGCGACCCTCGTGCTCAACATCGTGAATCCAAATGCTGAAATTCGCGAAGGCTACGAACCGTACATTCTCACCACCAAAGAGAATGCTACCTACACTGGCTTTCTCGCCTCGCGGGACAACGAGCGAATCGTCCTCCGCGACATGGCCGGGATCAATCTCACCATTGAGCGAAACAGCATCTCGGCTCTGCAGGGCATGGGACGTTCGCTCATGCCCGATGGCCTTCTGCAAAGCATGTCTGATCGCCAACTGCGTGATCTATTCGCGTACCTGCGCACTACCCAACCCCTCGTCGGACGTGATCCGGAGGCAGTGGAGCCAGCTCCTTCCGCGCGTTAACCGGCTTCTCAGCGCCGCTATCGGGTTGCTATTCGCCTCGCTCCTGACAGCGTCCTCCTGATGCTTCTCCGTCGGTTCATCGTCGGTGCGACCCTGGCACTTCTGGCCCTCTCCTTTACCCGGGCCGCGGTTTTGGTGCATGACTACACGCTGCGTGGCACATTGTCGCCTGCGAGCGGTGGGCCTCCCCTTGCGGCGGTGGGCGGCAACATTACTGCGCTCGGTTATGTTTTCGCGGGGAATCCGTTCACGATGGGCACCATCCCGTCGGTCTCCAGCAACATCTCGCTGGAGTTTTCCTTCACCTTCCGCGTGCAGACGGGCGA
>JBBQEG010000291.1:0-6867 GCA_038320495.1 Opitutales bacterium | reverse complement strand
CCCAACGCGGGGAAGCGCCACTCCCACGCAGGGCGCAGCATCTCGGCGTCGAAGGGAATCCCGTGTTTCTTGAGATCGGCGCAGATGGCGGTGAGATCCTCCCAGACAAATGCGGGCAAAAAGAAACGGTCATGGAGCTCGCCCGCCCAGCGGATGAACGGATCCGGATATGGATTTTGGCAGAGACGCGCGAGGATGGCGCGGACGAAGAGCCCGACCACGGATTGCACCGCGCGGGCGGGATGGGTCTCGAAGGCGCGAAACTCCACGAGGCCCAGGCGGCCGTTGGGCGCGAAAGGATTCCAGAGTTTATCCACGCTGATTTCCGCGCGATGCGTGTTGCCCGAGCGGTCCATCAACAGATCGCGAAAGAGGAGATCGAAGAGTGCCAGGTTTTGCGGCGAGCCTATCGTCTCCGCACCGCTGCACGCGATCTCGAGCTCATAGAGCGCCTCATAGGTGGATTCGTCGATGCGCGGAGCTTGCGAACTCGGGCCCAGGTACGAGCCGGTGAAGGCATAACTCAGACCGGGGTGCCGCTGCCAGTAGCGGATGACCGAGGGCAGGAGTGCGGGCAGTTTGAAAAAAGGTGAGAGCGTGTCGGGTGGTCCGCCGAAAACCAGATGGGCGCCGCCGCCGGTTCCGGTTTCACGGCCGTTGAACTGCAATTTGCGGGCGCACAATCCGACCGCCTTCGCCGTGCGATAGAGCTGCTCGAGTTGCGTATCATAGTCGGCCCACGTGGCGCACGGGGAGACGTTGACCTCGAGCACGCCGGGGTCGCTCGCGAGTCCCACGGTCGGGAGCGCAGGATCAGAGGGTGGCGCGTAGCCGGCCAGGATCACGTCCCGCAGTTCGAGTTTTTCCAAGGAACGCTCGATGGCGTCGAGCAACATAACATACGCGGGCAACAAGAGCGGTGGGATGAAAATGGTCAGAGTGCCGCTTCCAGACTGGACCTCCGCGGTCAGGGCGCGATGCAGGCGCTCGGCGGGCAGACGCGCGAGGGGCAGTCGCAATCCGGCGGGACTTTCGCCGGCAAAAAGCGGGAGCGGTTCGTCGCCTAGCGCCGCGGTCCAGTCATCGGTCACCCATCCTTCGTCCCCGTGGTCGAGCGGCAAGACGTATCCTGAAATCTTGGACGGAGCGGCCGGTTCGGCGAGGGGAAGCGGATGGGGCGAAGTCAGGCCGAGAGTCGCGGCCAGGGTCCGGATGAAGCGCCGGGTATCCGTGGGAGTGTGGGTGCCGGTGGCGGTATCAGCGCGCAATCGCGTGATGTCGCGCCAGAGCGGGGTGCCGTCCTGGCGACGCTGAATGAGGATGGCCCACCGGGGCAGGGGTTCGCCTGGGTAATGTTTTGCGGAGGTCTCAAGCACGCAGGCGCCGGGGAACGTGTGGCGCACCAGTTCGCGCGCGAACTGGCGGGCGTAGGCGAGTTTGGTGGGACCGAGGGCGTCGGTTTGCCACTCGGCTCCGGTAGGCGCGTTGGGCACGAAGGTCGGCTCACCGCCCATGGTCAGGAGCACTCCGGTTTTGGCGAGCGAAGCTTCCACCGCATGCCCGCACGCGAGGACGGATTTCCAGATGGATTTGGAATACGGCGCGGCGAGAGACATGGTAAAGCGAGCGGCTTTGAGACAGGGTGTTTGAATGGCAACCAGGTCGGAGGTCGGCGCCAAAATGTAAGTGAAATCTGGTTACGCGGCGCGGCGGGACCGCGGCGTCAGAGCTTGTCGATTTTCAGGTGGGTGGTGAGGAGGGACGTCGTGCCCGCGGGGCCGAAGAAGTTGCCCTGAATGGGATTCACGCTTTCAGCGACGGCGGCGTGCGCGACCGGGACGAAGGCGTCGTCGCAAAAGATGCCGCGGGTGGAATCGAGTCCGCGCCAGCCTCCGCCCGGCAGGTAGACCTCGGTCCAGGCGTGCATCGCGGGGGGAATGGGGTGGGATACGTTTGGCGGGGGCGCTTCGTAAAGGTAACCGCTGACAAAACGGGCGGCGATGCCGTGGAGGCGGCAGAGCTCGATCAGAACGACGGCGTAGTCGCGACACGATCCGGTGCCGCGAGTAACAGTTTGCGTGGCGGGTTGAATCCCGGGTTCGTCGCGGCGGTTGTAACTTAAACCGCGATGCACGGCCTGCGTGAGTGCGGTGATCAGCGCCACGGTCTCGCCCGGAGTGATCGGCATAAGCGCATTCAGCCAGTGGCGCAGTTGGGTGGCGGCGGGCTCCGTGACCGGAGTGAGGCAGGGCGTCAGGGCATCCCTTTCCGCCGCATCATAGGAAAATGGATACGCGAAGGCGGAGGGCTTGAGAAAGAAATCGAAGGGATTGGTGTCGAGGGTTTCGACCATCATCTCACTGCGAAACTGCAACTGGGTCGACAGCTGGTCCGGGGCGAAGTAGGCCCAGTCGAGGGCGTTGTCGAGGGGGTCGTTCGTGGCGACGCAGCGGGCGACGGGCGTCATCTCCAGCTTGAAGTCATGGAGTCGCTGCCGGGTGGATTCACGGGGCCGCAGGTAGAGCGCGTGGGGCGCGAACGTGACTGATTGCGAGTAGGTGTAACCGGTGACGTGAGTGAGGCGGAGAAACATGCGGGCGTCGGGAGGGAATGGTTGCAGCGCTAGAGTGCGGCCACGGCGGCGGGAGCTTCGCGCACGGTGACGTCGACCTTCAGGGAACGGGTGGGTGCGCCGCGGTAGGTGCCGTTGACCGGGCGGATGTCGGCGTAATCCCGGCCGACTGCCACTTTGATATAGCGCTCGTCGGCCGTGCGGTCGTGGGTGGGATCCCAGGACGTCCAGCCGTGTCCCGGGACGTAGGCCTCGATCCAGGCGTGGGAGGCTTCGATCTCGCGGGGACGCCGCGTGTTGTTGAAAAAGTAACCGCTTACATAGCGCGCGGGAATGCCGAGGCAGCGGCAGAGGCCCAAGTGCACGTGGGCAAAATCCTGACATACGCCCATCCGAAGTTTGAGTACATCGGTCGCCTTGGTGTTTACCCCGGTGGTTTTGGGCTTGTAGGCAAACCGTCGATACACATGGGAGCCGAGGCGGCGGACATTATTCCAGACATCGCTGCTACCTTCGGCGAGCGCATCCTGAGCTTCGCGCCAGAGCTCCACATCGAGCGGGACGTAGTGTGAGCTGTTGTAGAACTCCGCCAGCATTTCTCGTTCGCTGGAGCGTTCGAGATCCTCCATGGCGACGCGGGGAATCGCCGGCCGCTCCGCCATCGGAGTGGTGTCCACCATCGAGACGGCCTCGATGATCAGTTTCGTGTGACTCTCGATGACCTCGAAATACTGGACCGTGTTACCGTAGAAGTCGTCGTATTCCCGGGGGGCCGCACTCGGGGTCAGATTCAACTGGAAATCGCGGCATTGCTGCGTGGCGTCATTGATGGGACACAGGCGGACCTCGTTGAAACTGTCATGTGCCTTGCCGGCGTAAATGAACGAAGTGCGATGGAGAACGCGAAGATGCATGGCGTCGGACGACCGTTGGCGCGGAACCTGGGAACGGATGGGCGGAAGCACGTGGGCGCCCCGGCCAGAACGCCCTTATTGTTGCTGCTGTTGCTGCTGCTGTTCTTCCAGTACCGACTCAGCGGGGTAGAACATCGTCGTTTGAACGACTTCATCGCCAATGGCGCTAAGTTTGGTTTGAGTCTCCATGAGGAATTCGTGCAGGCCTTGTTTGAGAATGTCGGTAATGCTGAGCGATTGGAGATCGGCAAGCAATCGTCGTGAGGCGCGAGCGGCGGGCGAACGCGGACGCGTTCCGGTTTCGCCGAGAATGCGGCGGAGAAACTCGTCCACCTGGCCCACACAGAAGTGGAGCGAGCGGGGGAACGAGTCGGAGAAGATCAGAAACTCGGCGGCTTTCCAGGGCAGAATCTCGCGAACGTAATAACGCCGATACGCCTCGAGCGCGGAGGCGGAGCGGAGCACGGCCTGCCACTGAGCCGTATCCACCGCGCCGCCAACATCCGAGGCGCTCGGGAGCAGGATGTGATATTTGACGTCGAGAATCCGGGTGGTCTTGTCGGCGCGCTCGATGAATTTTCCAAACTCGATGAACTCCCAGCCTTCACTGCGCGAGTAAGTGGAGGCGGTCAGGCCCTGGAACAAATGGGACATCCGCTTGATGTGGGTGAAAAAATCGGTTGGGCCATCGGCCCACACATCCGCGGTGTTGCGGCTCTTCAGAAAAAGATGCAGCTCGTTGATCGTTTCCCACATTTCGAGTGAGATCTGGTCGCGAATCATGCGGGCGTTTTCGCGGGCGGCGTAAACACACGCCAGGATTGAGCCAGGATTGCGCAGGTCGAAAGCGAAGAACTCGGTGACCGTGTGACTGTCGGTGGTCTTGTAGTGCTCAGCGAACAACTCCTCATCGCCGGAGCTAAGGATGAGGGAGTCCCAGTGCTGGTCCTGATTGGCGTCAGCGGCCTGAAGATCGATCAGAAACTGGAGGTTCACTTCGAGCAGGCGCGAGACGTTTTCGGCCCGCTCGATGTACCGACTAATCCAATACAGGGAGTGCGCCACGCGGGAGAGCATCACGGTCCCTTCCGGACGGAGATTCAAAGTGGGAGGATCGGATCGGATTACGGTGGGCATGGGCAGGTCGGTTTAGGTCGGAAGACAGTGATGGGCTCGGACTTCGGTTCAGGCCAGGCGTGTAATTGAATTTTAATTACACGTGGGTCACGCTCACGTTGTTTCAGCGTCGCGTCGGATGGGTCAGGCGGGCGGGTTTTTATTCTTCGCCGCTGAGCACCCATGTATCCTTGGAGCCGCCGCCTTGGGAGGAGTTGACCACGAGGGATCCTTTTCGGAGGGCGACGCGGGTGAGGCCACCGGGTGTGACGGTGATTTTCTCGCCGTAGAGGATGTAAGGCCGGAGATCGATGTGACGTCCCTCGAGGTTGCCATCGCACCAGGTGGGGGAGCGCGACAGCATGATGGGATCCTGGGCGATGAAGTTGCGCGGGTTGGCGGCGACCTGTGCCCGGAAGGCTTCGCATTCGGCCTTGGTGGAGGCAGGCCCGATCAGCATGCCGTAGCCGCCGGCTTCGTTGGCGGACTTCACGACGAGTTTCTCGATGTTTTCGAGAATGAATTTTCGCTCCAATGGTTCGGACGCGAGGTAGGTTTTGACGTTCGGAAGGAGAGGCTCCTGGTCCAGGTAATATTTGATCAGCTTAGGGACGTAAGCGTAGATCACCTTATCGTCGGCGAGGCCGGTACCAATTGAGTTTGCGAGCGCGACATTGCCGGCCCGGTAAGCGCTGACGAGGCCCGGGACGCCGAGCATGGAATCCGGGCGGAAAATGGTGGGATCAAGAAAGTCGTCATCAATGCGACGATAGATCACATCGACGGGGACGAGCCCGGCGGTGGTTCGCATGAAAACCTGGGTATCGCGGACAACGAGGTCGCGGCCCTCGACAATGGGAATGCCCATTTGTCGGGCAAGGAAGCAGTGTTCAAAATACGCGCTGTTGAAAACGCCCGGCGTTAGCAGCACGACATTGGGCTTGGCTTTGCCCTCACGAGCGAGGTGAAGGAGGGCTTTGAGGAGGTCGTCGGCGTAGCCCTCAACAGGCCTGACGCCGGAACTTTGGAAAAGTTTGGGAAAGGCGCGACGCATGGCGGCGCGGTTTTCGATCATGTAGCTGGCGCCGGAGGGGCAGCGAAGATTGTCCTCGAGCACCAAATAACGGCCTTTTTCGTCGCGTATCAGATCGGTCCCACAGAGGTGCACGTAGATCCCCTTCGGCACCGAGAAGTTCATGAACTCGCGGCGGAAGTGTTTGGCGCCGAGGACCAAAGCCGGGGGTATGATCTTATCCTTCAGAACACGCTGACCATGATAGATATCATCCAGGAACAGGTTGAGCGCGAGAAGCCGCTGCGTGAGACCCGCCTCGATGTGACGCCATTCTGAGGCGGGAATGACCCGGGGAATCAAGTCGAACGGGAAAATGCGTTCGGTACCTTGGGAATCGTTATAAACGGTGAACGTGACGCCGCGGCGAAGGAACGCCAAATCGACGGCCGCACGGCGCTGGTCGAATTCCGCGGCCGGGAGGCTTTCGAACCGTTCGGCCAAGCGTTTATAGTGGGGCCGCACCGAAGTGCTGCCATTCTCTCCGGCAAACATCTCATCGAAGAAGTTGCCCGAGTCGTAGTGAGGATTGATAATGGACACGTAAGGGTTTTGTCTAGCTGACGCATTTAGCAGATCCCTTGCCAGCGGACGGATGAGATCGGGAGAATCTTTCCGCGGCAACTGCAATACCCCCGCGAGCGATGTTGAGGTCGAGGCAGCGTGCAGGGCGAACGGACCAGGACTGTGAACGACTCGGATTTTTCAACCGCAGATTACGCGGAGATCGCATGATCGGAAGATGCAGGTCTGGCTGCGAATGCGGTGAACCCCAAACCGTTTTAACCGCGAAGGGCGCGGAGTCGGGATCCATATCCCCCCTGGAACAATGCCTTGATTTGCTCCGCCTTCTCGGTGTCCTCCGCGTTTCAAGGATCGGAATGGTTTTGTCCGGTTGTCCGATTTCCGCTTTGACCTATGAGCCTTACGAGCCTTCTGTGGCTAACCTGCATCGGCCGCTGAACAAGCGGTGCCCCTCGATGCCGCGCTAGCGCACGAACCGCTCGACGCGCTGGGCGAAGTCGCGACTGGTCTTGGTCGGCCAGCACCGGGGAGGCGAGCTTTGCATCGCGATGCCGCCGCCGGAAATAGCCACCGCTTCCGGCGTCTGCAACGCAGGCGCGCCCGTTGGCAGGAGGTTGATCATCGCGCTCGTGGTGGGCAGGCGATCCCGCTGTATCCGGTCGAATGGC
>JBBQEG010000290.1:0-6925 GCA_038320495.1 Opitutales bacterium | reverse complement strand
CCGCTCTCGGCGAAACCGTCGTTCCAATCCACGAACCGGTGGGACGCTGTGCTCCCCTACATCCCTACTTCGGTAACACAAATATGACGCATCACCGGTAAACCCGAATTGAGGCAACACAGGCTGGTTTCTGATTGTCGTCCGACAACACGCTCAGCGCCCAGCCCGGCACCCGGTGGCCGGGGTAGCCCCCACCCCCCGACTTCAACCCCCGCCGGAGCTGTCCGGTTCGAGCCGTTCACCGACCACGAGCCAACCCGTGGCCGGAGCTTGATCGATTCAAAACAGAGCATACCGCAGACAACCGCGGTGGCTTCGCCAAATGATGAGTGCCCCGGAAAAAATCATAAGCACGAGGTTTTCGCCGAGCTTTCGACAGACAAGCACTTCGCCGGAGCCGCAGCCGCAGTCAAACTTGATGGCGCAAAACGGAAGTCCACCCGTTTCGCGGATGGCCAGGGCGCGGAGCAGCACGGCCACGGTGAACGACGCCAGCATGACCAGCAGCATCGCGGCTGCGCCGCGTACGGCCACACCGAGCAGGAGCAGCAGTCCGCAAAAGACTTCGAACCATGGGAGCGTCGCCGTCACGATGTTCAAGAGGACGTAATGCTGAAGCACGTCGTATTGCCGGACCAGTTTTAGAAACTCAACCGGGTGCATCGCCTTGCTCAGGCCCATAGAAATGAACACCCCGCCGAGAACCCAGCGTGCGACCACCGCCAACAGCGGATCGGCGCCTGTGCGGCCAACGGAGGGATTGCGGGTGCCGGCGCTCATGGTTTTGACGGGATGAACACCCCGCTGCGGCGCGATCCGGTTTCCACGGGCATCCCATGGGCCGTCCACTCGGTGATGCCGCCGGCGAACACGAAGAGGCTCCGGCTCGGCACGCCTAGGTCACGCAGCATGAGGGCAGCAAGTTCGCTATCCTCGCACTCGCCACCATTGCAATAGACTACGACCTGGCTCGCGACCAGACACACGGGCAGGATGGTGGACAGGAATTTCTCCGCGCGATAATGATCGAACTGCCAGGCGCCCGGGATGTGGCCCGCCTTGTAGGGTCGATCGTCACGGGCATCGATGAACGCCACCAGCCCCTGCTCATAGCGTGGATCGCGGAAGAGTTCGACGACCCCCTCGCGCGTCGCGAGTTGCAGCCCGCGTTCCCGGAGCCGCGCCAGGGTGGCGTTCGAACGATTCGGGGTGTTCGGGGTGGCTGGTGCGCCCACGGAGGGGGTCGCAGTTGGCGCGACGACCAGCGGTCTGCCGGCAGCGGGGAAATAGTCTTGGCTCAAGCGAAGTCCGCGCGGGGAGAGCGCATTGGCCGCCACCGCGAACACCAGACCGGCTGCAGCCACGAGCAGTGCCTCCGAGACGACTGCCTTGGCGTTCAGCATGGGCAAAGAGGGCGTGACTGCGGCGGTGGCTAATTCGAGCGACCCGGAGATGGTGCGGGTGGCCGGACCACGACTGGCGGCGACGCGACTGCCTGCTCAATCGGCACCGTGATCACCGGACGCTTGGGATTCGACGTATGGACGGTCAACTTGAGGGGTGGGCCGGGGCGCGCCTGGAAGTTGGGCGGGAAGATGACGTTCAAGATGAACATCTTTCCGGGCCGATGCTCGGTGATCTCCACCGCTACGCCTTCGGCATTGACGGCGGCTTCGGTCAGCTTCATCGGCACGCTGCTGCTGTTGAGAATAATCTGGCTGTGGCGGTAACCGTCCTCCAATTGCCCCGCGGGAAGAGTGATTTGCGGCGGCATCGCTGCGAGGGCCGGCTGAGGCATCAGGGTCGACATCAGATTGATCATGGGGAAGTCGGTGGATGAGGTCTTGATCGTGATCGAACTCTGCGGACTCTCGTTGCCGACGAGCCCGGCGTACGTGACGTGCAGTTCAAACTCCCTGCCGGGTTGCACCGTCTTCAGCCCCAATTTGAAGGCTGGGTTGGAGCCCTGGGGCGCCTCCAGGGCCAACGGCTGATCGAGTTTGCTGGTGATGCGCACGACTTTGGTTTCGTTGGCTTCTTCGCCTTCAATCGGCGCGAAATACACCTGGGGGGGGTGCACGTCGATGGGGCGCCAAATCGTAGCTTGGATTTGCAGGACGGGCGTGGCTTGCCCGGGGTCATTGCAGGTCAACGTGACTGACTTGGTAATCGTCCCCTTGAAACTGGCCGGACTGAACTGAATGGGAATCCTGCCGGTCTGCCCGGGCTGAATCTGCCGATCCCACGCGCCGGCGACGGTGCACCCGCAGGCGGGCGTGACGTCGCTGATTTCCAGCAGTGCATTGCCGGTGTTGGTCACGATGAAGTCGTGCCGGAGCACGTCGGAGGATTTGACCGTGCCAAAGTCAAAGCTCACTTCGGAAAAAGTGATTCGCGGCCCGTCGGCTTTCGCGACCGGGGGCGTGGGCTGCGCGTGTGCAGGGAGGGAACCGGCAATCTGTGCCATCGTGAAGAGCACGGCTGCGACTTTGATGAAATGTTTCATTGTGGCGGGTGAAAGTTAGCAGGAAACCCGTGGCGAGCACCACCTATTATGTCCGAAAACCGACGCTCGCCGCGAGCGTCGGTGACCGGTGAAGCGCCAGAGTGAAAAACAAAAAAATCTGCCCCCGAGGCTCGGGGACAGATTTAAACCGGATCCGAATCGCGCGTTCGTGGAGCCGGATGGCGCGAACGCGCGCGATTGGACGTATTTCGAGACTGTGCTACGAAACAGACAAACTATTTGCAGTGCTTGGGTCCGCCTGGCGCGTTCCCGTTGTTGTACGCATCCAAGATATCGTTCAACCCGCTGGTAAGAGAGGGATCAATTTTCCCACTGCCCACCGGCGGTACGACAAGGTTCATGATCAGATCATCGGCCGCTGTAATTGCCGTCTGGACGGCCGCCGGCACACATGCGCCGTTCGCAATGTTGAGCTTGGCGGCGATCAGTTGGTAGGACAAAGAAATCAGCCCATTTCCCCTAACCGGCGTGTCAAGAATGTCCAACAACTGAGCCTTGGTGTATGATACCATTCCCAGCTCAAGGCTTTTGACTGGCCAGCCGTCCTTAGCTCCTTTGTTCTTCCAGAAGCCCTGCGTCCGCACACAGACATCGCAGTTAGGGATCGTAGGATTGTAAGCGACATTATCGAACTCGAATGTCGTGAACCCACTTGTTGCCACCACATGAGTGAACTGGCAGGTCGACGTTATATTGACATAAAATGTCCCATTCACGCCCTGATCGCCATTGGGATTATTAAGCACGTCGGTGCCGGTTACTGTACCAACGACAGTCGAGCCGAGTGCACCAGGGGCGCCGTTCCAAAACGTGAGTTCATTACTGGCGTCGACCGAGCCCCACAGCAGACCCATGTACATTTGGGGTCCCGGGAAGGCCAAGGAGACCGAATTACCTGCGCCTGCGGGCCCTGAAATCAGGTACGGCGAGGCGTCTTGGCCATTCTCCACTACGTTGTTGAAACCTGCTCCATTTAAACCAGAAATAAAGGGAGCGGCATAATTGGGATTGGACGTGCCCTGCACGACGCTGCCACCACCCGCCGTGGTTACCGTTATCATGCCAGACGGGCCGCTGGCGACCGCGCCGGCTGCCGAGCCGAGAGGAAGATTGTCGAAATTGACATAATTTACGCCGGTGGGTGCGCCGCCGACTGACCCTACAGCTGTGACGGTGCAGGCCGCATTTGCCCACGGAGTGATGGCCAAGCTGAGGATGGCCATGGGAATTAGCATTTTTTTATTCATTTTCGGACGTGTTAATGGGTTTTACAATAACTTGAACCACAAATTAATGAGCAGGCGCCATTCCCATATAAATTTGTGGCTGGCATGCCTCATTCACAACTTCCCTTTAATGCTAAAATTAAACAGTTTAGAATCTGTATAACAATTATTAATAGCTGTTAATTATTCACTCGCGGGGCGGGAAGCACCCGCAAACTGTAAGATTTTCCGACGGAATTCAGGAAATCTTTACAAAATCAAAGCATGGCCCGCTCACGAATTGAAAGGGGTTTCCGCGCGATTGAACACGCAACGCGATCGCCGTTCCGCACTCAAAATTGCGAGATGTGGGAGCGCCCCAAGCGCAGCGCGATTTGAACTGCAGATCTTTGACCAGGAGGTTCGTGATCAACGCGGACCAGATCTGAATGCTGCCCGCGTTCGCGCCGGGGCCGACGGAGGTCTTGATGCGCAGGTTCTGGTTGATCGCCTTGAAGAAAAGCTCGATTTGGCAGCGCTGTTTAAAGATGGCGGCGTCGACCCGCAACACGTTTGGCGATTGGCGATTTCCCCGCCGTCGCTTTCGCGTCTTGTTCTCCGCCGCAATCGTCTTATCGTCTGGCCCGTTCGGCTTCGAAGTCTCCATCCGGTTACTCTTCATCATCATGCATCTCCCTCGGACTCCTTCCCTGTCGTGACCGACTTCCGCCGCATGCTCCAGGACCCCGCGGGGAAGTCGTCGCTAGCCTCTCGATCCCCCGAGCTGCCTGCCGTCGGCGCCCGCCTCCATGGCGACCCATCCCATCGAACCCTCGCACATCACCGGGCACGGAGCCGCGGCCCCATGATCGGCAGGCAACAACAGGTACGACCATGACCGGCTCGATCTCCGCCGGGTCCGATCGGGCCCTTTGTACAATCGTCGCGAAGAACTACGTCGCGTTCGCGCGCACGCTCTGCCGCTCCTACCTCGCCGCGCATCCGGGCGGCCGCTGCTTCGTCCTCGTCGTGGACGAGAGCGCGGGCTTCATCGATCCGACCGCCGAGCCGTTCGAACTCGTTGCGCTCGACGTGCTCGGCATCCCCGATCTGCAGACGTTCCGCTTCAAGTACCACATCACGGAGCTGTGCACCGCCGCGAAGCCGTTCCTCCTAGCGTGGCTGTTGCAAAAACGGGGGGTCGGCCGGCTGGTCTACCTCGATCCGGACATCCTCGTCACGAACCCGATCGACGGGCTCTTCGACCGGCTCGGCCGGCATCCGGTGGTCGTCACGCCGCACACCACGAAGGACTTCCCGCGCGACGGGCTGGAGCCCGACCACACCACCGTCTATTCGACGGGGCTGATGAACCTCGGGTTCGTCGGCGTGAACGGGAGCGACGAGGGCATCCGCTTCCTCCGCTGGTGGCAGGAAAAGGTAGAGGATCACTGTGTCGTGGACTGGAGGGCCGGGTACTTCTTCGACCAGAAGTTCGTGGACTTCGCGCTGCTGCTGTTCGCGGATGTGCACGTGGAGCGCGATGCCGGCTATAACGCCGCGTTCTGGAACCTCCACGAGCGGACTCTGCATCGCGCCGGTGGCACGTGGCGGTGCAACGACGGCCCGCTCTACTTCTTCCACTTTAGCGGATACCGGCTGCACGAGTCTAAGCAGATCTCCCACTACTTCCCGCTCGACCGGAGCCGCTACACGCTCACGAACCGCCCTGATCTCCAGCCGCTCTTCACCGACTACGCGGACATGGTGGTCGCGAACGGACACGCGGAGGCGAGCCGCTGGCCGTACTCGTACGGCACAGTGGCGTCGGGCGAGCCGATCCCGTTCGAATGGCGCGTCCTCTACCGCGGCGCGCTCCCGGAGCTTGCGCCCCTCGGCGATCCGTTCGCGTCGCCGGAGGTGGCGCGTCGGCTCAAGGACATGCACCACGCGACGACCCGCGGCGGGCGGCTGCGGCGGATCACCATGACCCTCTACCGACGTACCCCGTTCCTGCGGCCGGCGGTCCGGCGGTGGGTGAAGGGCAGCGGCGTCGGCCGCGGGATCATCCGCCTGTTCGCCCGGGTGGCGGGCGAGGGGACGTCCGGACTGCGTGAGCGCTGATCAATTGCGAGGGTGACTCGGATAGGGATAGGTATTTCAATCGGGGGCAGTGTAGACAGGGTCAGCCTATTGCATGTTGATTCTGCTGAAAAACCCCAGTGCCGATAGCGCCGGAAAGAGAGCGTGAGATAGCGATCTCTGCGAGCACGTGCACTCATCGGAGTTCAAGGTTCGGGCGGAAGAGGGATAGTATGGCGATTTACGGCCGTGACGCATTCCGAAGGCGCGGATTAGTTCGCTTTGGGTGCCCTCGATTCCGTTGCGACGCTGCATCTCTTTTTAGAAACTCTCCGACTGCATCTCGCGCCGGCGGGCCTGCAAGCTGGGCTCGCGTTTGCCGTCGTTCGCCTTTTACGTCCAGTTCGTAGTTCTCCTCAAAGACGCGTCGCCATGACAAGGCTGGGGATCATTATTCGGGCTAACGCTTTCGGCCCGGTTGCGCGTGTCATGGGAGCGATCGTGGAGCGGTCTTGATCAAGCCGGGAACCTGCGGGACGCCGAGGTCCGCACTGGCGAGGGCGGCAAAACACAGAGCGAGGGAAGCGAGATTACCACGCGCGCTGTGTGAGGGCTCGCGGTTGTCTTCGATCGCACACAGCAGTTCGCCCATGGCGCCCTGAAAACCGTGGGTGAACCAAGTGCCTTCGAGCGTCGGCGTCGCCTGGCCTGAGGCGGTGTGGAGCGTGACGGTTTGCTCCGACAGACTGGGGCCGAAGCTGCGAAGCGTGCCGGTGCTCCCGCAGATGACGGTGCGGTCCTCTTGCCCCAAGTGGACGTGTCCGTTGAAGTTGAGCCGGGCCTGCGCGTGATCGTAGTCGATCGCGACCTGAGCCAGCATCGGGGGCTTCATCTGTTGAAACGGCGCGCGCGCCACGCTTGCGAAAACCCGGCGGGCGGAGTGTCCGCGAAACAGTCGTGCCACCAGATAGAACCAGTGAATGCCGAAGTCGAAGAGGACGAGGTGGTGGACGTCCTCGAACGGCGTTCCAGCGGTCCACGTGTGGTCCCACTGCAACGTGCAATCGATGGACGCGATTTCGCCGATCAACCCCGCGTTCACCGCCGCCGC
>JBBQEG010000289.1:0-6929 GCA_038320495.1 Opitutales bacterium | reverse complement strand
ATTATAGCTGTCGCCGTTGACGGACCACACAAAGTAGTTGCGGGCCGTGGCGGCGTTGAGCCCACGAATATTGACCGCGTTGTCGGAAAAAATATTGCCGCGAAAATTGCCCGACTGCCCAGGCTGCTCCTGCGCCTCCATATTCAGACCGTAGGCGTAGACTTCCACGAGGTCGTTGGCCGCAATATCATCCAGGAAATCACGGGTAAATACACTGGTGACGCTGGGTGTTGTATAAAGCGGAGTATTCACCCGGCTGCCCGAAAGGGTATTGGTCGCCAGATAGCCTTGATCCTGGGACGCATTCACCTCGAAGGGCGACAACACGATGGTGGCGGGTTCAGTGGTCGCAGCGGGCGTGACGGTCTGACCGGCAAGAACATTAACCGATGCGGCCGCAATTCCGGCCACCAGCGCCCGGACCCTGAACCAGCCCGTTCTGGCCTGTGCTGCTTTCGGGGCAGCCGAGTCGTCGCGCCGCAACGCGAGCGCCCCGGTCTGCTCGTCCATGACGGACGTTAGACCCGTTCCCAGCAACATGCGTTGCAAGGCATCATGAGCCGTGAACCGGCCACGGACTGCGGCCGTGCGCACGCCCCGCACGACCTCCGAAGAAAACAGGGTTTCGCGGCACGACTTCTCAGCGAAAATACCGAGCATCTCAGCGGCGGGGCCTGCGGGAATGTTATAGTCTTTTTCAGTCGTAGCGTTTGCCTCGGAAGCACTCAGGAGCACGGCACCTAAAAAGGCGGAGCGCGGGAGCGACAAGCACGGTTGCAGGGATTGTTTCATCATGGGGTATAGGTTCGACATGAGATAGACGAACCAACGGCAAATACCCGTAACGAAATGGCGAAGATTTATAGGTGCCCCGCGTGCGCCCCGGCTGGTGCACACCTGCTCCGTCCCGCTGGCGGCTGTCGATATCGGAACCAGCGGAGGCGGGCAACTAGAGTCGACGGCGGAGCACGGTTTCATCATGATCACGCTTTTCCGCGCGAATTTTGAACGTGATCTCGAGCAAACGCACAAATGCATCGACATTGTCGGGACGGAACGTGCCGCCAATCCGCAACCCTTCAAGCGAAGGATCGCCGAGCACCAGTTGATGACGATTGAGCCGGTTGAATTGTATGATCGCATCCGCCAAAGGCGTTTCATTGAACTGCAGCCGCGGCGCCTGCCAGGCGAGCGCCTGACCGATCTCCTCGCCCGAAACCTGAGTGATGATTGCCACCGGCATCGACGCGCCATCTGACCCGGCCTGAGCGCGCGAAATCAAAGCGCGCTCGCCGCTGGAAACATAGGGCGAAGGCAGGGCACTTCGCACGGAATCATCCCCCTGAAGCTGCACCTGTCCGGAGGTAACGAGCACTTCCACCGCTTGTTCGTCGCGGCGCACATTGAACGACGTGCCGACCGCAACCACCGTGACGTCGTCAACTTCGACCATGAATGGCCGCGACGCGTCCTTCCAGACGGTGAAATGAGCTTCGCCGCTGGTGAGACGCACGCGGCGCTCATTGTCGGAATACTTCACCCGTATATAGCTTCCATCCCTTAATTCCACCCGGGTGCCGTCGGGCAGCGCCACGCGTTCATTTACGCGCAGGTACGATTTTTCCGCGGGCTCCGGCGGCGTTCCCCCCGGGGTTGCAACGTCCCACAGAAACATCACGGCGAGAGCCGCCGCGGCGGCAAACCCGCCGGGCATCCACCACAATCGACGCCGGGTAACCGGTGCGAGCAAATCAGGATTGGGTTCCTTGGTATGCACGGGTTGCCATTCATACAGCCGCATCATCCGCTGGAGGGTGGCGGCACTACGGCCGAGCGCTTCGGCATGCTGCGGGTCGCTTTGCAACCACTGGATATAGTGATCCTGTTCCGCTGCCGTGAGTCCACGGTCCCGCCGGGACAGCCAGAGTGCAGCCTCCTCCATGATGCTGTCCGGAATGGCACGTTCCCCTGCTCCTGATAAAGAATTCCGCGGCATTTGTCAGCGTCCCTTCCCGGTCTCAAAGAAAGCCGCGCAGCCGCGAATCGCCTGGGCCATCAGCTTCTCCACCGTACTCTCCGACACATTCAATTTCTCGGCAATCTGCTTCTGACCAAAGCCGTACGCAGTGCGGAGGGTCAGAACTTGCCGGCAGCGTTCAGGCAATGACTGGATGGCCCGGGTTAGCAATTCGAGTTCCTCCTGCTTTGTGACATTGGCGAGTACATCGGAATCATCAGCTAAGACGAACGACGTGAGATGTTCCGTAATCGGTTCGAAGTGGATGATCTGCTGGCGACGCACCGTATCCAGCGCAAGATTACGTGCCGTCGTGAAAAGCAGTGCCCGCGGCGAGCGAATGGTGCCGACCAACCTTGCTCGCACCACCCGGGCCAGGGCTTCCTGAACCACGTTGTCCACATCAGGCAAGGTGGGAAATCGAGCGAGCAGCCAGGCTCGGACGGAAGGTCGGTGGGGTTCGACCTCAGTTGTAAACCAAAGGTCGCACTCTGCGCGTTCAGGGTTCATGGGGTTATCCGCTTCTTCAGCGGACGCCCAAGGGTCTTTCCGTCCGGCTGCCAGGGTCGAGGACATTTTTCGTTTCCACCTCTTTTACTCGAAAAAGTATTTTTTTCTTACGGGATTTCCCGGCTCGTTCGTCTTGCGTCTTAAGCAATAGCTGTCGCAAACGACACTTATCACCGCACGGTGTCGCCCGACCGCCTAATTTTCACATCCATAATATGCGACTGATTTTTACCGCCTTGATTCTCGCGGCTCTTGCGCACGCCATGCCGGGGCGAGCAGCTGAACCTAAACGGTGGGTGCCCGTATTGGCCGGCAACCCCTGGCGGATCTGCTTGATGCCCGACCTCGGCGAACTGAACGGCCCTGCCCCCCAGAAGCAGCACGTCGTCGACCATAGTTTCATCCGGGCGGCAAACGGCCGCTGGCAACTCTGGGCTTGCATCCGGGGCACGGGAATTGGGCGACTGTTGTATCGGTGGGAGGGGGAGTCGGTCGAGCGCGGCCCCTGGCGTCCGGTCGGAATCGCAGCGCGGGCGAATCCTGCATTCGGCGAGCGCACCCAGCCAGAGGAGTCAATTCAGGCGCCGCATTTCGTGAAAATCGGTGAGACATTTCATTGCTTTTATAATTCGGATGGGATCCGTCTTATGACATCCGGCGATGGCGTCAATTATGAGCGATCCCGCGCTTATAATAACGGCAATCTCCTGTATCGCGACGGGGGTCGCGATGTCATGGTTCTTCCTCTAGATGGCGCGTATTATGCGTACTCCACCGTATCGACAAGGGATGGTCGGGGCTACGTCTTCCTCCGAACGTCTCGAGACTTGCTCACGTGGACGCCGGGCAAGATTGTATCAGAAGGAGGTCGTGCAGGCCCTGGGCCGGTGAGTGCAGAGAGTCCGTTCGTAGTGCAGCGGGACGGAGCGTTTTACTTGTTTCGCTCCTCCTCCACCGACGGGAAGTGCTATGTATATCGGTCGAGCAGACCCGATGATTTCGGCGTGAATGACGACTCGCATCTCATCACGGTGCTTGATGTCTGGGCACCGGAGATCCTGGAAATCGACGGAGAATGGTTCATCAGCGATCTCGCCGACTTTCAGGGCATCACGCTTCAGCATCTTCGCTGGGAGCAATGGCCCGATGATGGAGTGATCAGGGATGCGGCCGTGCGGGATAGAAAAGGTAAAAGGTAGGGCCTGAGGTCTTCGGTTTCCTTCGCGTCGGGCTCGCCGCGGCCATAGATGCGCGTCACGGTGCGGGGTTTTGTGTCGCATCCGCGCCAACTCGCCGAGCGCGACCAGGGTGCAGGTGGGGCTATGTGCGATGAAACCGCTGGAGCCTGGCTAGCTCCAAAGTCGCAAAGCTCGGGACGATTATAGCGTTCGCCGGCATACGCGTGACATAGATTCCCATCGACGCGATTTTGTATAGTCGGGGCGAACATTGCGCTGCCCGATCGCCGACGCCGCGGGCAAAATCGCGGTATCGACCGCGGACGATCGGCCTTCGGGTTAACGGCGCCGCCAACCGCTTGGTGGATGAACCCTCCCCGGGGCAAGCCCCGAGGTATCACAGAAAGGGGCTTCGCCCCGATAACAGCGGGCGGCATTCATCCTCGCGGCGAGCCGCGTGGAATTGAGCCGTCCCGATTAAAAGGAATAGGTGCCACGGAAGGTGAGCGCGAACGGCTCGCCGCGCGACGAGCCCCGGTAGAAGCCTTCGTCGAAGAGGTTCGAAGCCGTCAGGCTCGTCCTTAAATTTTTACCATACACCTTGAACGAGTAGTCGAGACTCGTTCGTGCCAGAAAATAGCTGTCCGCCCTCCGCCGGTCCGACTGCATGTTACCCAGCGCCACGTCACTGGTATAGCTGAGCCCGAGGCCGAGGCCCAGACCGCCCAAGCGCGATCCGGAAGGAAACACATACCGGTTCCACAGGCTGAATTTGTTCTCGGGCGCATTGGGTGAGCGGCTGCCGGGAAGATTGGCGGCGTTCGGATCGAGCACGCGACGTCCGTCGGGCAACGTGACCAAAGCGATAGAAGGATTTTCGGTGATTTCCGCCGTCGGCAGCCAGCCGTAGGTAAATACTGCGGAATAGGCTTTGATTGGCTGCCAAATGAGTTCGAGGTCGACGCCGCGGCTCAGGCGCTTGCCGCCATATTCGAACCACGTCACGTTATTATTGGGATCGGCGTCGAGATTACGGGGACCGGCGTCGGTGCGGTCGGAGTCGGTTTGCCGAAAGTCGTTTGCACGCGCGGTTTCGAACCAGGATACCGAGCCCGTGAGCTTGCGGTCGAGCAGACCGAACTTCACGCCGATGTCGTAACCGTCGCCGTGGCGGGGTGGCGCCGGATTGCTCACCCGCTCGGCGAGCGTAGTGCCTGCGCCGTCCACAAAAGTAACGCCGGACGGGGTCAGCCTGTTGCGTGTTGCAGAATCCGTCGTTGTGCAACACGCAACTCTGAGAGTTCTGTGTCGCAGCAGCCGACACAGGACTCCTGTTGAACAAGCCCGGGAAGGACCAGCAAGCGCGAACGCTTATGCGCTTTGTATTTGGCGCGAGAAGACCGGCCGGCGGAACCCTCGGGCAAAATTGTGGGCAACCCCGATCTGATTCGACCCACTCAGTCGGTCGTTCACTGTGGACCTCAGCGTGTCCACTCGGTTTAAACGCTTTTGTATCCTATATTTGGTGACGTAGGCATCACTCCACCCGGTCCCACTGGCAAAGCGGAGTCGAGGAAGGGAATATAATCTGAGGCGAAGGCGCTTCACGCTGAACAGGAGGGTGGCGCGCGGGAGAGGGGGAGTTTGGCGACGCAGACCAGCGTGAACGTCTGGCAGTGCGGGCACCGCAAGTGCCACGACGGCTCTTCGCTCGCCGGCCGGACGATAATCAGCGTGGCGAGCAGTGTTTCGACGAGGATCCGGCGTCGCTTCGCCGCTGGATGCATCCAGCCGAAATAGCGCACCCGGTGCTGCCCGGGCTGAGGCACGTGCTGCAGATACCGGCGCATGAACTCGTCGGCGGCGAGCGTGCACTCCACTGGCCGCTGGGTGGCTGAATCAGTGTAGCGGAACGTCACGCTCTGGTCGTCGGCGCGGACGATGCGCTCGTCACTGATGGCCGTGCGCCGCACGTAACGGGCGAGATATTTGACAACGTTCGCACCCGAGCCGGCGGGCCGGCAGTGGACCCACCAGCCCTCACGCCAGGACGCCGCGGGCACTTGCGCGTGCAGTTCCGGCGCCGCCGTGCGCAACGCCTCGTCCATTCCCTGGCGCAGCGCGCACTCCACGGCCTTTTTTGGCAGGAGCCAGTCCGGGTGGCGTGCCGCCCGCCATGTGCGATCGGCGCAGAGACCCCCGCCCGGGATAATGAAGTGCAAATGCGGATGCGACTGGAGTTGCCGCCCCCACGTGTGCAATACGCCGAGCATGCCCAGTTCGGCTCCGAGATGCCGCGGCTGGCTGGCGACTAATTGCAGCGCCCGAGCGGCCTGCTGGAAGAACAGATCATGCAGCAACTCCGGCCGCGCGGCGAAGACTGGGCGAAGGTCCTCCGGCACAGTAAAGGTCACCAGAAAATACGGTACTGGAAGGAGTCGCTCCATCTGCTTTTGCGTCCACTCCGCGGTGCGCTCCCCGCCGCAGCGCGGGCAGGCCCGGTGATGACAACTATGATACGCGAAATCGGCCTGGTCGCATGCCGTGCAGCGATAGAGATGCCCGCCCAAGGCAGGCGTGCGGCAGCGTATAATCGCGAGCAAGGCACGGCGTTGCGCCGGCGTGAGTGGATGCGAACCATCCAACCACGCCGGCGCCTGCCGGGTCAGCCAATCGGCCAAAACGGACATCGCGCGGGAGCGATGTGCAGAGTGTCGTTAGAGAGCGGAAGCGGGTTTCAATTTGTCGAGGGCCGCGCGTGCGGTCGCTTCGTTGACTGCCGTCAGGTGCGTGTAAATGACGGTCGTTTCCAGTGAGGCGTGGCCGAGATACGCGGAGATGAGGCGGATGCTCACGTTTTCTTCCAAGAGGTGGGTGGCATACGAATGGCGCAGCGTGTGTACGCAGATCCCCTTGGGCAGCCTGGCCCCGGCCACCGCCAGCCGCATGCAATGCTGAATCGATGGGACGCTCATCGGCTCGACCGCCGCCGCGAGATGCGCCGATCCAGCGGGTGCGGCGCGCCAGCCCCGGCCCACGCCAGGAAAGATCCAACGCGGATGCCGGTGGGTCTTCCACCATGGCCGCAGTTCAGCGAGCATCCACCCCGGCAGTGGCACGTAGCGGTCCTTGTTTCCCTTGGCCTGCCGGATGTGCACGCGCTCTCCGCCGCGCAGGTCGCCCACCTCAAGCTTAACTGCTTCCCCAACCCGTAGCCCGCAGGC
>JBBQEG010000288.1:0-6969 GCA_038320495.1 Opitutales bacterium | reverse complement strand
CGGATCGGGCCGGCGAGTTGGCCAGACTTCCTGCTCTCGATAACCAACTCAAAACGCTTAAATCAACGATCGAATTCTTGTCCACGCCCGAGCGTGCGCAACGGCAGTAACGTCTGGAGGCCTTCACTCGCGACAAGTCAGTGGTCGACGGTCGCATCGGCGTGCTGAACAGCGAGGTCCAAACATTCAATATCAAGGCGCAACCCACCCGCGATGGAAAGGCCGCCGCTGAATCGCGGCTCAAGCAGTTGCACATTCAGGTTCAATCTGACCGTGTCCTGCTTGGACGTGCCTTCAGCAGCGTCCTCGATGCTGAACTTTTCGCCCGTCGAGATGCACTGCGCGCCGAGTTTCCCCATTGGCAGGAGTGTTTCAACCAGGTGCAGGAACGCGCCTCGGCCGCAGAAAAAATCGCCGTCGAAGCCAGGGGCGAGCGGCTCCGCGAACGTCGTGAACTTGCAACGGCGCGGAACGATCTGGGCCAGTTGCGCCATCCGGAATATCAGCACGAGTTTAGGGCCGAGGATGAAGACAATCAACCTTGGGCCCAGCGGCTCGAGACGTTGGAAAAGGTGGAACTCGCGAAGTCACGTCAACTCGCCGAGGATCGCCGCCGCGACTGGGAGCGACGGCTCGAAGACAACGTCCTGAAGGAATTGAAGCAGCGCACCGATGAAGCGGAACGAACGATCAAGTCACTCGACAAGCATCTTGGACAACCAATTGGAAAGTACCGCTACCGGATCAGCTATCGCCGCGATCGGTCCGGCTATGGAGCTGCCTGGCGCCTGCTCGACACGGGGTTCGAGGAGACCGACCCGCTCATGGATGCCATTGCCGAGGACGATGTGACTCAGGCAAAGGCTGAAATGATGAAAGCAATCAGCGATTCAGCCAATGGAAGTGAACCCGCTCGTCGTCTCCTCGATTACCGCAACTATCATCATTATGATATAGAGATGGTGCCCGCCAACCGCCCCGACGCTCCACCCATCTCTCTAGGCAAGAGTGGACGCAATCTCAGCGGAGGCGAAAACCAGGCGCCATTCTTCATCTCCATGCTGGCAGCCTTCCGCCGGGTTTACGACAAGGGCAACCGGCAGTCCCAGCGTTCACAGCAACTCGGACTCGTGGTCATGGACGAGGCGTTTTCGAAACTCTCGGGCGATGGCATTGAAGATTGTCTCGCCCTCGCTCACAGCTTCCAGCTTCAGCTTGTGATGGCATTTCCGCCTGAGCGCCTCGGAGTGATGGTGCCCTATGCCCAGACCGTTGTGGTCTGTCGCAAGCACACGGAGAGCAATCCGAAGGACGGCTATGTGACCCGGATAGATAATATACCCATGATCATGAGCATGCCTGAAGCAATGGACGCTCTGGCTTGAGCCGATGGACCTTAAGCGAATACCAGTGGCCCGCGAATTATTCGCGCAATGGAGAAAAGCGCGTGGCACGCGGACCGAAGCGATGATCCGTCCGTTCGGAAGAGATTGGGAGAAACTCCTGGCCGACGCCGGACTGCACAGCGCGCTCGAACAGGATGAAGCAAATCGCGATGCCGGGGCGCTGGAGATCGCGGGGTGGCTGCGCGTGCAGCCGGTGAAATTTTACCCCCAGCGGATTGCTCGCGTGTTTATTCCGTTGGACCAGGAAGAACGATGGAAGGGGGCCTTCGGTTTTACGCCGGTCAGCAACGAGGATATTGAGCGTTTTAGCAATTGGGCTTGGGAACCGGAACTAAGCTTCTGTCGCGTGGCCCGCCTGATGGTGGCGTTCGTCGATGTGCGGCGAATCGATGCCTTCCTCAAGGAGGACGGCCGTCGGCGGCTGTTTGTTCCCATCAAGGAACGGTCCCTGAGTATATTCGGCGACGAGAAGCGTCTCGATGAACTCTATCGTGGGTCGGCGCTCTTTGATGAGGGCCGCCTCGATTTGGAGTCCTTGCGCTGTTATATTGTGCCGGAACCGCTGGCCTGGGCCCGCGGCCCTGATCCGGCCAAGCCGATGATTGTCCTGGAGAATGTCGCCACCTGGGATTCATATCGCCGGTGGAACGAGCGGCACGGAATGTTTGGAGCGGTTGTTTATGGCGGCGGTGATCGCTTTCGCGAGGGTGTCTTGTATATGTCGACCATATTCGCTGAACTGGGAGGAACGCGGGACGTCTATTACTTTGGAGATCTCGATGGCGCTGGTCTTCGCATTCCACGCTGCGCCTCCGAGCGCGCCGAAGCCGCAGGACTCCCACGGATCCAACCTCACGTCTGGAGCTATCGCGAGCTGTTTCGTAGAGTGTGCGCGACACCTGGCGATGAAAACCTCCCGGTCAGTGATATTGATCACGACTGCTCCTGGCTCGGCGAACTGGCGGGACAGGCCAGATCAATCATCCGATCCGGCCAGCGTCTCGCCCAAGAGCACATCGGTTGGGAAGTCTTAGATCAGGAATCCCTCGCAGGGGTGACCTAGACTCTTTGATCGAAATCCTGAACACTGTTCGAAAAAAGCTCCGTGATTCGCACCTACACTCCTGCAGATTGGGCAGAGGTCTGCCGCATATTTGATGCCGCGAAGCCGGTGGAGCTCGCAACTGCGAACATCGCGCATTCTTTTGTCCCACTCGCCAGCGATGAAAAGCGAAAGGCCGAGTTCTCGCGGGCGACTGTCTTCGTGGACGCTGAGGGTTCAGATCTCCGCGGCTTCATCGGTTTCGAGCACTCCTACATTGGATGGCTGTTTGTAGACCCTATACATTTTCGCATTGGTACCGCTCGGATGCTTATTCGGCACGCGCTCGGCGTCATACCCCCGCCTCCGTGGCTATGGGTTGCGAAGGGCAACACACCGGCAATGGCCCTCTATCGGGCGGAGGGCTTCGCTGTCGTTCAGGAGCGCGAGTCGCAGAATCACGGTCACGCATGCACTGTATTCAGAATGGCGTTGGTTCCCAAACTGCCCAATCGGGTCCCCGGGAGTGATTAGCTCCCGGGTTCCACACCACCCGGCGTGCGGGTCCGCACCGGACGGTTCCGACTAGACCCGGGTTTGAGGCCCGTAGTGAAGTTTGATCCGCTGAATCCGCATATCGGGCACACCTTTTTTCCGGGGCCACTGGTTATTGAGGGCTCGTTGGACGAGGCTATTCAAACTCATGCGCCAGTAACCTTTCCGGCTGCGGGAGGCCAGTTTGACGTGCGCAATCTCTTCCGCGAGGATCTGAACTCGGGTTACCAACCCGGCACCAACGATCCCTATACGTTCTCCTCGCCCCGGGAGTACTATCTCACGATCGCCGCCGATTTTTGATGTTCGGAGTGCCACCACCGCGAGCTTCGACCGATCCCCGACAAGTTGGGGTAATCGGAGTCCGGGCGAACCGGCCCTGCGGGCGCCGTCGCTGCCTTGACCGGCCCCCTTCCCGCTGCGCTGCCATCTGCCGCATGGATCACCCCTGGCAGAGCGCAGCGACAACGCAGGCGAATCAAGTCTACGCCGTCAGGCGAAATGGCTGAACCTCGACGCAACCTGCAACAGGCTGATCCATCGGTCCCCCTCCGGCGCTCAATCAACTCGACTTTCATCGTGAACGAAGCGTGCGGGACTTGATCGAGATCCTGAACGCGCATTTGGCCTTCCCATGCTCCCCCCGAAAACATGCACCGCAAAAACGACCAGGTGCTTTCAATCGGAAAATTGGGTTTCCGGTCTATAAAACGCGGTGTCGCTCACTAATACTGTTCGGCAAAAGGTCGGCGGCGGACCTATTTCTTCGGAGGATCCGTCAGCTTCTTTCCCATCTTATCGACTGCCTTGCCAGGCACGATGAGCCGCCATCCATCCGCGGTTCGCTTGAATTGGTATCCTTCGTCCTTCGTCTTTCCGTCGTCTTTTTGTAGCCGCAAGCTCACGAGAGCGTCGTCACCGGCCGTATTTGCTCCTAGCACTTGCATAGCACGCGCATCGGTATCACGTGCCAGCAGAAGCGCCACGAGCTTCTCAGGAGTATTGTAGGAGGCGCGCGCCGAATCGGGAATTCGCGCAAGGATTGCCGCTGCTTTCTCTCGGGCTGCGGCATCAAGAAGGATGGTGTTCGCAAGCATTTCCAGATCACCGCTATCGGATGCCCACATGAATGACTCTGCCGCGGCCTCGGGAGAATCTCGGCCGGCATTCTTCCACCTTGCGGCCGGTACAAGGTTGAGCGGCGGATTGTTTGCCGCGCCTTGCTTCGCAGCGACCGCCAGTTCCTGCGTCCGAACCTTGAGGAGATTCACTTCGGCACGAAGCCGTGCCAGTTCCCCTCCATCATTCGCCGTCACACCAGCATTTGAAATAGTCACCCGCGCTGAGCCTTCGGGACCGTCCGGTCGCCCGACCTTATCGTACAAGTCCGCGATTTGGTTGCGGAGCTCAGCATTCGTTTTGTGTTGCAGGACGATAGCGACCAATACGGCGCCCATCAGAAATCCAATGACCCACATCACTGGCCGATTCAAGCGCATGAGCAAAGCGTGAATAGACTGAAAGACGTGTCAATGCTTCCACCTCTGACATCTATCTTTCCGAAAAGCCAAGGCGCCGAACTCTGAGAGTTCTGTGTCGCAGCAGCCGACACAGGACTGGTTGAACAAGCCCAACAAACGTTGCAGGGAAATGAAAGGGGCAGTCTGGGGTCAGACCGAGACATGTAACCGACTTGGGCGTACAGCCGAAAATCTCGTACCCGGGTTCTTTGCCAACTTCCATGAATTCGCCCCGGCCGACTACCGACGACTGACCGGCACTGGTTCCGCGCTGGGGTTGTCCGACTTCGTTGATCGCCGCAGGAGGAATCGACTGACTATATATAATGATTACTATCGCGTGCTGGGATTGGAGGACGATCTCAATATCAATGTTCGCCACGGCGATGTGGTCATGGCCACAGTCCCCGGGTGAGCGGCTACGTAAGGTGGTCCGCGATTTGGGGTGACAACGCCCTTCACGACTGGAAAAGGTCCTGGCGTGAAAACACCCGTTTTCGTGGATCTATTCGCTCCAGCTTTCTAAAACCGTGGCGAGCGGCGCGTCGAATCAACCCCTGTTGAGATCCCCGTTCTCATGAACACTTCTTCAGCCATAGTAGCCGCTCTGTGTCTCCTGACTGGCATTGTGCCGGTGTTCGCCAGCGCCTCCGTCGCCGCCGACCGGCAGACGCCCGCGCAGGCAATCGGTCCAGGCTTTTCCCCCGATCTTGCCATCGATCCAGTCGGTCGAAAGGTGCACTTGATTTACCGCCTGCACAATCGACTGCTCTATCGGGTCGGCGATTTCAGCGGAAAGTTTGGGGCACCTGAAGTGGTCATGACGAGTTCCTCTCCCTCACCGTCGCTCTGGGACCCGCGGATCGTGCTTGATCGTGATCAGGTGCCGCATGTCGTCGTGGCGGATGGCCACCTCCAAAATGAAAATACTTGGTATTTGAACCGCCATTACGGCACGTGGAAAACACCGACCGTGATATTCAATAAAGAAGCGGAGCGTCTCGATCGTGCGACGATGCCGCACTTGGTAATCGAACCGGACGGGCGCACTGCGTTTATTGGGGCCTTCACGGTGGGCGGGCCGGCAAAAGGAGAAGGCGACGAATGGGGAATTCTGGCGCGGGTGGAAAACCTGGAAAACTCGCCCAAAGTCGTGCACCGAAACCGCGTTTTGACTTGGAATCCGCAGCTGGTCTTGCGGGACGGAGAGCTATGGGTCGGCGGCCGCAACATCAAGTATCCGGATCGTTACTTCGTATTGCAGCAGTTCGACCAGACGACTCTCGAACCCATTGGAAAAATGATCCCGATGAGCGGAGGGCGGCATGGTGAGATCGCGCGCCTGTCCGTGGATGCCAGCGGAGATATCCATGCCGCGGGTACACTTAATAACGCCAGGAGTGCTGAGGTTGCAGGCTGGTATAATACGCTTTCACGCGCGCGCGCCGGTCAGCCCCCCATTATTTATCTGACGACGAACCGCAACGCCAGTGGTGCCGGGCGCCCGATCCGGGATATCCGCGCTGCGGATCGGGTGTACCTGCTGCACTGGCACGGAGCGGTTCACGACCACCACGAGCCGAAGGCGGGGACTGTCGGTAACTACCTTCACTACGCTCGCATCGAGAACGGCGAGAAAATCGTGGAAGGCCGGAAGATTTCGGACCGCCTTGTTCCGCATGGCAATTCGTACCGCCATACGCCGGCCATGGCCGCTCATCCAGACGGTGGCATGTTCGTCATCGTGGAAGAAAGCGGAGATCCGAATACGCTCTATTTCAGCACCTCGGTGTTCCCGGTTCGTAGTGAACCGCTGTGGTGGAGCGCGGGAGATTCCGCTGCACCTGCAACACCGAAGTCTTCCCAACATCGACCGGCAGGAACCGGGAAAAAGGGGTCACTACTTAATCCTTGCGGTCAAGCTGGTGAATATCTTGTCGCCGAAGGGCGCTTGCCTCCGTTCAGCTCTGAGACATAGCGGCTTACCCCAAACTCGGTGCCCATCCGCAACCGTTCGCCGAGCCACGCATTCCCGCACGCGAGCTGCTCCTTGAGTACGGCTGCGGTAGCCGCTTTCCACGGCGCCGCCTTCGGGTCACCGGCGATCTCCACGTCGCCCTTGCGCAAAATCCGCAAGCATTTCTTGCACCCACCCCAGCGGGATGGCGCTATTATCGTCGCCAGTTCTCGAACTCGCGACGAACTTTGAGCTTACAGCCCAGCCGCCCTTCCATACTAATTAGCGCATGCGTTTCCTGGTCACCAACGACGATGGCATCCACAGCGTTTTCCTGCATGAGCTCGTGCACGCCCTCCGCGATGCCGGCCATGAACTTTTTGTCGTCGCTCCGAAATCGGAGCAGAGTTGGGTGGGCGCCGCAAAGTCCCGCAATCGTCCCGTCCACGCCACCGCCGCCGACTGCGGCCTCGGTTGCAAAACCTGGAT
>JBBQEG010000287.1:0-6979 GCA_038320495.1 Opitutales bacterium | reverse complement strand
GCTCCTCTTCGCCCTTTTCGAAGGAAGCGCGCAGCGTCACTCGCTCGATCGGTTTGGCCGTGATGGTACCGAAGACTCGCCGATCCTTGTCGAACTCGCCCTCGCGCCATCCGCCATTGTCCTGGTACAGCGCCGCCCCGGCGAATGCCAGCTTATCGCGGATCAACACTTTGTTGAACTTGAGCTCGGCGCGATTGCGATCCCAGGAGCCGAAGCTGTAGCTCGTCGATCCGGAGTCACGATTCATGTAGGCGCGCAGGGAAGTCGCGTTGGTGATACCGCCAGCGCTGCCGATGCCAAAGAGGATGGCATTCGGGCCGCGCGACTCTTCGTAGCGGCCGATTCGATAGCCGTCTTGCGGCGAATAGAGAGGGAAATAATCCAGACCCTGCGTGGCCGGCAGGCCGCGGATGTTGATGGGCGTGATATCGCGATTACCGGAAATGGCCAGATTGCTGTTAAGACCGGTATCGCCTCCCCGGAAGTCCTCGTTGTGGTTGATGCTGGTGGAGACGCTGTAGTTGGCGACCTCGTAGATACTGTCGGCACCGAGGTCCTGGATAAACTCCTCGGTATAGACACTGACTGCCGCAGCAACGTCAGCCAGACGGGTGTTCATCCGAGTGCCCGCCAGGGTACTTGTGGCAGTGTAGCCGCGATCCTCCGAGCCATCCACCTCGAAAGGCGTAAGCTCAATCACCTCTTCCTTTTTTTCGGGCGGAGTCGACAGGGTTTGTGCGACGCTGAATTGGACGAGGAGGGCGGACGGAAGGCAGATCTTCCAGAGCGTGCTTGCGAGCGTCATGCGCGGGGCGTGTGGGGTTAATCGATATTTGTACATTTTATCTTTTTCAGGGTGAGAATGCGTGGGTTTCTTTCTCATGGTGCTTATCAATTTTTGGGTCCTGACAAAAGAGATCGTCGGAGATCGTGAGCGAGCGCGTTGGCCTCGCCTCCGGGGGTGGTGATACGAACCGCTCGTCGCCCGGCTCAACGCTATTGCCAGCGCGATATCCCGCGTCGTCGCTCGCACTCACTTGAAACGGCGAAAGCTGGACGATCGACTGCTTCTTCTCCGGGTCGATAGCCTGCCCGAAAAGCGTAGACGTCAACAAAGTCGCAAAAAGGGCCGCGGCGGCGCGGCGATGGTGGAAGCAACAATCGGCTGGGGTGAGCATGTGGATGGGTGGACGTTCCAGGGGAGGGGCGTCGACGGCAGGACGGGAACGGGTCAACCGCCGCAGGAGACACGGGAGCTCGATGTGATGCGGTCGCACCCACGGCACAACCAACATTTCGGCGCCAAAAAATACAGTGTCCAAAAATGCAACTCAGCAGCCGAGTAACGAATGTGCCAGAGGTATCGATGAGACGCGTAAAACGCCAACTCCCGGAGCAAGACTGAGTTCCACGCAAGGTGATTCTCCGATCGCTCCCATCCTAGTGGTCGGGAAATACTAATTCTTCCTCCGGTTTAAAAAAACTGTCCAACGCCCCACTGCACATGCGGAGTAAACTAAAGAACGATGTCTGCCCCCTCCCCCAACGTCAGCCATGAAGAGTTCATGCGCCTCTTCATCCAGAGTGAGCGCGAACTGCTTCGCTATATCATGGCCACCGTCCCGAGCGCACCCGATGCCCGCGACATCCTGCAGATGACGGCGGTGGCATTGTGGAAGAAAATCACCGACTACAACCGCGACGTGCCGTTCACGCCCTGGGCCTGCCGCTTCGCTTCGAACGAAATTCGCGGCTTCCTCCGCCGTGAACGTCGACATCGCCGATGGTTGGACGAAGACGTGGCGGATTTGCTGCGGATCCATCAGGAGCAAGCCCTGCTCGGGCAGAACGAGCTCTCACGCACCCTTCTCGATTGTCTTTCCCGAATGCCAATGTCCCAGCGACAACTGCTACAAGGTTATTATTTCGACAACCAGTCCGCGGAGACGCTGGCGAGCAGACTGCGCCGGTCCGTCGAGGCCGTATACAAAGCGCTGCAACGCGCGCGTAAGGCGCTCCACGATTGCGTAGACCGCAAAACGGAGTGGGCAGCATGAGCGCGCAGTTACCCGGGGAGTTCGAAGGGCTCGCGGCCGACTACCTCGATGGGCGCAGCACGCCTGAAAAGGTGGAGAGACTTTCGGCGATCTTGCGCGAAAATACCGCAGCCCGCGAACGCTACCTGCGGATGGCGGCGGTGCACTCCACGCTCGCGACGGAGGACTGGCTCTGGACCGAGCAGGCGGCTTCTACGGCGTCCACCGCCGCACCCCGCGGGTTTTCCTGGCGAATGTGGACCGCGCTGGGCATGGCAGCCGCGCTAGTCGTCGCGATGGTCTCAGTGTCGCACCGTTCCCCGCTGCCATCAAATCCACCGGTGGCGCTTGGCACGCTTTTGTTTTCTCAGGACTGCGTCTGGCGAATGCCTAATCCTCCGCGCGAAGGGGAGAGGCTCGGGGCCGGCGTGCTCAAACTCCAGAGCGGCACCGCGCTCGTGCGGCTCGATAGCGGCGCCGAAATCGCGCTTCGCGGCCAAACGGAAATCACGCTCGAGCGGCAGGGCGAAATCCGGCTCCTCCGCGGCGACATCGTGGTGCGCGACACGCAAGAGCTGGCCGGGCTAAGCTTGCACACGCCGCCATTGACCGTGACGGACGTCGCACCCGAGTTCGCCGTGCGCGTCGAGCCAGACGGCACGACCGACCTCCACGTCCTGGTGGGCTCCTTGAGCTACGTAACTACGACGGGGGTGGACCAGACGGCGCGCACGATCGCGGAAGGCGAGGCAGAGCGCGTCTCTCACACGGCCGGGCAACGCTCGATCCCTTTGAAAAGCGAGCGCTTCGCCGCCGTCGTCAATGCCGCGCGTCCTGGCCCGCGTGCCGACCTGATGACAGCGTATGAAGGATTCTATTACCCTCCGGGCCCGCTGTCACTGGCAGATGGCACCCGCGGCAAGGGTTGGCTCGGCCCTTGGCGGCTACGTAACGCGGAAGAGCGCCAATCGCCGAGCGAAGAGCCTAGCACTCCGGTTTTGAATATCGTCCACGGCCAGATGAACGTCACCTGGCCGGTGCCCGGCGGCCGGTTGGGTATGCTTGAACTGCCCGCGGGCGCCACCTATCTGGTGCGCGAACTCGCGCTGCCGCTCGTCCTCAATGAGGACCGCATCACGTATCTGAGTTTCATGGTCCGGGATCCGGCCATGCCGGGGCCAAACCTCGGCGCAGGGCGCGGAGATAACATTCGACTGACGTTCCGGGCGTCACACGACTATTTCGGCGAGCACGTCAGCTTCGGTATTCATGGTCAGCGAGCGCAGATTCTCACCGCGGCCGGCGTGGGCTTTTTCAGTCCGCTTCTTGTTCCGACCGACCAGACGACGCTCTGGGTCGGCAAGATCGTGTCGCGTCGCAACGGGGAGGACGAAGTGCACTTCAGAGTTTATGGCGAAGCCGAATCCCTCGATTACGCGGAGCCGCAAGCCTGGCATGTGGTCACGCGCGGGCTTGATCTCCGAGCGCGGCTCGACCTCGTGCTAATCTCTTCAAATCGCGACGCGCCGCGTATCGTCGATGAGCTTCGGATTGGACCCACCTGGCGATCGGTCGCCCCCATGTCCGCCTTAATTACCGCAGCACGATGAGATCTCTCGTTACTATTTTCCGTAATTGGAGCGCGGCGGCAGGATTTGCCGCCGGCGCTCTCACCGCCGCGGCCGCGGCTCCGGATCATTTCGGCCCGGACTTTGAATTTCTCAACCAACACTGCCTCAACTGCCACAATACCGAGGAAAAAGAAGGCGGCCTCGACCTCGAAAGCCTCGCCTTCAGCCCACGCGAACCCGCCAACTTCGCGCACTGGGTGAAGGTCCACGACAAAGTCGCTCGCGGCGAGATGCCACCGAAGAAAAGGTCGCGGCCCGAGCCGGCTGCGCTTAAGGCTTTCCTCACCAAACTCGGCGGCGAGCTCACGACGGCAGACGCAACGCGGCAACGCATCGAAGGCCGTGCCCGCGTGCGACGCCTCAACCGCGTCGAATTCGAGCATACGCTGAGCGATCTTTTCGAAGTGCCGCTGAGCATTCGCGGGACGCTGCCACCCGATGCACAGGGCGCGGGCTTCGACACCGTGGGCGCCGCACTGAACGTGTCGGCCGTGCAAATGGAGAGCTACCTCGAGTCGCTCGACCAGGTTTTCGATCGCGTGACCGTTCTGCATGAGCGCCCCGAACGCCGCGTGCGCCGGCTCAGCTATCTCGAAACGTTCGGCATCATGCAGGAAAACCGGCGGACCAACCCGTTCCATATCCTACCGGACGGTGTGGCGATGTTCGCGCCTGACAAATACTCGCACTTCAACTCAGTCCTCGATCACTACACCGTCCCCTACACGGCCCGTTATCGGGTCAAAGTATCCGCGTATACCATACGCTCTGAGACTCCACAGACGCTGACGGTCCGCACGGGCGGTAGCGGCCACCAGGAGAGCGACGCGGTGCCGAAGAAGCTATTGGGCAATGTAAGTGTCCAGCCCGGCACGCCACAGGTCTTCGAGTTCGACGAGTTCCTCGATCGGGGTCAGTTCTTCCGGATCTACCCGTCGTCGATGCGAGCGATGCGCTTCGTCAGCCCGAAATGGGAGGGTCGCCAAAAGGAGTATCAGGGTCCCGGAATCGTGGTGCAATGGGTGGAGGTCGACGGGCCGATCTATGATGCGTGGCCACCGGCCAGTCATCGGCGACTGTTCGGGGATATCTCGCTCGCGCCATTGCCTGGCGCGACCCCGAACGTCGACCCGAACTCGCACCTGGATGAACCGCCGACTAACATTGCGAAGCCAAAAATGACACGGCTGCCAAAGGCCGACTCGAAGACCGGTAACGCCGTCGTCTACGACCCGAAGCAAGGCGTTGGCGGGGAGCCGATCTATCGACGCGCGACACCCCCAAGTCCGCTGCGGCGAACATTCCAACTCACTCCACGTGACCCCAAGGCCGATGCGGCCCGGTTGCTCGCCGACTTCGTGCCCGCGGCACTGCGCCGGCCAGTCGCTCCTGCGGAGGTCGAGCCGTTCGTCGCCCTCGTGTATCGGTGGCTCGACGAGGGCGTCAATTTTGAGACCGCGCTCCGAGCGGGGTATAAGGCCGTGCTCACGTCGCCGGCATTTCTGTATCTCGCGGCGACGACGACCGACGCCACGCAGCCGCTCGATGATAATGCGTTCGCGGAACGCCTCGCGTATTTCCTTTGGACCTCCGCGCCAGACCGAGCCCTTCGGGCACGAGCCGATTCCGGCACGCTTACAAGCCGCGAGGTCTTGCGGGCGGAGGTCGAGCGGATGCTGGCTGATCCTCGGGCGGAACGGTTCATCGAGAGTTTTCTCGGGCAGTGGCTCGATCTGCGCCTGATCGATTTTACCGCCCCGGATTCCGACTTGTACCCCGAGTTTGATCCGTTGCTCCAATGGTCGCTAGTCCAGGAGACGCACGGTTTTTTTCGCGAGTTGCTGACGGCCGATCTGAGCGTGCGCAACATCATCGACTCGGACTTCGCGATGCTCAACGACCGGTTGGCGCGTCACTACGGCATCCCTGGCGTGCACGGCATCGACCTGCGGCGAGTTGAGCTGCCGTCTGATTCGCGTCGGGGCGGAGTGCTCACGCATGGCAGTATACTCAAGGTCAGCGCGAACGGCACCACCACGTCGCCGGTGATTCGCGGCAAATGGGTCCTCGAGCGCATTCTCGGCACTCCCCCCGATCCCGTGCCGCCCGGCGTACCCGCCATCGAGCCCGATATCCGCGGCGCCACTACGATCCGCGAACAACTCGATCTCCACCGCACTCTTGGCAGTTGCTCCTCCTGCCACGCCAAGATCGATCCGCCCGGCATGGCGCTCGAGAGCTTCGATGTCACTGGCGCGTGGCGCGACCGCTATCGGGTCCTCGATGCTACCAAAGCCGATACGAGCCGGGTTTTCCTGCCGGCTCCGGCGCCGGTCCAGAAATGGACTTGGGGGTCGCCCGTCGATGCCTCCGACGTGCTCGCCGACGGCGCGAAATTCCGCGACATCGACGAGTTCAAGCGACTGCTGCTGCGGGACCCGGATGCGATCGTCCGCTGTGTCGTCGAGAAGCTGCTCACGTATGGCACGGGCGCCCCCGTGTCCTTTGCTGATCGCATCGAGGTCGAGCGCATCGTCGCCGGCCGGCGGGCGCACGACGGTTTCCGCACGCTGGTGCACGAAGTCGTCGCCAGCGAACTTTTCCGACGCAAATAACCCCCGCTTTCCCATGTCCACACTTTCGCGCCGCACATTTCTTCGTGGCGCCGGCGTAACGCTGGCGCTGCCGTTTCTCGAGTCGGTATTTCCCCGTGGGCTGCAGGCCGCGGGACCCTCCACCGCGCCGGCGCGGAATGTGCCTCGCCGCATGGTGTGCATCTGCAACAACCTCGGGCTGCATCTCCCCTACTTCGTGCCCAAAGGCACTGGGCGCGACTACCAGCCGTCGCGTTATCTCGAGGTGCTGCAGGACCTGCGCGAGCACCTCACGGTGTTCTCCGGCGTGTCGCATCCGGAAGTCGACGGCGGCCATGCGGGGGAGAAAAGCTTTCTCACCGCAGCGCCTCACCCCGGCGGCTCGAGTTTTAAGAATTCGATTTCGCTCGATCAGTATGCCGCCGATTATATCGGCCGCGAGACGCGGTTTCCCTCGCTCGTGCTCACCGCCAACGGCGAGCAGTCGCTCTCCTGGACCCGTGCCGGCGTGCCAATCCCCGGCCATACGCGACCGTCGCAGGTGTTTCGCAAACTGTTTTTCAATGGTAGTCCAGCCGAGGTGGAGTCGCAGGTGCTGAAACTCCGCCAGGGCGAAAGCATCATGGATCTCGTCTCTGGCCAGGCGAAGGACCTGCAGCGCCGGCTCAATCCGTCCGACCAGAGCAAGTTCGACGAATACCTAACGTCGGTCCGCGAA
>JBBQEG010000286.1:0-6982 GCA_038320495.1 Opitutales bacterium | reverse complement strand
AGGCCTCTACGGGGCAGTGTTTGCGCTGGAACAGCGGGTCGCCTTCGCGATGGCGGCGCTGCTCGGCGGTTATCTGGTCGGTCGCTGCGGTTATGTCACGAGCACCACGCCCACGCAGGAGATCTTGCAGCAATTGCGAATGACGTTGATCGCGACACCGCTGGTCGGTTTGGGCCTGGGGGCGGCGTGCATTGTGCTGTACCCACTTTCCCGATCGCGCGTGATCGCGATTCAGGCACTGCTTTCTGTCCGATGGTCGAATCGTTGAGCAACTCCTGCCGGTAAGAAAAGTTTCCTATTCTGCGGGTTGCGCCGCCCGAATTTTTTCCGCTATTCACTTAATTCATGAGAGCCCGCCTGATCGATGTCGCCGCCCGTGCTGGAGTTGCCCCCAACACGGCGTCAACGATTTTGAACAATCGGCCGGATTCGTGGGCCTCGAAAGAAACGCGGGAACGCGTACTTCAGGCGGCGAAAGAACTGGATTACCGGCCAAGCAAGGCGGCACTGGGCGTGCGGCTGGGAAGTTACAAGACGATCGGTCTCGTGATTCCGGATCTGCACAATCCCTTTTATCCCGTGCTGGCGGATTATCTGGATCAAGCGGTGGCAGCGGGTGGCTACGATCTCATCGTCGAGCACACGCGCAACGACCTAGCGTCGGAGCAACATTGTTTTCAGTCGATTCTCGACCGGCAGGTGGATGGCGTGGCGCTGATCATCAGCGATCCGGATTTGCACCGACCGTTTCTCTCCAAGCTTGCGGTCAAAGGTCCACCGGCGGTGGCGTTGGCGGCCAAGCCGGATGTGCCGCTCCCCATCGACTCGGTGGTCAGTGATTTCTCGGAAGGCTTTGCCCAGGCCATCGACCACCTGGTCGGGCTTGGCCACACGCGTTTCGCTTTCCTTTGCGCGCTGGCGAAAGGGCAGGATGACGGCAAACGCCCGGAACTTTTTCGCAGCCTGCTTGGAGCCAAGGGAATCGCACCGGCAGACATCTCCTTCATTCGCTGCGAACATCACATCTCGAGCGCGCGCGACGCGTTTCGTGACCTGCTTCGGCAAACCAACACGCTGCGGCCGACCGCCTTGATCGCGTTGAATGATCTCTCGGCGATCGGTGCGATGCGGGCTGCGGCGGATGAGGGCTTGGTCATACCTCGGGATCTCTCGATCGTCGGGGTGGATAATATTCCCTTGGGAGAGTTTCTGCCCGTCGCCCTAACCACTATTGCGCAGCCCATCAAGGACATGGTCGCGCGCACCGCGAGTCTGCTGATTCAGCGCATCGAGCGAAAATCCTCCGCGCGTCCGTCGCAGACGATTTTTCCAACTGAATTGATTGTCCGCGAGAGCACAGCGAAACCGCTGCGTTGAAGGGTGGTGATGCTCGGACGTCGGAGTGTCTGGGTCGTCCGAGGGCAAAGGGAAGCGAGTGAGGGACATGACCCGCGCGGCGGAAGCGATGTTGAAAGGGAACGACCAGTAGCTCGCGATTCCCAACGATAAATCCGGAGGTCTGTGCCCGCCATCTGGATTCGGTGCAGTGCCGTCATCGTTTAGGAAACGCTTCCTTTTTCCTTGCGATCAACGAGGTTCGAAACACGGTTTTCAGAATCCCAATTCGCACCTGCATCCGCCTTTCGGTCGTTGCCGGTGCGGCTCTGTCCCATGTTGTCCCACGCGTCTGCCTCGAACCCCGATCGAGCACCTGTTTCCGCTTCGGAAGAACCGCCACTTTTCCGTCCCAAACTCTTTCTGCACCGCGCTCTTCTGGCTTTGGGTGGGCTGCTCGTGCTCGCGGTAACAAATCTCAGTTTCGCGGCCACCACGTCGGCGACCGGTCAACTCGCTCCCGCGAAGCCAGTGCCGTCGCTCGTCCAGTCCTACTGTCTCGATTGCCACGACTCGGCGGTGAGTAAGGGTAATGTCTCCCTCGAAGGCCTCGATTCCTCCCAACCGGAACGGCACCCGGAAATTTGGGAAAAGGTCATTCGCATGCTCGATCACCGGCAGATGCCGCCGATCGGTGAGGCCCGACCGGATGAGGCGGCTTATAATCAGTTTGTTTCGGTGCTACAGTCCGGAATCGACCGGGCGGCGACCGCGAAGCCAAGCCCAGGTCGGACCGATACGTTTCGCCGGCTGAATCGGACGGAATATCAAAACGCGATTCGCGATCTCCTGGCCGTGGACATCGACGCCGCGACCCTCCTGCCCAACGATGAGCCGAGTCACGGCTTCGACAATGTCACGGTCGGCAACCTCTCGCCCACATTGCTCGAGAGTTATGTGACCGCGGCCCAGAAAATCGCCCGGCTCGCCGTCGGTGCGCCGAGCAAAGTTCCCAGCGGCGACACCTTCCGTATCCGCCCTGACACCACGCAGGAAGATCACGTGGACGGGCTCCCGATCGGAACCCGCGGCGGTGCGCTGATTCCCTATGTTTTCTCGCAGGAGGGCGACTATGAGATTCAGATCCGCCTCGCCCGTGATCGTAATGAACAGGTCGAGGGCCTGCGGAAACCGCACGAGGTGGAAGTGCTGATCGATCGCGAGCGGGTTGCGCTGTTCACGGTCAAACCACCGGGAGCGGATAAGAACGCCGAGGGGGTTGATGCGCACCTGACGTTCCGCATTCCGGTCAAGGCCGGGCCGCATGAAGTCGGCGTTACCTTCATCAAAGATCCTTCGGTCGTGATTGAAACCCAGCGCACCCCGTACGAGGCGCGCTTTAACATGCACCGTCATCCGCGCACGGCACCGGCGCTGTATCAAGTTTCCATAACGGGTCCCTTTGAGGCCAAGGCGCCGGGCGAGACGCCGAGTCGCCGGGTGATTTTCGGCGAAGGCTTCTCCGCTTCAGTGACGGTGGCAGAGCAGGAAAGCGCGGCCCGTCAGGTTTTGTCGAAATTGATGCGCCGCGCTTATCGCCGGCCCGTGAGCGAGGACGATCTGCGCAAACCGATGCAGTTCTTCCGCGAAGGCAGCGCTGAAACGGGCGGGTTCGAGGGGGGTATCGAAAACGCCCTCAGTGCCGTGCTCGTGAACCCGAGTTTCCTCTTTCGAATCGAGGATGATCCCGCGGGTGTTCCCTCCGGCACCGCTTATCGCGTCAGCGATCTGGAGCTGGCCTCGCGCCTTTCGTTTTTCCTTTGGAGCAGCCTGCCGGACGACGCGTTGCTGGACGCTGCCGTGCGGGGCGACTTACGCCAGCCCGCGTTGCTTGATCAACAGGTTCGCCGCATGCTGGCCGACTCACGCTCGGAAAGCCTCGTGACGAATTTCGCGGCGCAATGGCTGCATCTGCGCAACCTGGAATCGGCCACGCCGGATCTTCGCCAGTTCATCGATTTCGACGACAATCTTCGGCAGGCGTTCCGGCGCGAAACCGAACTTTTCTTTAGCCATATTTTGCGCGAGGATCGGCCGATCACCGAGTTGCTCGGCGCAAACTACTCGTTTCTGAACGAACGGCTGGCGAAGCATTATGGCATTCCTCACATCTACGGGAGCCATTTCCGCCAGGTCTCATTCGGCGATGATCCGTCCCGCCAGCGCGGCGGGCTTTTGCGTCACGGGAGTGTGCTCACGGTGACTTCGTATGCCACGCGAACCTCGCCGGTGATCCGCGGAAAATGGGTACTCGATAATTTGCTCGCCACTCCCCCGTCGCCCCCGGCGCCGGACGTGCCGTCTCTTGATAGCAACGACAACGTGATCTCGGCCAAGCTGACGGTGCGGGAGCGACTCACCGCGCACCGGGCGAATCCGGTTTGCGCGAATTGCCATGATATCATGGATCCGATTGGGTTCGCCTTGGAAAACTTCGATGCGGTCGGTCGCTGGCGTACGAGCGAGGAGGGGAAGCCGGTCGATAACTCCGGGGGCTTCGCGGATGGCAGCGTGTTTGCCGGAGTGGCCGGGCTTGAGCAGGCGCTGCTGAAGCGCCCCGATTTGTTTGCGGGTGCGGTCAGTGAGAAGTTGCTGATTTTTGCGCTCGGACGCGGCGTGGACTACTATGACGGCCCTGCGCTTCGGCAGGTGGTGCGTCGCGCGGCGGCGGACCAATTCCGTTTTTCGTCTCTGATTCTCGGCATCGTGAACAGTACCCCGTTTCAAATGAGGACATCCCCATGATCATCACAAAAAAGTCTCTTCCCCGCCGCACGTTCCTTCGCGGTGTCGGCGCAACGCTCGCCCTCCCGCTCCTCGATGCCATGATTCCGGCGGCGACCGCGGCCACGAAAACCGCGGCGCGTCCAATCCGGCGGTTGGGCTATGTGTTCCTGCCAATGGGCTGCGATCAGTCGCGATGGACGCCCACCAATGTCGGCGGCAAGATCGGCGAACTCTCGCCCATTCTGCAGTCCCTCGGCTCGGTGAAGGACAATATTACCGTCATCAACAATCTCGAGCTGCGCAATGCCTACCCCGGCTCGCACGCCACGTCGAATGCGGCCTTCCTCAGCTGTGCGAAAGCGAAGCACACCGAGAGCTCCGATTTCTATCTCGGCGTCACGGCCGATCAACTGGCGGCCCAGCAAATCGGTCACGAGACCCAGCTGCCCTCCCTCGAGTTGTCGATGGACATGCTTCAAACTGCGGGGCAGTGCGACAACGGCTACGCCTGCGTGTATCAAAACAATCTTTCGTGGTCATCACCCACGACCCCGCTCCCGTCCGAGGCGCATCCACGGATCGTGTTCGAGCGCCTCTTTGGCGAGGGCGGCGGTTTGGCGGAACGGCGGGCCTCTTTGCGGCGCCGGGCGAGTTTGCTGGATTTGCTGACGGAGGACATTGCTGGCCTCAAGCGGCGGGTCGGCCCGGCGGACCAGGCGAAGATCGCCGAGTACCTCGACACGGTGCGCGAGGTGGAGCGTCGTATCCAAAAAGCGGAGTCGAATATTCTGGATAACCCGCTGCCTGACCTCGATCGACCGCTGGGCGTTCCCGCCGCGTACGCGGACCACGCGCGGCTGATGTTCGATCTGCAGGTGCTCGCCATGCAGGGCGACATCACGCGCATCACCAGCTTCCAGCTGGCCCGGGAGACCAGCAATCGCACGTATCCGGAAATCGGAGTCTCCGATCCGCATCACCCGCTCTCGCATCACGGCAACGATCCGGAAAAAATCGCCCGCATGGCTAAGATCAACGCGTTTCACGTTTCTCTGTTCGCGTACTACCTCGAGCGCCTCAAAGCCACGCCGGACGGCAACGGCTCGCTACTCGACCATTCGCTGATTCTCTTCGGCAGCGGAATCGGAAATCCGAATATTCACGATCACACGGACCTTCCGGTCATCGTGGCCGGCGGAGCGGCCGGCGGGATGAAGGGCGGACGAATGATTCGCTATGAACAACCGGTTCCCCTCGCCAATCTCCACCTGACGCTCCTCGACAAAGTCGGCGTCAAAATCGACACGTTTGCGGACAGCAACGGCAAGGTGACGGATCTGTTCGCGCCACTTCCGATCTGAGTTCCGAAGCGGATTGATCTAACATAACGCGAAGGTCGAAGTCCCGACGCGTTGATCTGCCGCGTTTCCCTCCTCTTTCCGTTTAGAGTCAAGACTGACGTTCCCATGCACCTTTCGAGAACTAACACTGCCAAGTCGATCCAGTCATTCGCCCTCGGGTGCTTCCTGGGCGCGGGCAGTTTGGCGCTGGGCGCCGGGTCCGCGGCGCCGCTGGCTGATGCGGTGGAGAAGAGGGACAGCGCGGCCGTGCGGGCTTTGCTGGCCGACTCCAATCTAAACGCCGCCCAAGTGGATGGCATGACGGCGCTGCACTGGGCCGCGCGTCACGACCAAACGGATACGGCCAAGGCGCTGCTGTCCGCCGGCGCGAATCCAAATGCGCAAAACCGCTATGGCGTCACGCCGCTGTCGATTGCATGTACCAATGGCAACGCGGCGATGATCACATTGCTGCTGGCGGCGGGCGCGGATGCGAACGCGCCTTTGCGCGGCGGGGAGACGCCTCTCATGACGGCGGCCCGGACGGGCAAGCAGGACGCCGTGAGGGAGCTGCTGGCGCGCGGGGCTGACGCCAATGTGCGACTGCCCCAAGGCCAGACGGCCTTGATGTGGGCGGCAGTGGAAGGGCATACGGCCGTCGTAACCACCCTGCTCGGGGCGGGGGCCGAGTTTCGTCGTCCACTCGACTCGGGTTTTACGCCCCTCCTTTTTGCCGCGCGGGCTGGACACACGGCGATCGTGCAAGCGCTTCTGGAAGCCGGAGTCGATGTGAACGAGCCGACTCAACCCGCCCGGCCGAGCCCGCGGATGCCGCGAAAAGGCACGACCGCGCTCATCATTACGATCGAGAATGGCCACTTCGAGCTTGCTGCCTTGCTGGTCGAACTGGGTGCCAACCCCAGCGATATGCGTTCCGGCTACACACCGTTGCATGTGCTGACGTGGGTGCGCAAACCGGATAGCGGCGAAGACGAAAATGGCCTGCCGCCTCCGGAAGGTTCCGGGAATATTACGAGCGAGCAACTCATCCGGAAACTCGTCGCCGCGGGTGCCGACGTGAATGCCCGACTCGAGGGCGGACCATCCGGCGGCGGACGCGTCGCGCGGAAAGGATGCACGCCCTTTATGATGGCCGCCGATACGGCGGACACGCCCTATATGAAATTGCTGCTCGAACTCGGGGCGGATCCGACGATTACCAATGTCGATGGCATCACGCCGATCATGGCCGCGGCCGGACTCGGAACGCGCACGGCTGAGGAAGAAGCTGGGACGGAGGACGAGGCGCTGGAGGCGATCGTGTATTTATTGAGCCTCGGCGCGGACATCAATGGGCTCTCGAATCTGGGTGACACTGCGATGCACGGGGCGGCCTTCGCCAACTTTCCCAAAGTAATCAAGTTTCTCGATGCCAATGGGGCGAAGATTGCGATCTGGAACCAGGAGAACAAACGCGGGTGGACGCCCTTGCTGATTGCAGAAGGGTACCGCTATGGAAA
>JBBQEG010000285.1:0-7096 GCA_038320495.1 Opitutales bacterium | reverse complement strand
CTGCAAGCCATTCCGACATATGTTTGAGGCCATGAAACATCGGGCCGGATTTCCTCCCGGTGTAACCACCAAGGTAATCTTGGGTCTTCTCGCTCTCCTTCCCTGTTCGGTTTCCGCCCAAGTCGCTTTGAGTTCAGATTTCGACGGTCTCAGCCTTGAGGAACTGATCAAGGTCGAGATTTCAACGCTCGGGCGCAAAAACAAGGCGCTTTTCGAGACCCCCGCTCCTGGCTACATTGTATCCGGTGAGGAGATTGCCCGCAACGGCGCGTTCAACCTCCCTGAGGCGCTGCGTCTCGTTCCTGGCGTGCAAGTCTCGCGGGTCGGTTCAGCCAACTACGCGATTACTATTCGCGGGTTCAATGACTTGACCTCCAACAAACTCCTTGTGCTGATGGACGGCCGGTCTGTCTACAACCAGTTATCCACTGGCGCGAGTTGGAATTTCCAAGAGCCCATGCTGGCCGATGTTAATCGCATCGAGGTGCAACGCGGCCCTGCCGGCGCCCTTTGGGGAGCCAACGCGGTCAACGGTGTCATTAACCTCGTCACCAAAAACGCCCACTCCACCGTTGGCTCACTCGTCTCGGTCGCTCACGGCAACCACTTCAATACTGGCTTTGAGGCGCGGTACGGTTGGAAATTCAACCCCTCAACCGCCGCCCGCGTTTACGGCAAGTACCAGGAGCACGATAACTATGGCACCACATCCGGAGCGACCGCGGAAGGCTGGAACTACCGACTTGTCGGCACCCGGCTTGACTGGGATCGGCCCGGCGGTGGCGGTTTGACCATCATTGCCGAACATCGGGAACTCCAATCCGACGGTTTGAGCAATCAGCCGACGCTGCTCCCGCCCTATTTCCAAACCTATACCGACAACCGACGGACCCACGGCACCGATCTTTTGCTCAAGTGGAAACAGCCGGTTCTGGATGATGGCTTTTTGTCCGTTCAAGCGGCGGTCACGCGAGGTGAGTCCGATCAGCTAGCCACTGGCGAACGGCACACGATCGCCGACATCGACACGCAACTCACACTCTATCCGCTGCCCCGCCACGAGGTCATCACCGGCATTACCTATCGTTCGAACGCCGACCAGCTGCGAAATAGTGAATGGTTCAACTACCGCGTGACCGCGGCGACCACGACCTTTGTCGGTGCCTTTGTACAGGATGAAATCAGCCTGGTGCCGGAGAATCTCAGCCTGACCCTGGGCACAAAAGTGGAGCGCAACAGCTATAGCGGCTGGGAAATGCAGCCGAGCGTCCGATTGCTCTGGCATCCCACCAAACGGCAGACGGTTTGGACCGCCGTCTCGCGCGCCGCTCGCACCCCGTCGCGGTCCGAGCGCGACATCTTATGGTTTGCCGCCGTCGTGCAGCCCACGCCGGAGCTTCCCCTCCCGGGTAAGATCGTGGCTGAAGGCGATCCCGAATTCAGCTCCGAGCATGTCACCGCCTACGAATTGGGTCACCGCTTCCAACCGAGCCGGCGCTTCTCCGTCGATACGTCGATTTTCTATTCGAAGTACACCGACATGCGTGGTCTTCGCCCGGAATTCATCCCACCGAATTTCGCCGCCTATCCGGTTTTCTACACGTTTCGTTACACGGCGGCGAATGATGTCGAGGGCCACACCTACGGCGGTGAATTCGCGCTCCGCTGGCAACCCGCGCAGCGTCTGCGGCTCGATGGCTCGGTTGCAGTCGTTCGCACCAGCCTCCGTCAACTGTATCCCTCGATGCTGCCTGACGGATCGATTCAGGGCCTCATCGGCAACACGCCGCGTGAGGAATATAAGCTTCACGCCGGGTGGGACATCTCTGACCGCTGGAGTCTGGACCTCTTCGCACGTCGCACCGGCGACCTGCCCGGCTCCGGCGTCGCGGCCTACACGGGCCTCGAGGCACGCGCGGCTTGGCAACCCCGGGCCGATCTTCGCTTGGAAATTATCGGACGCGATCTACTCGACCCCCACCACGCCGAGATGGCCGGATTCATCATTGGCAACGAGGCGCGCGAAATTGCGCGTAGTGTCTTCCTGCGCGTCACTTATCAACATTGAGATCTGTCACCATGTCGCAGTTATCCATTCGGACCCAGTCGCCGCGCTGGTACGCGCGCCTCGTCACCGGGGTAATGGTGGCACTCACCGCGTTTGCCGGGTTGGCGCCCGTCCGCGGTTTCGCCGCCCCCAACACCCTTGAATACCAACTCAAGGCGGTGTTCTTGCTGAACTTCGCCAAATTCGTCGAATGGCCGGTTGATTCGCTACCGCCCACCGCAAGTCTGCGTGTCGGCATCATCGCGCCCGACATCGTCTTTGGGCTCATGGAAAAAGAATTGGCGAACAAGGTCGCCGGGAATCGATCGTTGCAGATCGAACGGGTGACGGCTGCCCAGATCCAAAATGGAACCGGGCTGCCGAACATCATCTTTGTCCATCAAGACACCTTCCGCTCTCAAACCGAATCAGGAATCTCCCCGCAGCAGCTCGCCGCCCTCGGCGAAAAACAGCCGGTATTGCTGGTCGGCGAAAGCATCGGCTTCGCCGTGGACGGCGGCATGATTGGTTTCGTGCAACGCGGCGAAAATCTTCGCTTCCAAGTCAATCTCGCGAACGCCCAGCGTGCCGGCTTGAAACTCACGGCTCGCCTCGCCGGCCTCGCCGAAATCGTCAATTCCGCAAAGCCATGATTTCTGGCGGAGTTGGTCGGCAGCTAAGGAAGTGGCTGGGCCGGAAAAGCCTCCGCCACAAGCTCAGCACGATTACGATCCTGGCCGTCACCTGCGCAGCCCTGGCCGCTTCGACCGCCCTCTTGGGATTCCGCCTTTTTCAGCAGCGGGCCGACTTCCAAGCCGAAACGCTGGCTCTCACCCGCATCGTCGCCGAAAACGCCATCGGATCGGTCAGCTTTCAGGACGCTTCTGCGGCGGCAACCTTACTCGCCACCCTGCGTGCAAAACCTTCGATCCACAGTGCTTCGATTGACCTTCCGGAACGTCGCAATTTCGCCACTTACGGCAAGTCCCCGTCGACAGCGGTGCGCTTGCACGATGGCCGGGTCGCCGCCTACGACGGATGGCTACTCCACACCACCTCCAAAATCGGCGACGCGGCGGCGCCGCTCGGCACGATCCATCTCGTCTCCGACCTCCGCCCAATGTTGTGGGAAGCCATGCGGGCTTCCGCGGTCGCGCTGACCCTCGCCCTCGGGCTGGCCGTTCTCCTCAGCCTGTTCGTCCTCGCGCGGCTGCGCGGCTTCATCCTCAACCCGGTCGAGAACCTTCATGCCGTCACGCGGCGCGTGGCCGAGAGCGCGGATTTTTCCCAACGCGCGGAAGTAATCAGCAGCGACGAAATGGGCGAGCTCACGCTCGCATTCAATCGCATGCTGGAGCGCCTCCAAGCGAAGGAGGGCGAACTCCGTGCGGCCAACACCACGCTGATCGGAGAAATCGATAAACGGAAGCGGCTCGAGGCGAAACTCATCGAAGCCTCCCGCCAGGCCGGCATGGCCCAGGTCGCGACCGGCGTCCTTCACAATGTCGGCAACGTCCTCAACAGCGTAAACATTTCCGCCAACATCATCCGTGACACGCTCTCGAACAATCCCCGCCTAAACCTCCTAAAACAGGCCACCGAGTTAATGCGCGCGCAAGGCGACTCGCTCTCCCGTTTCCTCGCTGAAGATCCGCGCGGCAAGCTGGTACCCAAACTGGTCATCGAAGTCGTCGACCAGATGGTCACCGCGCAACCGGACACCCGGCGTGAACTCGAGCACTTGGTGCAGAACGTGGACCACATCAAACAGATCGTCGCCATGCAACAAAGCTACGCCAAGTCAGGCGGAGTCATGGAGCTGCTCGTACCGGCAGACCTGCTTGACGAGGCTGTCCGCCTTTCGCAGGCCTCGGCGGATCGGCACGGCGCGCGGATCACGCCGCATCTGGGAGCCACACCCGAAATCGAAACGGATCGCCATCAGGTTCTCCAGATTCTCGTCAACTTTATCACCAATTCCATTCGAGCAGTGAGAATGCAGCCCGATGGCGAGCGCGTGATCGACCTGCACCTTTCGCATCAGGCCGACCGCATCTCCTTCGTCGTCGAGGATAATGGTGTCGGCATCCCGGCCGAAAATTTGCAAAAAGTTTTCCAGCACGGCTTCACCACCCGCCGAGACGGCCACGGCTTCGGACTGCACTCCGGCGCCCTCGCCGCGAATAACCTCGGCGGCAGCGTGCAGGTATTCAGCGCGGGTCACGGGCAGGGCGCGCGCTTCACGCTCGATCTACCCCTGCGTCCTCCGGTTTGCCTCCCCCGCGCTGCATGAGCGCGCCGAGCCACCACCGTCTCCTCGTAATCGACGACACGCCGTCGATTCACGACGATTTCCGCAAGGTCTTCGCCCCCCCCTCGCCCGCAACGAACGCGCAAATCGAAGATCTCGCGAGCGCCATCTTTGGCACCGCACCTGCCGATGCAACTGCGGCCTCCTTCACCCTCGATTTCGCGGCGCAGGGCCAGGAGGGCCTTGCGTTGGTGGAGAGTGCTCTCGCCGCCGATCGTCCGTATGCCGTCGCGTTTGTAGATATGCGCATGCCGCCAGGCTGGGATGGCTTGGAGACCATCGAGCGACTCTGGGCCGCCGACCCCCGCCTTCAGGCTGTCATCTGCACTGCCTATTCCGACCACAGCTGGGCCGCCATCAACGAACGCCTCGGCCGCACCGATCGCCTGCTCATTCTGAAAAAGCCGTTCGACTCAGTCGAGGCCCAGCAACTCGCCCTTGCGCTCACGGAAAAATGGCTCCTTACGCAATCGGCGCGGCGCCGCTCCGAGGAGCTTGAAGCGATGGTGGCTGCCCGCACCGTCGAGCTCCAGGCGGCCAAGGAAGAGGCCGAGCGCGCCAACCGCGCTAAAAGCGGTATTCTCGCCAACCTGAGCCACGAAATCCGCACCCCGCTTAATGGCATGCTCGGGATGAACGCGCTTCTGCTGAAGACGCGGCTCGACGCCGAGCAGAGCGACTTCGCTGTCACGATGGCGTCCAGCGGGGAGAACCTGCTCGCCCTGCTTAACAGCATTCTTGATTGCTCGCGCATCGAGGCGGGAAAGTTGGAGACGGAGGAAACACCATTCTCCCTCCGCCATGTCGTCAGCGGCGCCGTCCGGCTGTTCGCGCCGAAGGCGCACGCGAAGCAACTCACGTTTACTTCGCTCATCGACCTTCAGATTCCGGACAGCTTGGTGGGCGATTCCATCAGACTCCGGCAACTGTTGCTCAACCTGCTCGACAACGCCGTGAAGTTCACCGCCTCAGGCGAAATCCGTCTGAGTGTGCGGCCCCTCCTCCTTGACCCGGATACCGCGCGGCTCGAATTCACGGTCTGCGACACTGGCGTTGGCATCGCGGCCGCCGATCAGGAGCGGCTGTTTAAACCTTTCGCCCAAGTCGACGCCTCCATCACTCGACTGCATGGCGGCAGTGGGCTCGGCCTGTCGATCTGTCGCGGGCTTGCCGACCTGATGCAGGGCACCCTTTCTCTTGAAAGCGCGCCCGGGCGCGGTTCGACCTTCCGGTTGCAATTGCCCTTCCGCCGCCAAAGCGAAGTCATCCCGACAATCCAACCCAAAGCCCCGGACGCGGCGGCGTCGCCTCCACTGCCTCCGACCTTTGCGCGCGGCGTTCGAATCCTCGTCGCCGAAGACAATACGGTTAACCAGAAAGTGATCAGCCTTCATCTGAAACATCTTGGGCTGACCAGTGTGATGGTGGCCAATGGTCGGGAGGCAATCAACGTTCTGGCCACACAGTCCTTCGACTTGGTCCTGATGGATTGCCAGATGCCCGAAATGGATGGCCTCGAAGCCACTCGGGCGATCCGCCAACGCGAGACCGCCGCCGGCCTGCGCCGCGTTCCGATCATCGCGCTGACCGCCGGCGTCGCCGAGATGGATCAGCAGGCCTGTCTCGCCGCAGGCATGGATGCTTTCATGTCCAAACCCGTGCGCTGCGAAACCTTATCAGCCCTCCTGCAACGCCACCTGGCCTCCGTCTGCCTCGCCGCATGAATGCCATCTGCTCCCATCGTATTCTCGTCATCGACGACACCCCTACGATCCACGATGACGTCCGGAAAATCCTAACTCCCGCCAGTGGGTCCGCGGCGCAGATTGAGACTCTCGCTGCCGCCATTTTCGGGCAAACGAGTGCCGCGGTACCTTCCGTGCGCTTCGCGGTGGACTGCGCCGCACAGGGTCAGACGGGGCTCGCCCTCGTGCAGGATGCCCTGACCGAATCCCGGCCTTACGCGGTGGCGTTTGTCGACATGCGCATGCCTCCTGGCTGGGACGGTCTTGAGACGATTCGCCGTCTGTGGGCAGCGGACCCTCACCTCCAAGTCGTCATCTGCACTGCCTATTCCGATTACATGTGGTCGGCGATCACGGAACGGCTCGGTGAGTCGGACAATCTCCTGATTCTAAAGAAGCCGTTCGATAACATCGAACTGCTCCAAATTACCCATGCCCTCTCCCGCAAATGGAAACTGGCCCGCGAACGCGAGGCCCAGATAGGCAGCCTCGAGTACCAGCTTCGCGTGCGCACGGCGGAACTGCGCAGCGCGGAGGAGTGCTTCACCGCTGCCTTCGACGCCACCCCGGTGGCCCAGGCCATCGTCTCGCTCGAGAGCCCCGCAATCATCGCCGTCAACCCGGCCTTTGAAAAAGCCATGGGCCTGACCAAGGCGCAGGCCTTGGGACTGACACCCGAATCGTTCGGCCGCCGTTTCGACCCGGACGGGTGTAATGGACTGCTCGCCCACCTCGGGTCTGGGGCGGCGGTGGACAACCATGAGTGTGTCTTTCATCCCGCCCCCGGCACCAGCCGAGATCTGCTGTGGTCCGCGCGCCCACTCACGATCAAAGGCCGCCAGTGTTCACTCTGGGTGCTGCGCGATGTTACCGACCAATTCGACGCTGGAACGGTTCGCAGCGAGCGGAACTGAGCCGCGGCAAGCTGCGCATGGCGCCGAGCGTTTGGGCTGCACATATTTCCATGATGGCGCGACGACTACGAGCTCAGCA
>JBBQEG010000284.1:0-7120 GCA_038320495.1 Opitutales bacterium | reverse complement strand
CAGTTTCGATATTGGGGAAACCAGGCACAAGGTTTTTACCTCGTTCCAATATAATGACGAACAGAGTCGCAGTATCGCGTATGAAGACCAGATTGGCACCACCGGAGTTCGTAATTTCCGCTGGTTCCCGCTGGCCCAGTGGCAGAATGCGGATCTTCGCCGGCCGACAGACATCAATTACGTCCGCCTGCCGCGCAGCCGAAACGACAATAACTACTACACCGCGGGCGTTAGTTACCAAGGTAAATATTTCAAGGAGCGGTTGATCGTCTCGCCCGGTATCAACTATACCAACATCAGCAACACGCTGATTCCCGACGTGGGGGAGCGACAACATTTTCCGCAGTCTCAGTTCAACCCGCAAATTGGCGTGCTCTTCCGTGCGACGCCGAGCATCTCGGTGTTCGCTCTTCGGGCGTCTTCGGTGTGGCCGCGCACCGGCGTTGACCAGTTTGGTAACCCTTGGAAGACGGAAACGGGCCTGAGTCACGAACTCGGCATGAAGGTGAACCTTTTCAACGGCTTCGTAATCGGCTCAGTCAGCGGCTATCGGATCGTGCAGCAGAACCAAGTGGTTTTTGATCCAAATGCGCCGAACCCGATCTTTAACCAGACGGGCAACCCGGCTGATCGCGGCGGGCAGTTGCAAGTCGGAGAAAACACCTCGGAAGGCGTCGATGTGGAGCTTGTATTCTCACCGAGTGAGGATTGGCAGGTGATATTCACTTACGCTTTTAATGATCTGTTTCGCACCAATGATCCTGTACCGGCCAACAACGGACGTCGATCATCCCAGTGGATGAAGCAGAGCGCGACAAGCTGGACGAAATACACCTTCAGCGAAGGCACGCTCAAGGGACTGTATATTGGAGGAGGTTTGCGCTATAACGGGAAGCGCTTTCGTGGCTACCGGGGCGTTCAGGAAACTTATCAGGATCCGCATTTCTTCGCCGATGCAGTCATCGGCTATACCCGTCGTATCTCTAATTTCAACTGGACGCTTACGCTCAACGCCCGCAATCTGCTGGAGACGGATCGAGTGAGTGGCTACCGTCCGGGAACGACCGATGGCTACTATTTTGCGATGCCACGCGAGTATTATTTAGGTCTCGGCACAAAGTTCTAACCTCCAGATGCGCCTGGACCGAGCGCTTGCGGTGCAGGTGGCGCGGCCCACGCGAAACAACGACCGTGGAAAGGAGTTCAGGTTCTTCGTGATTGTCATGTCCGCGGGCCCGCGTAGCCTGGGCGCCGCGCGAAAGCGATGGTTCGAACTAGATTCAAGTATTTCTATGGACTGGCAACGACCTGATGCTCCCCCCGGCATGCGTGGCGCACCACGCGATGTGAACGGTTCGTCCACCGTAGTTCCACCTCGAGGGGTCGGGGGTGTGATTAAATGGGTGCTGATTTTCCTTTTGGTCGCACCCGGAGGGATGATTACCGCGGCTGACTCACTTCACCGTGTTTGGGAGGATGCGGCCCAGGCGCAGTTCGGCGGCGCGCTGAACACGATGGGACCGCACGAGGTTCATGCTAAAGCGGCGCCATCGGTGCTTTATGCGCGGGCGATGTTGTTGCTCAACACGCCGCCGACGACCGAGTCTCGACTCGACGAAGCGGCGCAGCTGCTGGATAGAGCGGCCGCGATGCCAGGCATCGATCGAGGGTCGGCGGCGGCGGCTGCCTATTTCCGCGCACGGATTGAAGCGGTGCATCGGTTGCGCCCTGATCTTGGGAAAGCCAAAGGACTCTACCGGGACGCGTGGCGCCAGCACATCGACAGCGATTGGGCGGAACTGTCGGCGCTGAAATGGTTGATGCTCGACCTGATCGGCATAGGGACCAACGCCGCGGCTGATCAGCGGCTCTCCGCTGGGGAGGGGATGATCGACTCTTTTACCACCCCCCCGCATCGAAAGGATTTTCATCTGCTGATGGCGGAAACGTGGAGCCGTTTGGGACGGCAACGCGAGCCCGTGCTGAAGCACTTGCTAGCGGCTGACGAGATCGGCATCGCTCATCCCCAGACGCGGGCCGACGTTTATTGCGCCATCGGTAGCAATGCGGCCAGGCTCGGGCAACGGGAATTGGCCCTGCGCTACTATGAGCGCTACTTAGCAGAGTTTAAACGAGACGCTCGCCGTCATTCAATTGCGATGGAAGTTGAGCGCCTTCGTCCATCTGAATAATGAACTGGAAGTCACGAGTTTGGATGGTCGGTCCGGCATTACTGATCGTCGGATTTGTTTTTTCCGCCTGGCCGGTGCTGCGGCGGTCAGTTCTGCCAGATCCGCCGGACCAGGAAATTTTGCGAATCGGCCACCGTCAACTTGATCCAGGGATGCGACATGGTTTTGATTGGGTGGCACGCCGGTACGAGGAGCTAAATCCTTCGGTGCGAATTGAGTATCTGGAAGTGCCGCCGCCGACCTTCCTGACGTGGCTGACGACTCAGTTCACTGGTGGAATGGCGCCAGATATAGTCGAGGTGGTGGTTGAAATGACTGATGAGAATGTAGCTCGGAATTTCCTGGCACTTTCTACGATTGTACAGCAGCCGAATCCTTACAATCGATCAACTTCCTTGGAGGAGACTTCGTGGCGGAACACATTCGTCGACGGCCTGGCCACGGCTCCGGGATATCGGGAGGCGCAGTTGGAGGTTTTCGGTATCCCAACCAGTCTTGTCACTTCCCGCTATTATTATAACAAGACCCTCTACCACCAAGCGACGGGTCGGACCGCACCGCCGCAAGACTTTGATGAATTACTGGCGGTGTGCCGCGAGATTAAGCGTTGGGCGGCGCAGGCGGGGCGCGTGATCATGCCCCTGGCTGGTTCAAAGGAAGTATATTTGTTGCTAGCGGCGCGGGTTTTTGGGCAACAAACTCAACGACTGGCGCTGAAGCGGGGCGATCCTTTGGGAACTCTCCGCACTTCGCCGTTTGATCTGCATCTCTGGCTGGCGCAGGATTCGGCGGGTCTCCGGGCAAAACCCCTCGCTGCAGGACTGGCGATAATGCACGAACTCGCTGAATTCATGCCGCCAGGCTTCATGGGAGCGACCCGCGCCGACGCCGTTTTCCACTTTGGGCAGCAGCGCACCATCATCATGATGGGCCGGAGCAATATTTATCACTCGCTTATGCAGCAGGTGGATTTCGACGTCGGCGTGTTTGCGTTGCCGCTACCGGGACCGGAACATCCTCGTTACGGCGGCAACGCTCGCGGTGAGTTGACGGAAATTGAGCAAAACGCCAGCGCGGCATTGGGAATTACGCGTTTTGCGCGCAATCCTCAGCGGGCGCTCGATTTTTTGCACTTTCTGTCGTCGGCTTCGATCAATCGGGACTTCGCGCAAAACAGCCGCATGCTCCCAGTCATCGTGGAGGTAGAGCCTCAGGCGGAATTAGCGCCCTTCGCCCCGAGGGAAGGGGGCTACCCGTACGGTTTTTCCTTAACCGTGGGAGGCGCAGCGGATCGTCGCGAACGGGTCGTCTTTTCCAATCTTCACCTGCTGTTTGGCCCGGGCGGTACACCTGAAGCTTTCCTGCAAGTCGCCGCACCCGCCTACGCTGCCGCCGCGAAGGAGGATTTGCTACGTTCCATCCGCAATTCGCGGCGAAGTCTCGCACGACAGGACACCTTGCATGCGGCGTTGGGCTATCTTGCTAAAGCTGAGTGGGACGATGCGCCGGCGGCGGACCGGAAACAGCGCGAACTCGAAGAACGAACCACACTCCAGGAATTCCTGATGATGTGGGCAGACACGAATCTGGATCTTAAGCTCTAGACTTCGTGATGTGTAAAACTCAACGCCGCGTGGCAAGAAAAGCGATCAAGTCACGGAACTCCTCGATGGAAAGCATTGCTTCCAAACCCTCAGGCATGAGCGATCCATCGAGCGCGCCGAAATACGCCACTTCCTTTTCCGGGATTGTCGTCTCCATTCCGTCGAGCGGGATGATGCTTATGCCGCGTCCGGTTCGGATGTGACCCTGGAGGCCGGTGATGACTTCGCCGTTTGTTTTCCGTACTTCCCAGCCTTGAAACTGTGGTGCGATGTCGTCGGAGGGTTTTACGATCGAACGGATGAGTTGATCGCGGTTGGCGGTGCGGCCGATGACGGAAAGATCGGGACCTTGCTGCCCGCCGCGTCCGTCGATGCGATGGCACATCGCGCACATGGCATGCATCGCGAAAAACACGCGCCGGCCAGCGGCGGGGTCACCGCCGGTGGCGAGCGTTTGTTGCCAGCCTTCGACAGAGCCAGGCCGCGCGGCGAGCGTCGGGTTGAGCAAGTGGTTCAGCTCTGCGGTGAAGGCCGACTCGCGCGGATTGCTGCGGACCTCGGCGAGTTTCGCAGCACCCGCTTCTCGGACGGTGGGTTCCGCCGCGGCGAAGCGGAGCGTACGCGCGGCTTGGATACGCACTGCCGGCGCGGGATCGTTGAGCAGCGGAACGAGGGAGGCGTCGGCCTTGGCCGTGAGCGCCAGGATGGCTTCCGCGCGTACCTCAGGTGGCTGCTGGCGCTCGTGGGCAAGGGCGCGGAGGGCTGGAACGGTGTTCGGGTGGGCGCTGGACGCGAGACGACCGATGGCTTGAATCTGGAGTGCAGGTTCAGCGGCTCGGCTGAGTTTGAGCAGGAGGGCGTGGTGGGCGGGTGAATCGAGGTCGTCGAGTCGCGGAAGGGCGAGAATGCGGACGAGTGCAGGCCGGTCTTCGTCTGCGACGAGGGACGCGATGAACGCGGGATCGAGCGGGCGCTTGATGCGCCCGCCGGGCGTCTGGGCAGCATAGAGGGCCTCGGCGTCGGATTGAAGAATTTGCACCGTTGCGAGCCAGGTCTCAAACAGTCGCGGTGTAAGGTTGGGCAGCGTCACAGCGACATCGACATCAGAGCTGAGCGATTTGAGCAGCTTTTCGCCGGTCCACATCAGTGCCATCTGGCGCACGTCCGCATCGGGGTCACGGAGGCGGGGCCGGACCAGAGCGGCTGCATCGGACACATCGGCGCGGCGAAGCGCGAGGAGTGCACCGAGGCGCACCGCGGGATCGTCGTGCTCGAGATCGCGGCGGGCCGCGGAGTGCAAGACGGGTTGCGCGAGCGCGGTGATGGCGGCGTGGCGGACGAACGGATCGGAATCAGCCAGCGAGGCGCGAAGTTCAGGGATGGCTTGCGGCGTGGCGGATGCGCGCAAGCGGGCGAGGCGAGCCGAGCCGGCGTCAGGTGTCACGACGGTAAACTCAGCGCGAGGTTTCGCTGTCTCGACGCCGGATCGCGTAGTTATCTTCCAGATACGTCCACGCCCGTGATTGGGATAGCCGCTCAGGACCCAGTCGGTGAGATAAACGGTTCCGTCCGGAGCGGCTGCGAGCGCCACGGGGCGGAAATTCTGTCCGCCCCGGATCAAGACTTCGCTATCGCCCCGCAGCGAAGTACCGGCGTTTTGCAGGCGATGCAATGTGATCGTGTGTTCGCCCCAGATCGTGGCGAGAATTCCGGGCGCGAAATCCTTCGGGAACGCGGCGAGCGTGGTGTCAAGCAGGCCGCTGGGCGACTCGCCGACGCCCACAATATACGGCAGCGTGTCGGGTAGGTCGCCGTTCCAGGCCTGGTAGGGATGCAGGCCACTGGTCCCGTACAGGGACCGGTAACCATAGTTGCCGCCCGGTACGATATGGAGGAGACGGTTGGGTCCGCGGGAGTCCGGGTCATTGTCGAGGGCGAGGAGGCGACCCTGGGCATCGAATTTGAGATCGAAGGGATTCCAGAATCCGGTGGCGACGCTTTCAAGGCCGGTGCCATCGAGCCGGCAGCGAACAATATCGCCGCCATCGCCGTAGCCGGGGAGCCTCGTGCCATCGGCTCCGATCCAGGCGTAAGGCAAACCGCCGGTGTTGCCGCGGGAGGCGTAGAGCCAGCCATCGGCGGCAATCGTGAGACCGAGGAGTTGACTGTGCGGGTAAGTTTGCTTGGTGTCGAGTCGGAGCAAGGTACGTCGAGGATCGGCCCGGCTGTCAGCGTCGCGATCAGGTAACGCGAACACCTCCTGTGCGGCGCACACGTACAAGGTGCCGTCGGGCGCAAAGGCCAGGTTCATGCCTTCGTGGACGTCGTCCGCAAATACGGACACCCGCGCCGCGCGGCCATCCGGACCCACGCCCTCGTAGATCTTGATGAGGTCGAGTTTCGGGCCGGTATAGGACGCGGGGCGCAGATGCGTGTGGGATTCAAGGACGAAGAGCCGGCCGCGGGCATCGACCGCGGCGCCGATCGGTGTAACGATTTGAGGATCGCCCGCGTACAGCGTGATCTGTATCCGATTGTCGGTGACAGTTGGAATCTCGACGGGCGGCTCGCCCGCGAGAGCGAATGACAGGGAAGTCCAAGGCAACAACTGGGCGAGGCGACGGGGGAACGTGATCACAGGCGGACGTAAGGTTGAAAGAGATCCCGTCCCTTGCGGAGGTTTACGAGCACCGGCTCCTTGGGCTCGGCCCAGGCCATTTCGATGAGGAGGTAACCGTGGTAGTTCTTGGCGCGAAGCTGATCGAGGATCGCCTTGAAGTCCGTGATGCCCTCGCCGTAGGGCACCACATCGTGACCCCCGCCGCGCGTGCGGTTGTCCTTCAGATCGACGTGAAGGATGTGGGAATGAAACGTCTCGATCACTTCCTGGGGATCGATTCCGGAGCCCCAGAAATGGGCGACATCGCAACACATCGCGATGTGCGGGGAATCGATCGCGGCGAAGATTTCGTGATAGTCGGCGATGGTTTCGAGGACGTTCTTCGCGTGGTTTTCCACCAGGATGAGCATGTCCATCTCTTTCGCGGCGGGCGCGAGTTCGCGGAGCGTGGCAATGACCGACTCGAGTCCGCCCTGGGTGCCGCGGGCGGCGCCGGTGCATTTGATCCGGCGGCAACCGAGGTCGCGGGCGGCGTACATCAGGGCGAGTTTGTGACCGACATCCTTGAGGATGCCGTTGCGACCCTCACCGCCGAAGCCGCTGCCCTGCACGCACACTGGTTTGAGATTCGCGGCGGCGCAGCGGGACTTGATCGTGGCGATGTAGTTGGGCGTAATGACATCCGGATACCAGACGTTGAATTC
>JBBQEG010000283.1:0-7144 GCA_038320495.1 Opitutales bacterium | reverse complement strand
GAGCACGCGTTGGACATTATCGTCGAGCGAGCGCTGCACGACCCGGCCACCGTCCTTGGGACAATATTGCTGACCGACCAGCGCCCAGAGGAGCTGGGCATAATCGGCGATCTCCGTCGCGGTCGCGATCGTACTGCGCGGGCCACCGCCGCCGGTACGTTGCTCAATCGCGAGGACCGGGGAGAGTCCGTGGATAAAATCGACTTCCGGGCGCTTCAACTGATCGAGCGCCTGCCGCGCCGAAGCGCTGAGCGACTCGATGTATTTGCGATAACCCTCCGCGTAGATCGTATCGAACGCCAGCGACGATTTGCCGGAGCCGCTCGGGCCGGTGATGACGACGAGCTTGCCCCGCGGGATGCGCAACTCGAGGTTCTTCAAGTTGTGCTCGCGCGCGCCTTTGACGTGAATGTGCGTAACGGGCTGCATGGGTCGAATGCGCACGCTTGCGGAATTCCGCGGCGGGTCAAAGCCGCACTCCGGATTTCGCCGGGACATGCCGATTTCGTCCCTGAAGTGAAACAGGCATTCCTGCCTGTTCCGGAACGCGCCGACGCTCGAATCCGACTGATTATCCATTCGAGCCGTCCCGCGCCCTCCCGCTTTTTCAGACTGGCTTCGGCGGGCGCAGTGTTCTCCTCTGATGGTCGTTCCGGAAATTCCCGCCTTCACGTGCCCGAGCCCACCACTTCGATTTTCTCTGAAAACCAGCGCCGCATCGTCGGATCCGCCGTCACCATTGCCGCGTTTCTCGGTTCGATCGTCCTCATCATCCTTGCCTTCATCGTGGTGGGACGGTTCCTCGGATACTTCTCGAGCGTGCTCTGGCCCCTCGCCGTTGCGGCCGTTTTTGCCCTGATGCTGCATCCATTGGTGGATACGCTCGCCCAACAACTGAAGATGCGACAGTTGCCCGCGGTGGTGGTGCTCTATATTGCCTTCGTCCTGTTGATGGTGGGCGCCTTGGTCGCCGTTCTGCCGCCGCTGATTCAACAGTTGGTCGATTTTGTGGAGTTCTTTCCGACCTTCTGGGCAAACGTGGTAACCTATACCACGGCCCACTATCCGGGTTGGATTGAGATCGCTCAACGCCACCTCGCCAACCCGACAATCCGAGGCATCATCGACGGTCTGGCCGCGGAGAGCAAAGCGCTGTTTGCGGGAGCCATTCCGACGCTGCGCGTCGCCTTTGGAGGGGTCTTTGACGTGGTGGCGGTTCTCACCCAAATCGCGATAATTCCAGTTTATCTATTCTTCTTTCTTCTGATGCGCGGTGAGCCTACCGCCGAACTGTCCCGACATCTGCCGTTCCTGCGCCCGGGGGTTCGCGACGACCTCATGTTTCTCATTCGCGAGTTCATCTCGATCATCGAATCGTTCTTCCGCGGGCAGCTGCTCATCGGGCTCTTCATGGGCGTGCTCTTCGCGATTGGCTTCAGCCTGATCGGGCTCAAATTCGGCCTGTTCATCGGGCTGGTATTGGGGCTGCTCAACATCGTCCCTTTCCTCGGTTCGATTGTCGGCATCGCCGTCACCGTGCCACTCGCATTCTTCCAACCCGGCGGCGGCTGGCAGCTGGTCGGACTCGTGATTCTGGTCACCGTCATCGTGCAGGCGATCGAAGGCTGGGTGCTCACACCGAAAATCATGGGGCATCAAACCGGACTGCACCCGCTGGTCATCATCGTGGCGGTGTTCTTCTGGGGCACCGCTTTCGGCGGCATCCTCGGCATGCTGCTCGCGGTGCCACTCACGGCCTTCTTCGTGACCGCCTGGCGCCTGGCGAAATTGAAGTATTTCCGTCCGATCGTATAAAGTGAAACAGACATTCCTGTCTGTCCCCGTCCGTCCGTCGACCCAATGAGAAACCCGCATCACCTTGCGCCCTGATGCGTCCGATTCACGTTTCCACGTTGAGCAGCAAACACGCACGTCACTTCCACCCCCGTTCACGCGATGCCGCTTCCCTCGCAACCTCCTGATGAATGCGCCCATTGCGGGGCGGAAATTCCCCGCCACGCCAAAGCCTGCCCGGAGTGCGGTGCCGATGAGCTCACGGGCTGGCGGGAGAAAAGCGTTTATGACGGCCTGAACCTGCCCGATGAGGCATTAGAAGACGAAGCGTCCGACCGCAGCGGTCGCCCCCCGGCCACCGCGCGGGTGAATGGCGTCGCGTGGTATTGGTGGCTGGTCGGCATCGTGTTATTGGTGCTGCTCGCCGGCAGCATGCTCGGCTTACGGTAGTCAGAAGAGGTCCACGAAAGGGCCGGCCGGATGTAGTTTTTTCCGCCAGCTGCTTGAGCTTAGCGGCTACCGGCGGAACAGTGCGGCGTTTATGTCCTGGAAAGTCGAATTCCGAGCCGGGGTCTGGCTCCCACAAATCGAGTGGTGGCTGGACGCGCGATTTCCGCAGCTGCGGTCATTTGTCTCGCACGCGCACTCCGACCATATCGCGCCGCATCGCGAGATCCTTTGTTCCGCGGGGACGGCCCGCATCATGCAGGCGCGCATGCCCGGACAACGCCAGGAACACATCCTGCCGTTTGGTCATAGCGAGCAGCTCACCTCCGGGTGCGGGGTGACCCTCCATCCCGCGGGCCACATCCATGGCTCGGCGCAGGCGCTGCTCACGCACGAGACACACGGCGCGTTGCTTTACACCGGGGATTTTAAACTCCGGCCCGGCCGATCCGCCGAGGCCTGCGCCACGCCGCGGGCCGACGTGCTGATCATGGAAACGACCTTCGGGAAGCCTCAGTATGAGTTTCCCCCGACCGATCACGTCCTCGGCGAGATCGCGGCGTTTTGCCACGCCTGTATCGACGATGGCGAGACGCCCGTGCTTTTTGGATATAGCTTGGGGAAGAGCCAGGAGCTGCTCTGCGGACTCGCCGACGCCAAACTCCCGGTGATGTTGCACCCGCAAACGCTGCGCCTGACCCGGATCTACGAGGAACTCGGGATCGCCTTTCCGCCGTATCGGGAATTCAACCACGCCGAACTGGCGGGCCATGTGGTGATCTGTCCGCCGCAATCCAACGCCTCGGCCTTTTTGAAACGCATTCCGCGGCGCCGGACCGCGGTGGTGACGGGCTGGGCGATGGATCCGGGCGCGATTTATCGCTACCAATGCGACGCGGCATTTCCTCTCTCGGATCATGCGGACTTCCCGGATCTGCTGCGCTTCGTTGCAGCCGTGAAGCCGCAACGCGTGCTTACCCTGCATGGATTTGCCCAGGAGTTTGCTTTGACCCTTCGAGATCGAGGGATCGAAGCCTGGGCAATTGGGGAGGACAACCAGCTCGAATTGGCCGTCTCGGTCCGGGGAACGGGACGCCTCAGCCGGCGCGAACCCGCGCTCGAATTGAATCTCGAGCGGGCGGATGCGAGGGAAACGGTTGCGAACGGTTCGCCCACGCGTGCAATTGCGCAAGGCTGCGCGCCGGCGGAGCTCCACTGTTTCGGGCGATTTGCCGCGGTCGCGGACCGGGTTAAGGGCACGCCCAAGAAGCTCGAGAAGATCGAACTCCTCCGCGCATATCTTGCGGAGCTGGCGCCGGACGATGCAGCGCGGGCCGCCCTCTTTTTTACCGCGCGTCCCTTTCCACAATCGGATGGGCGCGTGCTCACGATGGGGTGGGCTGTGATCAAGCGCGCCGTGTTGGAAGTCGCCGGCGTGAGTGAAGCGGATTACCGCGGAGCGTATCATCGTTTCGCGGACGCCGGGGATGCGGCCGAGGCGCTGCTGCAAATTAGAGCGGAGCCGGTGGGACCGCCGGATTCAGTCGCCGATGGAATTAACCACGGACATCCGCTCCCCGAGCAGGGCGCGCCCGGCGGTCACGGCCTGCCACCGACGGAGCAAAGACCGGGCCGCGTCTCGTCGCGTTTTTCGGGTGTGACCCTGGCGCAGCTCGCGGCGTTTTTCGCCGAAGTTGCCGCAGTGCGAGGCCCGGCCGCGAAGCTGGACCTGCTGCGACGATTCCTGTTTTCGATTTCGCCCGGGGAAACCAAGTACCTGGTCAAGATTATCACGGGTGATCTGCGGATCGGATTGAAAGAAGGCCTGGTGGAGGAAGCGATTGCGGCCGCGACGGGTCAACCCACCGAAATCATCCGCGAAGCGAATATGCTTTCCGGCGACATCGCTGAAGTGGTGCGTACGGCGCGGAGCGGTTCGACGGCGGCGATTGAGCTCCGGGTTTTCCATCCGCTGCAATTCATGCTGGCGAGTCCGGAGCCGACGGCGGACGCGATCCTTGAACGCTTGGCGCCGCCCGTCTGGTTGGAGGAAAAGTACGACGGCATTCGTTGCCAGCTGCACAAAAAAGGGGACCGCGTCGAACTCTACTCGCGTGACCTGAAACGCATCACCGGCCAATTCCCGGACCTCGCGCGGGCGGCGCGTTATTTTCCGGGAGACTTCATTGGAGACGGCGAGTTGCTCGCGTGGCGGGACGGCCGGGCGTTGCCGTTTGCGGAATTGCAGAAACGGCTTGGACGGAAAGGCGACGACTTCTTCCTGGGGGCGGAGATTCCGGTTTCTATTTCGTTCTACGATCTCCTTTGGCTCAATGGGCGCTCGCTCCTGCGCGAGCCGTTGTCGAGCCGCCGCGCGCATCTGACGGAATTGCTGACGGACGCCGATCCCCAGCTCGCGCCTCATTTCACGCTCGCGCCGGTCAAGGAGGCGGCGACGGCCCTCGAGATTGAGGCGGCGTTTCTGGCGGCTCGTCAGCGCGGCAACGAAGGGATCATGGCCAAGGATCCCACCAGCGTCTACACGCCGGGTCGCCGCGGGCTCGCGTGGCTGAAACTGAAGAAAGCCTACGCGACCCTGGACGTGGTGGTGGTGGGCGTCGAATACGGTCATGGCAAGCGCCGCGACGTGTTGAGCGACTACACGTTCTCGATTCGTGATCCGGAGCACGACCGGCTGCTGACGGTGGGCAAAGCGTATTCAGGTCTCACTGACGTTGAGATCGCCCAACTTACCGAGCACTTCCTGGCCAACACTCTGGAAGTGCGCGGACGGTTTCGCAGCGTGGTGCCGGACACCGTTCTCGAAATTGCGTTCGATTCAATTCAACCGAGTAAACGACACCAGAGCGGGTATGCGCTGCGATTTCCACGCATCGCGCGGATTCGCACCGACAAGACGGTCGCGGAGATCGACACCCTCGAGACGTGTCAAAGACTGGCGAACGCGAGCTTTGCCGACGCTACGCAGCCCAGAGCGGCGAAGTCCCTCGATTAGCCTGACCCTACTATGGACCGAGGTTTTGACCTCCCGTCCCTTTCGTCCGGAACCTTCTGTAACTAACCTGTCCCTTTGGGGAACATTGAGACCTCGAAGCCCACCCTGTCCCTGATGTGACGCGTCGCCGCCTCCTTCTTCGCATCGCTCTTGTGGCGGCCGTGGCCGCGGCGCTCGCCTTCTTTGCGCTCCGCACGTCGCCCTATCTCCAATACATTCCCTGGATGCCACGCGTCATCGGCGTTTGGGCCGACAGCAACGGCATCGTGCGGAACGTGGCTGCCTTTTTCGTGCTCGGGCTTGCGACCTATCTGCTCGTCGGCCGACGGATGCCCCACGTCCTAATCCTCAGCGGGTTCGGCGTCGCACTGGAAGTCTCCCAAATCTGGATCCGCGGACGCGTCTTCGACTGGCTTGATATTTGGGCGAGTCTCGCCGGTATCGCCCTGGCCTGGCCGATCGCATGGCTGTTTGTCCGCGTGTTTTCCCGCCGCCCATGCTGAACCGGATCCAGAGTCCGGCGATCGATGCCTCCGAGGTGCTCGCCACGTTGCATCCAGAGTTGCGTCGCTGGTTTTCCCGGCGTTTCAAAACCCTCGCCCCGGCGCAGGCCATCGCTGTTCCCGAAATCCTCGCAGGACGCTCGATCCTGCTTTCATCGCCCACCGGGAGCGGGAAAACCCTCGCGGCCTTCATCGGCGTGTTCGACACCCTGGCCAAAGCCCGCGATCGCGACGAACTGCCCAACGGGACCGTGGCAGTGTATGTCTCGCCGTTGCGCGCCCTCGCCTACGATCTCCGGAAAAATCTCCAACAGCCCCTCGACGAGCTCGGCTGGGACTGGCTGCGCATTGGCGCACGCACCGGTGACACCACCGTGAAGGAGCGCGCCCAGCAGCGCCGCCACCCGCCGCACATTCTGGTGACCACTCCCGAGAGCCTTACCCTCCTGCTCAGTCAATCCGGCTGGCTGGCGCCCTTTCGCCATACCCGCTTCTTGATCCTCGACGAACTTCATGCGCTCGCGGAAAACAAGCGCGGTACGATGGCCGCCCTCGCCGCGGAACGCCTGGAAGAGGTCGCCCGACCAGGGATCATCGCGGCACACTCGTCCTTCAATCCGAAGTCCGACGCCGCCGGCAATCTTGTCCTCGCGACCTCTGGCGCCTCTCCCGGCACGCCGGCCTCCCTGTCCGCCATCGCCGATGCGGGGCCGCTTCCGCCCGCCGAACTGATTCGCATCGGGCTCTCCGCCACGGTGTCACCGCTCGAAACCATGGCCGCGTTCCTCGTGGGGCCCGGCCGACCCTGCCGGATCGCCGAGGTGACGCAGACCAAGCCGGCGCGCATCGAGGTATTCTCCCCCTTGCGCAATCACGCGTATCCGCCCGCTGGTTACACGGCGTCCCGAATGCTCGCGGAGCTCGGAACCCTCATCGGGCAAAAGCGGACCACCTTGATTTTCACCAACACGCGGAGCGGGGCCGAGCACATCGGGCTGCGCTTGAAACAAGTGTTACCCCTGCTAGCCGGTCAGATCGAAGTGCACCATGCGTCCCTCGACCGCACGGTACGCCTCGAGGTGGAGGACAAATTGAAACGTGGCGAGTTGCGCGCGGTTGTGTGCTCCACGTCGCTGGAAATGGGCATCGATATCGGCTCGATCGACACCGTCGTCATGGTCTCGGCGCCGAAGGGCGTTTCCCGGGCACTGCAACGCATCGGTCGCTCCGGTCACTCGATGGGCGAAACCAGTCACGGTGTGCTAGTGGCCAGTAATATCAATGATCTCGCCGAGTGCGCCGTGACCGCACGGATGATGGAGCGACGCGAACTCGAACCCGTGAAGATTCACGACGACCCGGCCGATGTGCTCGCGCAAACCCT
>JBBQEG010000282.1:0-7172 GCA_038320495.1 Opitutales bacterium | reverse complement strand
TGGACGCAGATGCGTTTGGCACCGTTCAGGAGTTTACTGCGCACGGGATCGCTTACCGCATCGAGTGGAAAGACGGTAAACCGCTTTTTACCGAAAAACGCGAAGGCGCGTCGGCCACGGAAAGTTATATTGCCGACTACGTCCTCGGTCACACTCCGCTGCGGCAGTATGTAGTTCCCATCGGCAACGGTCGTTTCCAAGCGGCGGAGCTGAGTTTCGATCCCATCAAGAAGGAATGGTTTAATGTCTTCGACGACGAGCGCCGCCAACCGGACGAGTGGGGACACTGGCGTGGCCGCGGCATGAATTGGAATGCAATGTGTGCGCACTGTCACATGACCGGCTACGACAAAAAATACGACCCGGTGACCGACGTTTACAAAACAACGTGGACGGAGCAGGGCGTGGGTTGCGCCCAGTGTCATGCGATGCCGGCCGACCATGCGGCGACAGCTAAACCCAAGGTCAACGCACCGCTCGTCGCCACCGAGATCATCACGGCGAAGCGTCAGCAAGCTCAGGAAACCTGCGCTCCCTGCCATGCTCGCAACGAACTCCTTACGGGCACGGTTCGCCCCGGTGTTCCGTACAACGATCACTATCGCCTGACGCTTCCGACGGACGCGGCCGTGTTTTACCCCGATGGCCAGATGCTCGACGAAGACTTCAACTACACCTCGCTCCTCACCAGCCGCATGGGCGGCAAGGCGGGCGTCACCTGTCTCGATTGCCATGATCCGCACAGCGGCAAAACGATCCTCCCCGTGGAGAACAACGCGCTGTGCATGCAGTGCCACAGCAACCCCGGCCGCCAGAACGCACCCGTGATCGAGCCGCTGGCGCATTCGCACCACGCGATCGGCAGCACCGGTAACCAATGCGTGTCGTGTCACATGCCGACCACGACGTACATGCAGCGTGACCCCCGCCACGACCATGGTTTCACCAAGCCCGATCCTTTGTTGACGAAAGAACTCGGGATTCCAAATGCGTGTAATCGCTGCCACACCGACCAGTCCGTCGACTGGGCAATTGAACACACGGAACGCTGGTACGGTCCGAAACTGGAATCGCGTCAGCGCGAACGAGCCCGCGTCGTGGCGGCAGCGCAAGCGAACCAGCCCGGTGCCGCCGACAAACTTCTGACCATGATCGCGTCGGAGGACATCCCCGCTTGGAAAGCCACCCTCACCTTGCTGACGCGCAACTATGCCGCGACCCATCCCGGCGTGCTCGAGGCAGCCCGTACGGCCACCCGCGATGCTGACCCGATGGTGCGGTCAGCCGGCGCGCAGATCATTGCCTCCGTCCCGAGCGAAGCGGCCTCGCTGCGTCCGCTGCTGAATGATTCCTCGCGACTCGTGCGACTCGACGCCGCGTGGCCGCTCTCGCCTGAGTTGCCGGAAAACTCACTGGCGCGCAAAGAGCTCAACGCGTATCTCGGCGTCAGCGCCGATCAACCCGCCGGGCGCCTGCGGATCGGCCAGGACTTATTTAATCGCGGGCGCCACGCCGAAGCCGAAGTACAGCTCCGCAAAGCCACGGAATGGGACCCCTACTCAGCCGGCATTCACGACGCCCACGGGATCATGTTGAACGAACTCGGGCGGACAGAGGAAGCCGCGGGCGCATTGTGGCGCGCGGCCCGGCTCGCTCCGACGGACGCCACCGCGGCGTTCAATGCCGCCCTCGCCTTTGCCGGGGCGCGCAAGCTCCCTGACGCGGAACTGGCGTTTCGCGAAGCCGTGCGGCGCGATCCGCGTTTCCATCGGGCCTGGTATAATCTCGGCCTGCTGCTCGCGCAAACCGGGAGGGTGCCGGAGGGCATCGCGGCGCTGCAGACCGCTGAGCAGATCGCGCCCAATGTCGCTGACTATCCGTACGCGCGGGCCACCTTGCTCTGGCAACGCGGGGAGCGCCCCGCCGCGATCGACGCCGCCCGCCGCGCCCTGCAAGCGGATCCCAACCATCTTCAGGCCCGCGAACTTGTCCGGCAGTCCGGCGGGTGATCCCCTCAACGGACGCCGCCTACGCTCGTCCGCGCTCATCTTCGTTTCCCATCATCCGCGTGAATCCCGTCCATTTCGGCACGACCCGCGCCGGCACCCCGGCGCACCTCTATCGACTCGAGAACGCAAACGGGTTTCGCGCCGAAATCACCGACTTCGGTGGCACCCTCGTTCGCCTGCTGGCCCCCGATCGAAACGGCCGGTTGGCGGATGTCGTGCTCGGATTCGACTCGGTCGAACGTTACGAAACGGATTCTCCCTTCTTCGGCGGAATTATCGGCCGCTTCGGCAACCGGATTGCGCACGGCAAATTCACCTTGGACGGCTCCGTGATCTCGCTCGCATGTAACAACAAGCCAGGCGGCATACCGTGTCACCTGCACGGCGGGGTGGTCGGTTTCGACAAAGTGATGTGGCGAGCCGCACCGCAGAGCTCGACAGAGGGGCCGACGCTTCGGTTACAGTATCGCAGCCGGGACGGCGAAGAAGGCTATCCAGGCAACCTGGACGTCACGGTCACCTACACCGTCACCGCCGATAACGCCCTGCGGATCGACTATCAGGCGACGACGGATCGTCCGACGCCGGTCAACCTCACGAACCACTCATACTTCAACCTGCGGGGTGAAAATGGCGGTGATATCCTGGGGCACCTGCTGACGGTGAACGCATCGACGTACACTCCCGTAGATGCGGGTCTGATTCCAACCGGAGCCATTGCTCCGGTGGCGGGCACACCGTTCGACTTCATGACTGCGTATCCGATTGGAGAACGCATTCAGGCCATGGAGGAACAACTGCGGCGGGCAGGTGGGTACGATCACAACTTTGTGCTGGATCGAACGACCGACGGGTTGGAGTGGGCCGCGACTGTGTTCGAGGCGGACACGGGACGGCGCATGGACGTGCTCACCACGGAGCCGGGCATTCAGTTTTACAGCGGCAACTTTCTCGATGGTACGCTGGCCGGAAAAGACGGCCGGATCTATCCGTACCGCGGCGGGCTTTGCCTCGAAACGCAGCACTTCCCCGATGCTCCCAACCAGCCGCAATTTGCGTCGGTAATTTTGCGGCCGGGAAGCGAATTGCGGTCGAGCACCGTGTACCGCTTCGGCGTGGTTTGATCCTCAATCACCCGACAATCGCGGAGGGCCGCCATCGGCGGGCCCAAGGCAGACCGAAGCGCGTCCGCCGCTAGATGTGCGACCAGTGCGCGGCGAGCTAGGAACGAACGATTATCTGGCGGGCTGACGGCCAAAATCCCGTGCAGTAAAGGGAAATTTGTGACGATAGGAATCAGTCGTCCTATGAGATCACATCGTTGCCTCCGCGCTGATTCTGTCTCCTGCCTCCCGAACTCTGTGAGAGATCAGCGCTTGCACCGAATCTCGGCCGGTGGCCGAGGCCTCTCCTTGGTCCTGGGGTTGGTCAGTATGGTGAGCAACGTAACCGGGTCGGAGGCCAAAACAGCCGCCGCCCAGACCCCCGCTGAGAGTGAACTTGGTTTCGGCCATCGAATCGCAGACGAAAACCAGTCCACGCCTTACCGCGAGACGACACCGCTCAGCACGATGTCCCGTATCGAAGGCGCATTGCACCCGCGCCGGACGTTTCTTCCGGCGACACTTCAGCGTTTTTCGTCCACGATTATTTTGGATTCCAGCATCTTCGACGTTCTCCCGGGTGAATGCGGGCTGACGCTGACTGGCCCGGTCGGGTCGGGCGCAGCTGGCACGAGTCTCACGCGTCAACGATCGCTCTTCCTTCTCAATTACCCGTTCGAAAAACGACAGCGGGCGAGGTTCGCGACCTTTGCCCGCGGCGCCGTCAGGGACATGGCGGGCACGCCGTTTCTTAACGGTACCGCCCTCGACCGTCAGACCGGATTTCACGCTGCGCACCTGCCTGATCGCTTCCACTTAGTGTCGAGCTCGGCATTCGTGGCGAACCAGCCCGGCCTTCCCGCTGCTACCCCGTTCGCGGCCGCTGGGGAGACCGCGTCCTTCGAGTATGAATCGGCGAAGGCGCCTTCACCCACTTCGGTTGCGAGTTCGGACGCCATTCGCGAGAAACGTGATTGGGACGTACCGGCTCGCGCGGCGGCCGCTAACCTTTCAGCTCCGCCCATCGTCGCGGAAACGGACGAGCGGAGTTCCGTGGGCGCCGCCTTGCCAAGCCCTGGCAACCCTGCGCTGGCGCTGTCGTCTGGAGGCCTCGCGAGCCATCTCACCTTTGGCACCAACGGAGCGCGCCTCAGTGGAAACGGCACCATCGCCGGTGAGGTCGTCCTTGATACGAGCCTCGGCATCGCGCCCGGCAACTCACCCGGCCTGCTCACGGTGGCAGGTGGCCTGACCTGGAGTCAGGGCGGGTTTTTCGAGCTGGAAATTCAAGACCCCGCGGGCGCACCCGGCACGGGATGGGACGCCATTCACGTCAACGGCATCCTCCAGTTTACCGCCACGCTCGGCGAGCCCTTCACCGTTCACCTCAGTTCCCTCACCGACAGCGGAGCGAGCGGTAACATCGGTAACTTTCTCGCCAGCCGTCCGTACGCGCTGCAAGTGCTCACCGCGACCGGAGGCATCAACGGGTTCAACCCCGCGGCGGTGCGAATCACGACGACGGGATTCACGAACACCCTCGACGGCGGGGCGTTCGCGCTCCTGGCGTCGGGAAACGAGTTGATGCTGACGTTTACGCCGGTGCCGGAGCCGTCCACCTGGGCGTTGATGCTGACCGGCGCGAGCGTGCTGGCGATGAAGTTTATGCGGCGTCGGCGCCGCGCGTGAGCGAAACCAACCGTGCGGATTACCGCAGCAGGGTAACGCCACCGTCGATATCGTACGCAGAGCCGGTGATGAAACCTGCCTCGGGCGAACAGAGAAAAGCAACGAGGGCAGCGATCTCGTCAGGCTGACCCATCCGGCCAATCGGCTGTGCGGCGGAGAGCTGGGCGAACATTTCCTTTTCCCGTCCCGGATAATTCTTCGCGAGAAACCCATCGACGAACGGTGTGTGCACGCGGCCCGGACACACACAATTGCAACGGATGCCGCGATCGATGAAATCACGTGCGACCGACAAGGTCATAGTGAGCACCGCGCCCTTGCTCATCGAATAGGCGAACCGGTCCTGTAGTGCGATTTTGGAGACAACCGACGCCAGGTTCACAATCGCGCCGCCTCCGCTCGCGAGCAGTTTGGCCACGCCGAAGTGCAGACCATGATAAACGCCCTTCACGTTCACGTTATAAATGCGATCGAGGTCAGCCGGAGTTGTGTTCGTCACGCTGCCGACGTGCGCGATGCCAGCATTGTTCACCAAGATATCCAACCGCGGTAAGGCTTCGAACGCCGCACGCATCGACTCGGTATCGGAGACATCGGCGGTCGCTACCCGACCTGTCCCGCCGGCCGCAGTGATCTCGGCCAGGGTGGATTCGGCGGCTGGCGCCTGAAGTTCCAACACCGTGACGTGCGCGCCTTCGGCCGCGAGGCGACGGGAAATGGCGCGGCCGATACCGGAGCCGCCGCCGGTTATGAGAGCGTGTTTACCGGTGAGACGCTGGGCGATAGGGGTCATATACAAAAGCGTGCGCCATATGCGCGGCTCACGTCAAAGATTTTGGTTCAGGGGTGCGGCGCAGAGGCTCTGGCGACTTTGACCCGCTCACCACCGGGTGGCGGAGAACGTCCAACCGGGAATTTTCTTCTGCATCTCGATCTCGTCGTTACGCTCCGTGAGTCCACATTTCTGATACGTTTCATGGGCCCGGGCGAGCGCGGCGCGATCGAGCTCAACCCCGAGGCCGGGTCCCTTTGGCAGCGTGACGCAGCCGCCTTCGATCGGCATGCGGCCACCGACAATGATGTCCTCCCACTGCCAGGGATAATGCGTGTCGAGGGCGTAACTCAGGTTGGGCATCGCCGCCCCGAGATGCGTCATCGCCGCGAGCGAAATGCCCGCGTGATTATTCGAGTGCATCGACACACCCTGCCCGAAGGTCCGACAGTGCGCCGCCAGTTCCATCGAGGAGTGCAGGCCACCCCAGTAATGATGGTCGGTGAGAATAATGTCCTCGGACCCGGTGCGCACGCTGCCGGGAAGATCGTCGAAGGACGTCGTGCACATGTTGGTCGCCAAGGGAGTCTTTAACGCCTTCCGGACCGCCGCCATACCCTCCTGGGTGCGACAAGGATCCTCGAGATATTCGAGAATCCCTTCCAACTCGCGGCCGTGTTCGATCGAAGTCGCAACCGTCCACAATGCGTTCGGATCAAGGCGCAGCGGGACGTCGGGTCCGAAATGACGATACAACGCCTTCATCGCGGCGACCTCCTGCGCGGGTTCGAAACAGCCGCCTTTTAACTTGATGGATTGGAAGCCGAACTCCTTCACCATCGCGACCGCTTGGGTGACGACGCCCTCCGGATCCAACGCGGCCTTCTGACGGGCGGCGGTCCAGCCGGTGGCGGCGGGATCCGTACCGAACGCCAGCGGTCCGCCGGCGCCTTCGTATTTATAAAACAAGTACGCCGAATAAGGGACACGCTCGCGAACGATCCCGCCGAGGAGCGTCGCCACGGGCACGCCGAACGCCTTGCCTTGCAAGTCGAGACAGGCGACATCCATCGCGCTGAACACTTGGACGCGCGTCCGTCCGTCCCAGGGTTTGTCACCACGGGACGCCGAGGTTTCCGGCGAGCACCGGGCGGCGAGCTGGTTGCGCAACGCGTACCAGTTCAGCGGATCGCTTCCGATGACCGTATCGCGCACTGCGGCCAACGCCGCATCGACCGCGATGCTTCCGGGCACCTCGGCCAGACCGGTGAGGCCGTTGTCCGTCGTCAACTCCACTACCGTCCGCAAGCAATACGGGGCGTGCAGCCCGGCGGCGTTGAGGAGCGGAGGATCGCCGAGAGCGATCGGCGTGATGTGCATTTCCGTGATACGCATGGGAAGAAAAATTGAGCGCGCGCCTGGGCGTTGAAGAGGTTAGCCGGGAGATTTCACACCCGATCATTGTCATTGCGAGCCCGAGGAACGAGGGCGCGGCGATCCAGCTAGATGGATTAAAGTGGGGCGGGTCTGTGACCCGCCGTAGGCAGGTCACAGACCTGCCCTACGCTTCTCGCAATGACAGATGAAATCCAGTTTGCC
>JBBQEG010000281.1:0-7230 GCA_038320495.1 Opitutales bacterium | reverse complement strand
ACGCGCGTGTGCGCGTGCCTTACTCGTCAGTTTATCGGCCCTCGCGGCTTCCGTGCCCGGCGCCCAGGGTCAGAGCGCTCCGGCCTCGAGGCCGAATGATCAACCCGCGGCGCCCGCCGTCGAACTTTCGCCGTTCGAGGTTCGTGCGGAAGATGACGTCGGCTACCAGGCCGGCAATACCACCAGCGGCAGCCGGCTTAATTCGCGACTCAAGGACACTCCTGCGTCGGTGTCGGCCTTCACCCCCGAATTTTTATCCGACATCGGCGCCACGAATCTCGAGGAAATGCTGGCGCATGCGACCAATGTCGAAATCGACGTCGAGGATTCCAATGCGGGTTTCAACAACCCGCAGGGTCGCGGCGCCGATGGTAACGACTATTCGTTCCGCATGCGCGGATCGCCGGCGGGAGCTTCCCGCGATTTCGTCGAGTCGAATGTACCGGTTGATCTCTATAACGTGGAGCGCGCCGAGGTTGCGAGCGGTCCCAACTCCATTCTCTTCGGGCTCGGCCAGGCCGGCGGGCTGGTTTCACTGAGCGGAAAGAAAGCCAATCTCAACCGCAAACGCACCACCGTTAAGACGGTGTTCGGTTCCTGGAACTTCGAGCGTTACGAGGCGGATCACAACCAGGTGATCGTTCCCCGAAAGCTTTCGTTGCGCCTGCTCGGCGTCTATCAAAACAACGAGGGTTGGCGGCACTGGATGTTCAATGATCAAGTGCGGTGGACGGCGGCGGTGGGGTATCAGCCATTCAAGCACACCACTGTTCATGTCTCGTTCGAAAAGGGCCATATGGACAACAGCCTTACCCTCGGCTGGAACGGCCAGGATCAGGTCACGGGATGGCAGGACGCGGGCGGTCCGGTCTTCGACGCCACCGCCGTCCGCCCCGGCACGGCGCGATTCAACGCCAACAACAACCGGTTCACGTTCAACCAGCAGGAGGGCACCGTCTATAATTACCGGGGCGAGTTCGAGTCGATCAATCGCTATGGCGCGGAGACGCTGTTGCCTCCATCGGTTTCACCCTATGGTTATTCGGTGACCGGCCCCGGCGGGGTGCGTCACCAAACGTTCAATACGCGCCAGATCACCGTGCAACAGCGGCTGCCCAAGAGTGTCGTGCTCGAGCTGGCGTACTTTCGCAACTCCACCGACGTCGAAGCGGACGGCATGGCGATCGCCGGGGCTAACCTGCGGGCCGATCCGAATCTCACCCTGCCGAGTCCGGATGGCGCCGCCGGCACGGTGCCCAACCCTTATGCGGGGCAGCTCTATTTCGAATCGAACTGGTTCAAGGATTGGATCCTCACGGAAAACGAAACCTACCGACTCAGCCTGGCTTGGGACGTGGGTAAGTCCAATCGCTGGTATGGCCGCCATCGGGTCGCGGGTTTGTTGGAGGATTCCTCGCAGGATCGCCGTCGCCGCTGGCGCAACGAAACGCTCGTCGATGAAAATAACGTGCCGATCACGAACGCGAACGTGGCGGAGAACGCACAGAATCAGTTGTTCCGCCGTAACTATATCACGCCGGGCGACTTCACGACCTACTATCCCAGTGACCCAAGCATTCCGATCCCGGAGTACACGTGGAATAATCGCCGGATTCACGCGACCTATGCTTCCCGCGCCCGCGCGAATACGCACACCATCAAGGATATCAGCTCCATGATGGTCGCGAGTCAGAGTTTTTGGTTCAAGGATCGGTTGGTCACCACCCTCGGTGCCCGCCGGGATGAGATTAAGTTCAAGAATGAGCAGGAGTCTCGGATCAGCGATCGGAATGACCCCCGCGTTCTGTCCGGGGAAGTGGCGGTCAACGAGTGGTATTTCAACGGCCAGTATGTGAATCACAACTACAAGCCGACGACGTTCACCGCCGGCGCCGTGTTGCATGCGACGAAGCGGCTGTCGGTTTTCTATAACATGTCGAAAAACAACGGCCAGCCGCGGTTCGACCGCACGGTGCTGCCGACCGGTGATGTGGGCGGCCCAACCGAGGGGAAAGGTCGCGATTACGGCTTTATGCTCGATGTGCTCGGCGATGATCGGCTTTTCATCCGCACGACCTGGTTTCAAACGAAGCAGCTAAACGACACGCCAATCCTTCCTGGCAGCAACGCACTGGGCGTCGACAATCTCGCCACCATGCTGGATACATTACTCGACGCGGGAAAGATCTCGCAGGCTGACTACGATCGCCAGGCGATCACCTGGACGACGGCAACCATCGACGTGTTCACCGAAGGACTCGAAGTCGAGGTGGTCGCGAATCCCACGAAGAATCTCTCGCTTCGCGCCAGCTATTCCAACTCAAAGCGGCGGCGCGAAAACTTCTTCCGGGAAGTCTTCGAATTCTTCGGCGAGCGCATTCCGCAATGGCGCCCGCTGCTCGCCAACAACCCGGCGGAACTTGCCGTCTTCGATCAGGCCGTGGTGGATCTCGACAGCGAATTGTCTTTCCAGGTCGATCGGCAGAACGCGCCATTCGGGACGCGGCCGCACAAAATGAATGGCACGATCCGCTATAAATTCGACCAGGAGAGTAGACTGCGGGGCTTGTTCGTCGGCGCGTCGGCTCGCTATAATGGCAAGAATTTCATGAGCCAGGACATTGCGACGGGTCAGGTGTATTGGGGCAACGAATCGCTCATGGGCGATGCGTTCACCGGCTACCGTTTCCGGGTGCCACGGTCGAAAATCAGCGCGACCGTGCAGCTGAACGTGAAAAACATCACGAATTCGTACCTGGCCAACGTCGGCCGCTATAATGACAATTATACCGGCGTTCGGCGGGTGTACTTAAACGAGCCCCGCAGCTTTCGCCTGACGACGACCCTGGATTTCTAAAACTGAGGAGCGTTTCACGCGCAGCGATGTCTCTCTCGTCCTGACCTTGATGATTCGCTCCTTCCTCTTCCTCACTGACCTCTCCCGGGCAGCGCCTTGCCGGGGATGGTTCAGGCCTGCGTGAACGCTGACGAGAACAAAACGCCGTCGGGTCCGGCCGAGTGCCGGCGCTGTGGCGTTTGCTGTTTTTCAGAGTCACCGACCTACGTTCGCGTCAGCGGAACCGATTGGACGCGGCTCGGGCCGAAGGTGGAAGCCCTCGCCCAGTTTATCGGCAATCGCGCCTTTATGCGCATGACTGCCGGCCATTGCGCGGCGCTGAACGTGGAGTACGACGCGACGGGGCAGGTCGATTTCTTCTGCACGATCTACGAGAGCCGTCCCCAAACGTGTCGCGACCTCGATCGCGGGTCACCGGAATGCGGCGGCGAACTCGCGCGCAAGAGGGTCGCCGTGCGACATCTCACCGCTGCCGCGCCACGGGGCGGATCATGCTGGTCGCGGGACGCGGGTGAGCTGCGCCCGGGGTGATTAAGTCCCGGTTTTCAGGTCGCGAATAAAGCGTTCGGCCTCACGGATCGACGTCTCCATATCCGAAATCAGGCGGGAAATATCAGCCTCCAGCGTGCGCTGCGTCGTGCCCAAGGAAGCGATCGCGCTGGCGTTGAGATTGTGCTTCAGAAACAGCACCTGATCGCGGAAGGTCGCGATGATGGGATCCATGCGCGCGGCGGCGCGGCGCATCAAGTCGATGAGCGTTTCGTAACGTTGGCGCGTCGTATCGAGCTGACGCTGGCTTTCGCTGCGCAGGGTCGGGTTGGTATACTGGGCGAGCTCCTGTCTCCACTCGCGGAAGAGCGCTTCCGCCACGCTTTCCACCGACGTGATGCGATCGCGCACTTCTTTTGCCCGAGCTTCACTTCGTTTGAACTGAGTGTTCAGGCTGTCGTACTTTCGCTGCAGATCGCCGCCGTCGACCTGGGTGAGAGCGAGAAACTGCTCCAGCGCATCGGCGAACTGTACTTTGGCTTCCTCTTGAGCTTTCCGCGTGTCGTCGACGCGGTCCGCCAGGATTTCGCGTTTGGCGATGCCAAACTTCTCCATCGTATTGTAGTAGGTGCTGGAGCAGCCGGCGAGAAGCAGAACCAGCCCGATGGGCAAAGAGCGGAAGACCTTTTTCACGTGATACCCGGACCGTAAACCGGCACATTTGTGCCGTGCAAGTGCAGGCGCGGGGAAGGCGCTGGATTTGAACAGCACTTGCTTTTCTCCAAGCGTGCGTGGAGATCGTCGTTTCCGAGTTCGAAAAATCGGAAGACACCCAACCGCGCACACAAAAACTCGAGGAACTGCGAGAAGTGATAGAAGCGTGGCCCAAACTGTCGCCGGAATTGCGCACTGCGTGCCTTGCTGTGACGCGAAGTGCGAGAGCGAGATAACCGAAATTTTTCAGGGCGTTGTCATGACCCCGTCCCTTTCTCCTTCGACCCAGCTGCAAACATCAAGGTCTGACGATCGCCGAGAAGGCTGGAGTCGGTCCAAAGGGTGGCGCCGAAAAAGCGATAACCGTTCAACTCGAATGTTTCGTTTTCAAGGATGTGGACGTTCGAACCCGCGGCGGCTTCCCTCAGTCTTTCGTGGAGCAGCCCGATGCGCTCGTCGTAGTGCTCGTGGTTCCCGGCGACGTAGAGCACCGGCACGTCAGGGAATGTCATGCGTGCCCATGCAACCCCACGAATGCCGAGGTCGATGTTGCCGGCAAGCGCCACCACGTCAGCCGCCGCCTCGGGCAACAAAACGTGCCCAAATTCGCGATGAAGATCGCACGCGGATGCGCATCATTATAAGCCGTCGCTTGAGCGAACGAATCGGCATCTTGGGAAGCCCTTGCAGCCAAGCGCGCCGGGACGATCACGTCATCAAAACGCCGGTAAACTTGCTCATCCAAGTGCTGCCACAATCCAAACTGGGTGACCTTCTCGCCAAGCCGGCCTTTGAAAAGGGAGCCGAACATGCTAGCCGATCTCTCCCGTGACTTGATTGAGAGGGAAGAGCTGAGGAAAATAAGTTTCGTGCACTTTTGCCGGCAGGCCGAGCCTTACGGGGGCCTTGGGCGTATCGGAGACGAGCAGGCCCGCGTCGATCGCAAGGGTCAGCACGGAACGACCGGTGCGGTCGCTCGCGCCCACGATGCGTGCGGCTTCGCCGCGGGGAAATTCGCCGCGGAGGAGTGCTTCGCGCAGCAGCAGGAAGATGCGGTCTGCTTCCGGAGCGACTTGAGCGTCCACGACGCGGACGTAGTGCCCGATCCGCCGCTCGAGGTCGTCGAGGTCGAGCAATTGCTCCATGAAAGTGATTTGGTCCGCCATCACGCGCAGCGTGAACTCGCAGAAATCCCAGAGCGCGCGTTCACTGAGATGACCTCGGACGTCGTCCGCGCCCGAACTGCTACGCTCATGGTCCGCATTGGACAAACGCTCGTAATATTCAGTCCGATTCCTCGCGAGTCCGCGCGAGAGCGACCACAAGCCGCCGCCGTCGATCCCGAGTTGCCGGATCACCGCGTCCGAAAAAAGCCTCACCGCACGGCCGTTGCCGTCGCGAAACGGGTGAATCCATGCCAGGCGATGGTGGCTCGCGCCGATGGCGATGATGCGTTGGATGCGCGAAAAATCCGCTGACTCGTAGCGCCATTGGAAATGGCCGAGTAAATCCGGGACGAGTTCGTGCGGCGGTCCCACATGCGTCCCCACCTCCACGTCGCGGTCTCGCAACTCGCCGGGAGTGAGCAGCGTTTTTTCCCCTTTAGAGGTGGTCGCAACGCGCATCGCCTCGGGTAGCTTCGCGTAGAATCGCCGGTGCAGCTCGCGAATGAACTCGGGTGCGAAGGGTGAATCCGCTTGAGCTGATGCCCATCGCTGCACCTCCAAATGCGCCAGCGAAAGCTGCTGCAGATCGCGTTTCTTCGGCTCGGCCGCGAAATCTTTTCTGAGCGCCGCTTCGATATCCCGGACGCGTGTCTGCTGGCCTTCGATCAGATTGGAGTAGTAACAGTGCATCCAGCGGGTCAACTCGGCGACCTGGACGCGCAACGGCTCGCGCAGCTTGACCGAAAGGCGAGCGGCTCGTTCGACGATCGTGCAGGCCAAGTCCTCCAGAGGCCGGAGCTTCTGGGTCGGAATGACAGGCTCTATGGCCGTTTTAGTGAGCATTTTTGCCGATCTTTATGCCGTTCTATGAACAGCGTTATGCGCATAGGGAAAGATGGTTAAAGAAAAATCGAAGGCGCTGCGTGCCTGTTTATCGCCGATCTTTTTGCCGATTGCCCAAGCTTCAGGTGGCGGCCAGCTTGGCCCTGTGATTCCCCGGCCCGCAACATTGAAGGCGGTCGCCGAACGCTCCGATTCAATCGGAGCCGCCGCTCGCTGACAGGGGTGGCGATGACGGTGCGGGATCGGACATGGCGGTAAGCGGGCACAGACTCTCCTCCGCCGAAAGGACGAGTTTCAAGGCGCGAAATCCATGGTGGGGACGACCTTTACTCCGCCAATTGTCGGCTTGGCGGAGGCTGACTCCATCGGAAGGTGGAACCTCAACGACAGCGAAACGGCGGGTCCCCGTGTTCTGAATTTCCGAGCGGGAGTGACCCCACCTCACGTAACGGCTACGAAAAGATCTCCCGCAAGCTATCGAGATCGAGGATGCTCGCGAGGGACTCTTCCTGCACGACCGCGGCGGCCAGAGCCGCTTTGTCGCGTTGGAGGATGCGGATCTTTTCTTCGACGGTGTTCTCGGCGAGCAATCGATACGCCACCACCGGCTGGGTCTGCCCGATGCGATGGGTTCGGTCGATGGCCTGCGCTTCCGCGGCAGGATTCCACCAAGGATCGTAGAGAATCACGTAACTCGCCGCCGTCAGGTTGAGTCCGAAGCCCGCGGCTTTGAGGGAAAGGAGGAACACGGTCTTGGTGCGATCGCGTTGAAACTCATCCACCAACTCGGCGCGGTTCTCGGTCTTTCCGGTCAGAATCAGGTGTCCAATATCCGAGGCGAAGAGGCGGTCGCGGATGATTTCGAGCATCTCCACAAACTGGCTGAAAACCAAAACCTGATGGCCTTCGTCGCGCAATTCCTCGAGTCGTTCCATCAGCGCCTCGAGTTTCGCGCTGGGCAGGTTGCGGTGCGCCGGATCGACGAGGGCCGGGTGGCAGCAGATTTGCCGCAGCCGGAGTAGGCTCGAGAGCACGTTGAAACGCACGGCGGCGAGCGCCTGGTGCGTGTCGACGCCGAGCAGTTGCGCACGGGCGCGCTTCAACTCGGCCTCATAGAGGAGGCGTTGCTCGCCTTCGAGTTCCACGACGACGTCGTCCTCG
>JBBQEG010000280.1:0-7237 GCA_038320495.1 Opitutales bacterium | reverse complement strand
GAGTCAGTCCGACGGGGTCAGTCCGTGAATTGTTATTGGCCTTCAGATGCAGCCTATGACGCCGATGACCGCTCGCCAGGCACCGTCCGTCGCAAAGATGACGTGCTGAAGGTTGCCCCGGTTGATGACGTGATACCGGGCGCCGGGCAACTGGATACGCAGCCGTCGAACCATGAGCGAAACCGACGCCCCCTCTGGCGACTATGCGAGCCCACTATCACCCCAATTCAAGGTGCCGCTGCACAATCTGGCTTATCTCAGTCCGACACTGCCCCTGCCTCCGCTGGAATGGCATTCACAATTCACGGACCCCCTCGGATCGGCCTGCCTCTCGTTTCAGATATGAGCCCATCCATGGTCATTGCCGGAGCGTCCCCTACCGTGTCGCTTCTAGAAATGCGCGAGCCGTGTGAGGGGAAACTCTCACGCACGGTTCTTAGGGGGAAAGGAGGCCGCAAGGCCTCCTGACCACCCGGTGCAAAATCACTGCCTTGACCGATGTCGCTATCGGGCACACTTTCGGCGTATGGACTATCGGGGCATCATCACGATCGAATCCGGAAAGCGAAGCGGTAAGCCGTGCATCCGTGGAATGCGCATCACCGTCACCGACGTGCTTGAGTATCTCGCAGGAGGGATGTCCGTTGCCGAGATCTTGGCCGACTTTCCCGAACTGACAGACGAAGACATCCGAGCGTGCTTGGCGTTTGCTGCTGATCGTGAGCGAAAGCTGGCAGTCGTTGGCGGATGAAACTGTTATTCGACCAGAACCTTTCGAGTGCTCTGGTCTCGCGTCTTTCGGATTTATTTCCAGAAAGCACTCACGTGAAGAATGTCGGGTTGATGCGGTCGGACGATGGTTTGATTTGGAGCTATGCACGTGAACATGGATTTACGATCCTCTCCAAGGATTCAGATTTTCAGCAGCGTAGCTTGCTCTTTGGAGCGCCGCCCAAAGTCGTCTGGCTACGCGTTGGCAATTGTCCGAGTACTCGAGTCGAGAAGCTCATCCGAGATTACTCGATTACGTTGCATACCTTTGAGGCGGACGCGGAGCAGAGCGCGCTGGCATTGTCCTGAAAAAAGCCCGACTCTGAGAGTTCTGTGTCGCAGCAACCGACACCGGACTCTGGTTGAACAAGCCCGACGGATACCTGCCGTGATCGCGGCCGCGGATCGCGCTTCGGCTCGTCCGGCATCACCCCGCGGCCTTTCATATTGGACTGCCCCAACAACAAAAACAGATCGAGACGCTCAACGCCGGGCGGATGCTCCCCGAGATCCACCGGTTGCAACGGCGGTCGGGTTGGCGGCGGCGTCCCCACCTTTCCACTCTTCGCGGGCTGCTGCGCCAGTAACGAGCCCCCCAGACCACTCAACGCGAGCAAGCCTGCGCCCCCGGTCGTGCGTTGGAGCCATTCGCGACGGGAAAGTGAAACCTCACTGGAAGAGTGGAAAGCGGTCATGGGAACAAGGAGGGTTGAAAACGGCCGTGAGGCGAGCCTCACCGCCGAAAGTCGGGCCGAGCCGCTGACGGTTGTCGACCGAGATTCCGTGCCCTCGCCGCTTCTGTGCCGGAGAAATCTTGGACCACACCTGAAAACACGTTTGATTCACGTTGATCCTGCCCTCGCCAGCCGGCTCTGGTGCAAACCCTTTCCGCGTCGGCGCCAGGCAACTCCCACCCACTGGTCACATGATATACACTGTTTCCCGGATTGTCCTTAGCGGACGGACCGCACTTGCTCGCCGCTCTCACCTCCATGCGTCCGTCACTCATTCGCTCCCGGATCCAACAAGGCAAGGTCGCCCGCATTGCCTGTCTTTATTATCCGACCACGATGCTGCCAGCCCACGCCGCCCAGGCGGGGTTCGACGCTATCTGGCTCGACTCCGAACACAGCACGTGGGAACGCCGGGAGTTGCAGCGCCTCATCGCTTTTCACCATCTGGCGAACATCGACTGCATCGTTCGCACCGGCAGCCGCAACGCCACCGAGCTGTATCATCTGCTCGAAGACGGCGCGAGCGGTCTGATGATCCCGCACGTCAACACGCCGGAGGATGCCGCCGCGCTGGTCCGCGCCACGAAGTTCCCACCCCTGGGTCAACGCGGTCTCGATGGCGCCGGCCTCGACAACAATTTCTATCTGGCCGGCACCGCCATGTATGCGGCCGCCGCGAATGCGGAGACATTTCTGATGCTGCAAATTGAAACTCCCGAGGCCGTCGCCGCGGTGGACAGCATTGCTGCCATTCCCGGGGTCGACGGGCTCTTCATTGGGCCGGGCGATCTTTCGCTTCGTTTGGAATGCCCGATGGATTGGACGAGCCCCAAGATGGTCGCCGCCGAGGATGCGGTCGCCGCCGCCGCGGCGCGGCACGGCATCGCCTGGGGCCGCCCGTCCGGCACCGCGGAAGACATCGCCGCGCTGAAGAGAAAGGGCGCCCGCCTGATCGCGCACGGCAGTGACTTCGGCGCCGTCATGAAGATGATGCCGGAGTTCGCGAAGACCATGGCCACCGGTCTCGGCGAATAGCTCAAAGTGAGGCGGACATTCCTGTCTGTCCGTCCGGAAAAGGTCCGCCGGATCACCAACTCACATTAGGCAAAACAGACAGGAATGTCTGTTTCACCCTTCACCCCAAGCCCTCCAAATTCGCCGCACTTCAGCTTCTGATCCAGATCGGTCGCTTTACTATAACGATCGAGGATGGCCGCGGGCGGAATCCAATCCGGTTTCAAGCGAACATCGCTTGCACCTGAGACCGCCCCCGGGCTCGAGTGTCCGCCCGGGGAACCCGCCTTCCGCATCTCCCACCAGCACTGACCACAATGGTTATGCTCATGGTCGATCACGAACCCGGCGTTCTTCATCATCGGTCCCACCCAACCCATGCAGTGATCACAGTAATCATGATATTGCTGGAGGCCGTTCCGAATGAGAAAGCCCTTGGACGGGCAATCATGCATATCGAGGCGAAACACTCCCGGTTGCTCCGTAATCTTGAAACCCAGGTCCGGCGATTCTTCCACCAGCGTGTGGCCCCAATATTTCGCCATGCCCGCGAAGCCCTCGCTTTCGATCAGCTCCCGCGCGTGACGCTGGCTGTCGTGATTGATCGCCTCGTTCCAGTAGTCGCGTACCAACGCCTCCCCGCCTTCCCGCTCCAGCCAGGCAAAGGTCCATTCATAGTGCGCACAGAAATCGTAACAGCCGATCATGACCGCGCCTCCTCGATCTCGCTGAACACCTGCGGCGCCAACGCCGCTCCCGCCCTGGCAAAGATGTGCCGGCAGGAGCCGTTGCCCCCGTGCAACCGCATCGTCAATCCAGCCGCAGTCGCCCGCGCGTTGCCCAAGTGATAACAGTGCTGGCAATACTCCCGCACGATCTCGCGGCCACCAGCGCGGAGATGCTTGATCGCCGGACACTCGTGCACGCATACCTCGACCCGGTCCGCGTGCTCGATCACCTCGACTCGCGCTCCAGGTTCCGCCGCGAAGAACGCCCGCCAGTACCGCACCAACGCCGGCAGGCCTCCCTCGCGCCACCGCGCGTTCACCGGCGCAAAATAGCTGCGCCCCATCTCCTCAAGATAGCGCCGCCATCCGTCCACGCCAAAGCGGCCAATGAGAAACCGAAAGGTCGCGTTGGTCGCGAAATAGAAGTCCGCCGAGCCTTGCGGCTTGGTGTCGGTATAAGGCAATTCGGAATCAGGAGGAAAACTCACGAGAGGAACCGTCATTGTGGAGCAACAAGAAGAAGTCAGCTGCGAAACCATGCAAACGCGCGCCGTCATGCACTTCGGCGAAATTACACTGAATGCATGTACTGTGGATTTTTCTCCCACGCGAATCCGCTTTCTTCTCTTGGTAACCCTGCCCGTGTGAAACAGACATTCCTGTCTGTCCCTCCGTCTCGCACAGGCAGACTCGCCACGCCCGGCATCCCCAAAATCTTGCCGTAATCCAGGAACCCGATCGAGTGAACAGCGTCACACCCGTGTCCCCGTCCGCGCTCCTCATCCCGGACTGAGCGAACCAGGCTCTCTTTGTATATAGACAATCGTCGCTCGGCTCGAACGCCCATTCACCCATCGCCGCCTCGCGTCTTGTGTCCATGTTTCGTCTGCTCGCTCTCATCGTAATCCTCATTTCCGTGGCCGCCAATGTCTGGTTGGCCCGCCAGTGGCGCGCGGCCAGCTGGGCGCCTGCACCGCGGGCCGCCAGGCCCTCGCCCTCCGCGATTGGCGTCGCACCCGAGCCTCCTCCGGCCACCACCACAACGGATTCGGCCTTCAACCCGCATCCTTCGACGGAGGCCGAGTTTCGCACTCTTCGAACCCAACTTGAAGCGCTGGGCCTTTCGTCCGACGCTGTCCGCGCCGCGCTCACGATGGTCATTCACCAGAGCTTTCAGCGCCGGCGCGACGCCTTGTCGCCCCAACCCGGTCCGGATGAATATTGGCGCAACCCGGTCAATCGTCCCGATCTGGCGGATCCAGCCGCTCTACGCGCACTCGAGCTCGAACAACGCCAGGTCGTTCGCGAGATCATGCGCGAAGGACTGGAGTCCGATAGCATCGCGCAACAGCGGCAGTTTGGCGGACTATCCGATGAAAAGGTAACAGCGCTCAAGCGAATTTTCACTGACTATAGCGATCTTGAAGAGCAGCTCTTTGCTGATGGTGTGGATCGCTCCTCCCCGGAATACCGCGCTCGCGCGCTCTTTCTGGCCAAGGAAAAACGGGCTGATCTGGAACGCGCCCTGACGCCGGACGAGTTATATAATTACGACCTCCGCAACAGCACCGCCGCTCACCGCTTGCGCGGGGAACTCGGACAGTTTGCGGCCACCGAGGCGGAGTTTCTGGCGCTGTACCCAGCCTATAAAGCAGTGCTCGATACTACAACAGGAAGCCCGGATGGCCCGCCCTCATTCAATCAAGCCGAGTCGCGTCGACTCAGAGAAAGTTCCGCGCAGCAACTCGATGTCGCACTGCGCCGGATCCTGGGCGACGCCCGCTACGCGGAAATGAAAGAGGCAAACGATCACCTGCTGCAGCAAACCCGGGGGTTTACTGCCAGCGTGAACCTACCTCTGAACGCCGCCGCCGAGGTCATCGCCGTGCAAAAGGAATTCAGTCCGAAGCTGTCCGCCATCGACCGCAACCGGGACCTAACCGCCAACCAGCGCGACGCCCAAGCGTCCGCTCTCGGCATCGAGGCGCGCGACCGCTTGATCCAAGTGCTGGGTCCCGAACACTTCGAAGCCTACAAACGTCGCGGCGGAGGTTGGCTCGGCGCCGCCCTCAACCGCGCGCCCCCGACGCCCTCACCGGCGCCCTGAACGGTCGCGGAGGCGCCTGCCTCGCAGGCGAACTCTCGTTCTTTTCGAGAAAAAACTTGCCGTAGTGTATTACTACATTAATACACCAATCAATCTGCCATGCTGCTTGCGATCGATCACCACAACGGCGTGCCGGCGTACCGGCAGATTCTGGATCAGATCCGGCTGCAAATCGCCAGTGGCGTCCTGACACCCGGGGACGAGATGCCGTCAACGCGGGCGCTGTCCGCCGAGCTATCCCTGAATCCGATGACGATCAGTAAAGCCTATAGCCTGCTTGAGCATGATGGCGTGCTCGAGCGACGTCGTGGGCAGACCTTGGTCGTGCGCGCCCTTCACGCCGACGACATTGAGCTTCAAAAATTGGATCAACTGCGCCGCAGCCTCGCCGGCCCGGTGGCGGTTATCCAACAACTCGGCATTTCCTCCACCCAAGCCGTGAAGATCCTGCGCGAGCTACTCGAGCAGGAACGCTCTTAATTTCCCCCATGAACTCGCCCCTGGCTACCCGCGCGCTCACCAAACAATTTGGTGACCATCTTGCGCTCAACGCCCTGACACTCGAAATTCCCGCCGGCCGCATCGTGGGACTGCTCGGCCGCAATGGCGCCGGAAAATCCACCTTGATCAATCTCGCCTGTGGACTGCTCCTTCCGACGTCAGGTTCCTGTCTCACGCTGGGCCAGGCAAGTGGCGACCTTGATGTGCCCCAGCTCGAGCACTTGGGTGCTGTCTTTCAGGAGGGACGTTTTCTCGACTGGATGACGGTCCGCCAACACCTAGATTACACGGCGTCATTCTATTCCAAATGGGACGTGTCCCGGGAGCGCCGCCTGCTGGACGAACTCGATTTGGATGTCAGCCGAAAGATCATTCAACTCAGCGCGGGTGATCAGCCTACACCGGCAGCACATCATTTATTCTCCTTCTTCTACTCTGGGCGCAACGCGCCAGCGGACTCCGCGCGGGCGTACTCTATCCACTTTCGCGCACCCGACGGGCACGAGTGAATTTCGCGACCTCGGCGTGGCAACTCACCATTAGTTTCGCCATCGTTCTCGCGGCCACGTGGCTGGGCGCCGTGATCAGCGCCCTTTGGCTCGGACTGGAACTGCACTGGGCAGAATTTGGAGCTTCGGCCGCGGCTCTGTCACTGGCGCTCATTTTCGCTCCGTTGATCCAGTGGGCGCACCTTCACGGTGAAGTGCAACGCGAGCCCAAAATTCCAATCCTATGCACCCTGCTCGCGCTCACCGGAGCGTTGGCGTGGAACCAACTCGCCCGGGAGTGGCCTTCCCTCTTTTTTTCTCCCGGTGCCGGTGCCCTCGCGGTGATGCTGCTCGGCCTCAGTCAGTTCGTGTATTATACTGCGTTGGTGAAATTCTATCGTCGGGGAGACCTCGTGCAACGCGCGCCCAACGAGGCGAAATTTGGATTGATATAGAAGCCGGGGGAAACGTTCCGCCACGTTTTCATCCGGCAATGCTCTGCCCCACCAGATGTCGCTCGCCCAGATATTTCGCACTCTGATTTGTCATCGCGAAGCCCGAGGAACTAGGGCGTGGCGATCCAGGTAGATGGATTGCTTCGTCGCTGCGCTCCTCGCAATGACAAGGTTATAATAGACGTACAAAGCGGATAGAACGTTCACGCCAGAAGGTGAAATATTCCGGCAAGGCCCCGACGCTTCACGTGCTCAACGTCCTCCTCCGGTCCCACCCCTCAGGTCGTCGCTACCATACGGGTCGACCTCCGCGCCCTCCACGTAAAGCGGTTTGAGTCGGGGCGCCGGGGGCCAGGGGCCGAGAGTCTCCATTCAGATGCTTCTAAATTCCTTGGTCAGCGAGAACCGGTCGCCCGTTCGCCGCCGCTGCGCCATGAGC
>JBBQEG010000279.1:0-7261 GCA_038320495.1 Opitutales bacterium | reverse complement strand
CCGCCGCAGGATCTTGCAGGGGATCAAAAAAGGGGAGCTCGGGTCGGGCACCTGCGCTTGCACGGTGGCTTGGAGGCCAGGCGGGTTCGCTTTGACGGTGAGCAGATAGTCGCCGCCGTGCTCAAGCACCACTGCGCGCGCGGTCTGGGTCTGAGTATGCAGGGCGTCGATACTCACTAGCCGCCCTTGCAAATCGAGTCGCTCGCACAAGTCGCGCACCGCGGGGATTTCGTTGGTTTTTTCCGGCACGACGACGCTGCCCAGATAGTGCAGGCCAGGCGCGCTGACGGCGGTGACCACGTTTTGCCCGCCGCTGTGCTTGGGTTGCTTGCCATGGCAGGGCGTTAATTGCTCTCCCGCGCGCCCGGCCTCCGCCCCTTGCCGTTTCTGGTTTCCAACAATCCTTCGCGGTGACCTCAGAACCGGAACGAATTACTGATGCTCCAAACCCGATGCGGCGGGATGCGCACCGTGCCGTAGCGGCCGTCGGCATTCGCGACGATGGGGATCAGATCATCACTCGCGATCGCGTTGCGAATGTTGATGCCGAGGTTCCAGTCGACCTTGCCTCCGAAGATCTCGAGGCGGCGACGATAACCAAACGAAAGATCCACCTGCAGCTCATCCGGACCGAAATAGGGATTTGCCAGATCCGCGACGTCTTTGCCGGTGGCATCGACCACGAACGGATAACCGATGCCCAGTTTGTCCTGCCAGCGTGCAGCCCCGCCAATGCTGAAGCCGCGCAGCCGACCTTCACTGAACTCGTAACGCGTCACGAGATTCGCGCGCCACGTCCGGATCTCTGGCGCCTTGGTGCCGGACAGTGCCGCGGCCGTCTCAATATTGGATACTTCACCCTGGTACTGGCCGAGCAAGGTTGCGCTTTCCGAAGGCGGATTGCGCCAGCCGCGGAGAAGGGCACCGTCAAACATCGTCTGCGTATTGGCGATCCACGTATAGGCGAAATCAAGCTCCTCCTGAGCGACGTTGGCTTTCACGGCCTCGTTCTTCGCCACATTGACGGCGATACGCCAGTTGCGGGTGGGGTTCCAGACGCCTTCAATTTCGACCCCGGTCGAAACGGTGTCACTGACCGACGCGCGATTTGTTATTGTATCAGGCTCCCACCCAAACGAATTACCTGTCCCAATAAATTTGGGCTCGAAATTACTCTCCGGACCGACGTTTCGTGCCAAGCGTGCCGGCATCGTGGCGTAAAATGCGCGAGCCACATCCTCGAAAGTATTAAACGTCGGATGCACGTAGCCATAATCCGCGGGTCGCAGGCTGCTCTGGTGCGCCGACACCGTCCGGACAATCATGGTGTTGAAATACCCGTAGGGGTTGCCGACGCCGGCAATGGAGTCGGACGAGATTCGCGTCTCAAAACGGTTGACGCGCAGATCAACTTTGCCGCGGAAAAGCGTGAGCATCACGCCGTATTCCCGGGTGGAGGCGGATGGGGAACCGAGCTCCTCGTTCCATACGTTGCGCCGCTGGCCGACGGGATTGAAATTCTCCGAGTCGTTCCAATAGCCGCGAAGCTCAGTGCCCTCCGGCAAGGGAGGGAGAAACTTTTTCGGGTATTTCACGACGACACTTTTCGTCCAGCTGTCCACCGTCTGAGTGGCCGCGGGTTGAAGCTGGTATTTCGACGTATCCACATTTCCGTCTGGCAGCCGCGGCAGGTCGCCGGAGGTAAAGGCGTCCGCGGTGTCCTTGCGCCATCCGAAGAGGGTGGTGACGTGATCGTTCAACCAGTGGCTCTGGAGCGTGGCCGCACCGGAGGTGATTTCTTCCTGTTGATCCCGCAGGTTGCTCAGGATGCGCAACGGCGTAGTCGCGCCGGTGACGAAGCTGCGGGAGCCAGGATCGTAAACGCGCAAGGTATATGTCTCGCCAAATTCCGGCCGCGTGCCTCCAATGGCTTGCAGTCGCACGTCCTCCAGGCGATCCACGTTGAGCATGGAGTCGCCGAGATAGAACCAGGCGTTAACCTGAGTGGGGAACAATCCCGGCCCCGCCGCAATGCTTCGGAGCGGATTCAACTGACCGGCAGGATCCCACGTGCTGGCGAAGGTCCGGTTGCCGCGAAGAATATCGGTTTTGAACAACAGCCCCGAAAGGGTATGGCGACCAAGCCACTTGGCGACGCGCGAGGTGCTATCCCGGAAATCGTGCTGGTAGAAGCCCCCCGCCTGATACGCGTCACGCTCGGTCGTGTTAATTTGATCCTTGAACGCATCGCGCGAAATAATGAACGGCCGACCGAAGTTTGGATTCGGAATACCTTCAGGATAGGCCGCAGAACGGATGCTCAAAAACTTCGTCGTATCTTCATCGCCGGTAATTGGGAAATCGCGGCGGCGTTCGAAATTCTGGTGGTTAAACGCGAGCTCGAAACCGGCCTTGCCGCCCAGCAGCAGTTGCTCAAGACGCACGTCGAGCGCGTCGAATTTCTGCTCACGGAAGTCAAAGGCTCCCGTCATCAGCTGATCATAAAAATCAAAAATATTGCGGTCCATCAGTCGCGTCCGCGCGTAACCAGCACGTCCACGATTCGTATCGCCCGTGGAGCGCACATAACCGCCAGGACCCTGATTGCCGCCTGGAATTGTGCCCATGAAACCTTGGATCGCAGCGAGGTCCGGGTCGGTGAAGCCTACTCCAGGCTGGGTAGCGTTTGGATCAGCAAAAATGAGTCCCCAATTCCGGAAAAGCGGAAACCCCGCGACGATGTTGGTCGGCGCGATCACATTCCCCGCGCCATCATAAATCCGCTGCAGCGCGCCGTTGGCGCTCCATTTGTCGACTGCCGGATTCTCGTTGCCGAACCACGACTGTAAACTTGCGACCGGCGTCAGCATGTTGGGCGGCACGCCCTCGATGCGGCCGACCTCAAAGTTACCGCGGACCGTGGTGCGACCAAGAAAACCACCCCGTTTCGGATCGCGCACACGGTAGGTCGAGGCGAGATAGAGCCGGCGATCTTTCTCGTAGGTCGGCTCCTGACGGTAGCCTTGGCGCTCGTTCAGCAGATCGATGCGCAGCGCCCAGCGGTTAGGGACCAGAACCTTGTTGAGGTGCAGCTCCTGCCGGTGGGTGCCATAGTCGCCAACCCGGACCACGATCTGGTTGTTGTCTTTGAAACCAGCCTGGCGCAGCGCCGAGTCGATAATGCCGCCCGCGCTGCCGATGCCGGCGAGGACGGCATTGGGGCCGCGGCTAATGGTGAGCGCGCCGAAATTATAGGTATCGGACGGTATATCGGAAGCGAAGTAGTCTCGCGTACGAGTGGCCGTGGCGAGTGCACGGACGCGATTCACCCCGGACGGGTCGTCACGCGCCGCATCCGAAGATTCGCCGGTGATGCCGGAAAAATTGCCGTTCACTCCGCCACCTTCCGTCGACGCGGTGTAGGCGAGAATGTCTTCGATGTTTTGCACCCCGATGTCGGCGAGAAATTCCTCGGTATATACCGAGACCGCCGCGCCCACATCCTTGAGACTCGTATTAAGCCGGGTCCCAGCGAGTGTGCTCGTGGCAAGATAACCGGTGTCCTGAGTGGTTTCGACCACGAACGGGCTCAGCGTGACGACCTCGGTCGCGGGAGGCGATGCGGGCTCGGGCACGACTTGAGCATGCGCGAAAGATGCCAGCATCAGAACGGGAACAAGAAATCGGTGAGGCAATGGGGTCATGGGCGAAAGGGTCGAAATCGCACGTTGACGTCGGAGACGACTACAGCGGCAGGGAGATGGAAGCGTGGGAAAAACAGGTGAACAACGACGCAAACGAACGGAGCGCCGCGTGGGGTTTACAATCTGGTGTGGGGGTGAACTGAGCCCATATTAAACCACAAGCGTCGAACCTCCCGCAATCCCCCGATCGGGGGGAACCCCAGGCTCAGGTCAGGTGGACAATGCCGTGCCGGATTGCGCTGATGGCCGCGTCTGTGCGATCACGCACTCCGACGACTTCTCCGGCTTGCGACGACACGACTCGCAGGCCCCGATCGCCATCGCGGATCCAGAGGGCGTTGCCCGCTTGATGCCGCGTGACGACACCACGCACATGGACCCGGTGACCGGTGAAACCCAAGGGATCAAACTGCAGCAATTCTCCCGCCCGCTGCCGACGCAAGGCGAAGGGGGCAGGTGTGGGCGGCTCGAGCACCACGATTTCCTCCACGCCGGAGACCCGCAACGCCGCGCGCAGGAATTGCCGGTTGGCGTTATGCTCGTTGAAACACACGCCCCGCACCCGCACGCGTGCGTCAACCAGCGCGGCGACATTGAGCGTCGCAGCCACTCTGACCCGTAATAGCACTTCGCCGGCAGCGAGAGTCAGAAATGCGTTCTGCCGCTCCGACTGACGCGTTCCCGTCGCAGTTGATGGTTCATCGAAACCGGTCGGGCCAATGTGAGCGTTGACACAACTGCGCACAATGCCTTCCAGCTCGACCCACTTGGAGTCGAAGCCCCCGCCGGCGAGATCCGTGATCGTCGTCTGCATGGCCGGCGGCAGCTGCCTGGAGCCGAGCCGGCGCATCCTCTCCGCCTTGACCATGGGCGCAAAATTCCCGGGGCCTGTCACACCCTCAACCACAACCCATTCCCCCGGCTGGAGTACATCCGCGATCGGCCCCGCGACGGTTACATAGATGCCATCGGTTTCATCACGTAAAACGAATGCAGTCCGGTCCACGACCGTCAGTACGACCCCTTCAATTCGCACGGCCAAAGCCCCGGTGGCTGCGGCGGCGGAAAGGCCCTCACCGCTGCAGCCGAAGTGATCGGGGCGACGCGGCCCGGCTCACCCGCGCCGGCTCGTGGCGCCCACCCCACCATCCACGTCAGGAGCGTAAGGAACCAGGCGCGGAAGGTCATCATGACTCCACCAGCGTGCGGCGCACACGCGGAAGTTCGAGGCGAAAAAAGGGGCTCCTCGAGCGGCCCAAAACTGCGGCTCGCTGTCGCCCCTTTTCTGCCAAATCGATCGGAATCGATCGACGCGGAGGCACGTGGCTGATGCGCACCGCGGAGGCAGCCCATATAGACCATCGCCGATCACTGTTTCAGTATATAGGCTAAGGTTTATTCCTTAATACAGGTTTATGCATTGAACTTACCCTCGCGCGACGATTTACCTTGGATCCGTCACCTCTCTTCGCCGTGCGGCGTCCCCCCTCCCCCCCGGCCGGGCCATAACCAATGATCTCAAGACCGCCGCAAGCAGGTTAATCAATCATTTGTCAGATGGCTTGTGCCGCCCGATCCTCTGAAATCCGCGCGTCGTTCCGCTTAACATCCTCCTGAACCTCGCTCCCGCGCCGGCCATTCGACACCGGCTTTTTCTGACGCTCGCTCGTCCCTCCCAACCGCTCTTCACCATGGCCCGCTCCCGCTCCTCCAAGCCCTCCCGTCCCGCCGCTAAACGAACCACGTCGCCGAAAAAGAAAGCCGCGGCCCCTGCGGGCGCGTCGGCCCGCCCCATCGATCTTGTAAAATTGAACGCCCGGCCGGATCCCATTGATTTTCGCGACTTGATGTTCGAGCCCACCCTCGTGGAGGTCCCTCAGCACATCACGCTCGATGACTATAAGAAAAAATATCAAGGCCGGAAGCTGCCAGTGCTCGATCAACTTTCGGAAGGCGCGTGCACCGGGTTCGGCCTCGCGGCGGTCGCTCAATTTCTCTTCCAACGGCGCAAAGTCTTTCGCGATACCACCCCGGTCAGTCCGCGCATGTTTTATGAGATGGCACGCCGCTACGACGAGTGGCCCGGGGAAGACTATTCCGGTTCGAGCGCCCGCGGCGCGATGAAGGGCTGGCATAAACACGGTGTTTGTTCGGACGCGGCCTGGCCTTACAAGGAAAACAATCCCGGCACGCTCACCCACGCGCGCGCTCGGGAAGCCGCGGCCCGGCCGCTGGGTGCATACTTTCGCGTCAACCACCGCAATCTCGTCGCCATGCACGCGGCGCTCGCCGAAGTCGGGATTCTCTACGCCACGGGAACGGTTCACTCCGGCTGGTCGGAGGTTAACCGCACCGACGGCTTGATTCCCGGACCCGAAGGCAAGGAAGTCCTCGGTGGTCATGCCTTCGCGATTGTAGGTTTCGAAGCGCGCGGATTTTGGATTCAAAACTCCTGGGGCCCAACTTGGGGCAAGGATGGATTCGCCCTCCTGACGTACACCGACTGGTTAAAGTACGGCTATGATGTCTGGGTTGCGAGGCTTGGTGCCCCGGTCGAGATGCCAGGCGCAGGATTGGTCACGGTCACCGGCACCGTGCAACAATCGCGGGCCAGTTATTCGTTCAGCGACTTGCGGCCGCATCTGATCGGGATTGGCAACGAAGGCCGACTGCGCCCCGGCGGAGAGAGCGGCACCAAGCCCGAGGACCTCGATACGATTTTCGCCCAGGATTTTCCGCGCATTACCCAGGGGTGGAGCACCAAGCGCATCCTAATCTACGCTCACGGCGGACTCGTAAGTGAGAAGGGCGCCATTCAACGCGTCGCCGAGTATCGCTCCCATCTGCTCGAGGCGGAGGTCTACCCATTGGCGTTTATCTGGAAGACGGACTTTTGGACCACCGTCGAAAATCTACTCGAAGACGCCATGAATCGTCGCCGGCCCGAAGGTCTGCTCGACGCTGCCAAGGATTTCATGCTCGACCGTCTCGATGACAGTCTCGAGATCATCGCCCATTTACCCGGCAAGAAAATCTGGGGGGAGATCAAGGAGAATGCGCTCGCTGCCATGGACCCGGCCACGGCCGCGGAGCCCGCCGGGGGCGCCCGCCTCGTATTCGAAAAGCTAGCACAACTCGTCGCCGCCAACCGGGGCCTCGAAGTGCATCTCGCGGCCCATAGCGCCGGAAGTATTTTGCTCGGTCCCTTGGTGGACGCGTTGCACACCGCCGGTATTCCAGTCCGCACCTGCACGCTATGGGCTCCCGCCTGCACCATGGCGCACTTCAACCGCTATTATCAGCCGGCGATTCTCGCGCGCAGCATCGAGCAGTTTATCCTGTTCACGTTGAAAGATGGCGCGGAGCTGGACGACGATTGCGGCAAGATCTACCACAAATCCCTGCTCTATCTCGTTTCCCGCGCCTGTGAGGACAAGTTCCCCGTTCCCTTCCGCGACGGCACGCCGCTGCTCGGCATGGAACGTTTTCTTCTCAAGGACCCGGCTTTCGGAGTCGATGCCGACGTCGTGCGCCAGACCAATCCGGCCAGCGTACCG
>JBBQEG010000278.1:0-7285 GCA_038320495.1 Opitutales bacterium | reverse complement strand
CGCCTCAGCTCGTCTGGGCGAACATCTGCTTGAAACCTTCGGCGGTCTCGCGGGGATCTTCTTTCACCCGCATCCACCAGCGACCGTCTTTCTTGGTCAGGGACTCGATCTCCATGTCCCCTTCGCCCTGTAGCACTATCTGAAAATGAATTTCCGCGTTGTCCGCATCCGGGGTTCGGACGAACACGATCGTTGTCTTCGCCGCGCTCAACATATCAAAAAGCTGTGGATTGCCGACCATCAGCACCCGATTGAGCCCGGTGAAAACCTCTTGGGCTGACATCGTCTCGCGTGCTTTGCCGACGGTGCGGCCAAAGAATGCGGCCACGATTTCCTGAACCTCTTTCACCTTATGGCCTTGCGCTCCGACGAAAACGGGCAAAACCGCCTTTTTCAAATCTTCCAGATCGCTGGGAAGAATCTCCGCCGTCACCTTGGCGAAATCCTTTTTTACGAAGGCTGACCAGTAACGCTGAAAAGTGTCCTCGATCGGCTGGGTGTTGGCCGCGAACGACACGGAGGTGAACGCGAGGGCAAGGATAAGGGCAAGGGCTTGCTTCATGGTTTGGGGAAAGAACGGAAATGTATGGGTTCAGGCAAGCGCACAAGCCCCCAATCGCTCCGATTCTCAAATCCAATTCCTCCAAAGACGTGCGAACTTCGAAAGGTGTGGCGTCCTTCTCCATGCCCCGGGGAATGTGCGCTTTCCCGCCCGTTTTGTGCGTCTAAGTCGATCCGCAGCCCAAATTCCGCCCTTCAAACTTACAGTTCTGTAATCTTCCAGAAAGCCGCCTGAGAGAAGCATGTGGCATCTTCGTCGGCATCACTCACCAATCCATGAATACTAACACGTCTCCTCTCTTCAACCGCCGGCAGGCCCTCTGGGCTGCAAGCGCTCTCGCTCTCGCAGGGGCATTTGCGGTCGGCGCGCAATCTCAACAATCCGCCGACCAACCCGCGGTCACAATCAAGCGTGACGCCGATCCCGTTCATCGTGGCATGATGGAACTCGGCAGCTTCTCCCAAGTGGTGAAGAACGTCGTCCCGAGTGTGGTGAAGATCACCACCACCACCAAAGCCCGACGGGCGGCCGCCAACACTCAGTTCCCGGGCCTCGATAATCCTGCTTTCCGGCAGTTCTTCGGCGGTCGCGTTCCCGAGATTCAGGCGCCGCCCAGCAGCGGGCTCGGCTCCGGCGTCATCATTAGCGCCGACGGCTATATCGCCACCAATAATCATGTGATCATGGGCGCCGACGAGGTGCTCGTCGCCCTCGATGACGGTCGCGAACTCAAGGCCAAGGTCGTCGGTCGCGATCCTCAGACTGACATCGCCGTGATCAAGGTGGACGCCGAGGACCTTCCCGCCATCACCTTCGCCGACAGCGGTCAAATCGAAGTCGGCGATCGCGTTCTCGCCATCGGCAATCCCTTCGGTATTGGCCAAACGGTTACAACCGGGATCGTCAGCGCCAAGAGCCGCCGCCCCGGCCTGGGCCTCGATTATGAGGACTTCGTGCAAACCGATGCCGCGATCAATCCCGGCAATTCCGGTGGCGCGCTGGTCGATATCCAAGGACGGCTCGTCGGCATCAATACCGCGATCCTCAGCCGCAGTGGCGGTTTCCAAGGCGTCGGCCTCGCCGTGCCGGCCAATCTCGTCAGTCAAGTTGCCGATGGTCTCGTAAAACACGGCAAAGTGGTGCGCGGCTTTCTCGGCATCGGCACGCAGGACATCACCGCGGCACTCGCGGAGTCACTCGAGCTCAAGACCCGTAAGGGCGCCTTGGTCTCCGAAGTGCAACCCGACAGCCCTGCAGCGAAAGCTGGGCTCAAGAACGGTGACGTGATCGCCTCGGTCAACGGCATCGCCATTCCAGACTCGCAAACGCTCTCCCTCACCGTTGGCGGAATCGCGCCTGGTACGGAACTAGACCTCGAAGTGATCCGCGCCGGCCAGGTCGAGCGGATCAACGCGACCGCGGCGGCCCGTCCAGCAGGCCGCGGAACGCGCGGACTCGCCGAGGACGATCTGCACGCCGGTATGCCTGACGAAGGGGTGCTCAACGGCGTCGCCGTCGACGAGATCACGCCGCAAGTCCGGTCGCAGTTTAATCTTCCCGCCCAACTCAAGGGTGCGGTGATTAGCAGCGTGGTCCCCGACTCGGCCGCGGCCCGCGCCGGACTTCGCGCCGGGGACGTGATCCTCGAAATCAATCGCAAGCCGGTGCGCTCGGTCCAGGACGCCGTCGATCTTAGCACGAACGCCGACAGCAAGAAGACGCTCGTCCGCGTCTACTCCCGCGGCAGCCAGATGTTCGTTGTCGTCGACGAATCCAACGCCGACCGCGCCGGTTAAATCAATTCAGCAGCAGGGATAGGCTCAGGTGCAGTTGTTGACATACGCCAGCCCCGGCCTCGCAGGAGGCCGGGGCTTTTTCTGCCCGGGTGCGATCGGTCACCGCGCCGGAGCGCGCTCCGCTCCGAAGACAAGCTCGCCACCGCCCTCACCGCCGCGACACCCTCTCGACCGTTCGGGAATCATTGTTGAACCAGAAAACCTATGCGCGTCCTCGTCGTCGAAGATGATGCCAAAATCGCCTCGTTTGTCGTGCGCGGTCTCAAGCAGGCCGGCTATGCGGTCGACCATGCCCCCGACGGCGAGACCGGCCTGGCCCTCGCCGAGTCAACCGACTACGACGCTTTGATTGTCGATGTCATGCTGCCGCAGTTGGACGGCATCAGCCTGGTGAAACGCCTCCGCGCCGCGCGGCGTCCCCTGCCCGTTTTGTTTCTGAGCGCGCGCAGCTCCGTCGACGATCGCATCCGCGGGCTTCAGGCTGGCGGCGACGATTATCTGACCAAGCCCTTCGCGTTTTCCGAACTGCTCGCCCGCATCCAAGCCCTGATCCGCCGCGCCACGTCGTCCCCCGAAGCCACCCGGCTGACGGCGGGCGACGTCACACTCGATCTCGTCTCCCGCGAAGTCACCTGCGCCGGCCAGCGGGTCGACTTGCAGCCGCGGGAATTTTCGCTGCTCGCGTTTCTGCTCCGTCACACCGGCCGGCCGGTGAGCAAGACGATGATCATGGAGCATGTCTGGGATTACAGTTTCGACCCGCAAACCAACGTGGTCGACGTGGTCATGTCGCGGTTGCGCGCCAAGATCGATCCAGATCACCAACGCATCGAAACGGTGCGTGGCGTGGGGTATATTTTCCGCCCCCATGTTTGAGCGCTTGCGCCAATCCCTCGCGCTGCGACTCGCGGTGCAATATGCGCTGGTCTTCGCCCTCGGCGCCGCGCTGCTCTTCGGCGCGCTGTATTGGCTGCTGGCCGCCGCGCTCGAGCAGCGTGAACGCGCGGTGCTGGAACGTCAGACCCTCGAGCTCGGCACCGCCTTCGAGCGCGCCGGTGCCGCCGGACTAATTGCCCGCGTGCGCAACGATCCTTCACCGGAGATGAGCGCGCTCTTCGTGCGCTTGCTTACGCCCAACAACACCTCGGTCTTCGACAAGTTGCCCAGCAACTGGATTGAAACGGAAGTGAAGCGCATTCCCATGGGCGCTTTCGAACTGCGCCAGGAAATTCAGACCGTCCGCGTTCCGCAAAACGCGTTGCGCGACTACACGATCGCGTCGCGCCAATGGCCCAACGGCTGGGTGCTGCAGGTCGGCCGGCTGCTGGACAGCCGTGCCGTATTGCTGGAACCGCTACGTCGCACGTTTATCGGCATCTCGGCGGGCGCGTTGTTTCTCTCCGTCACCGTGGGGACGGTGCTCGCTTGGCGGACCACGCGCCCCTTGCGCGCTCTGTCCGATACCGCCCGCCGCATTCTTGAGACGGGCGATCTGTCCGCACGCGTGCCAGGGCCGGACGGCACCGGCGAACTCGCCGTTTTGGTCCGCCAGCTCAACACCCTGCTCGACCGAAACGCCACCCACGTGCGCGTGCTCCGCGAAACGCTCGACAACCTCGCTCACGATTTGCGCACGCCGCTGACGCGACTGCGCGGCACCGCCGAACTCGCCTTGCACGATGGCGGGGATCCGGCCGAAGCGCGCGCTGCGCTGGGCGATTGCGTCGATGAGTCCGACCGCGTGCTGCATCTGCTCGAAGCGTTGCTCGATATCTCGGCCGCCGAAGCCGGCGCGCTGAAACTGAACCGCGATCGCATCGACCTGCGGTCGCTCACCGAACGCGCCGTTGACCTCTATCGGGAAGTCGCCGAAGAAAAAGCCATTACCGTAACGCTCGACCAGCCCGAACCGGTCGAAGCCGACGCGGACGCCATTCGTCTTGGGCAGGCGGTCAATAACCTACTGGATAACGCCCTAAAATACACGCCCGCCGGCGGGCACGTGACCCTCGCCACGCGAAAGGAGAGCACGGTCGCTTCCATCACCGTTTCCGACTCCGGTCCCGGCGTTCCCACGACGGAACGTGAGGCGGTTTTTCGCCGGCTCTATCGGGGTGATGCGAGCCGTTCGCAACGTGGACTCGGCTTGGGCCTAAGCATGGTCAAAGCGATTGTGGAAGCACATGGCGGCACCGTAACCCTCGACGATACGCCGACCGGGGGCGCCCGCTTCACGGCATGTGTGCCGCGCTCGTTCGGCGTCCAACCGTGACCGCGTTATTTGATAGAATCACCGGGATGGAAGGAACCGGCGCACCCGAAGTCGCGTCAGAACTCCCGACGCGGCGATTTGACTCAGCGCGGATGCTCGGGTTGCGTCCTCTCCCACACCTAAATGGCTGATTTTCTTACCGACAAACCGTCCAATCTCCAGCGCGCCTTTCTCGTCGGCGTGCAAACGCCCGAAATGAAGACAGGCGAAGCCGCGGAGCTGCTGGGCGAGTTGAAGGAGCTGGTCGAAAACCTGCGAATCACCGTCACCCACTCGGAGCTCGTCAATCTGCGGCGACCCACGCCCTCGTTGTTCCTTGGCAGTGGCAAAGCCGAGGAAATCATCGCAGCCGCCAAGGCGGACGGTGCAGATGTCATCGTGTTCGACGAAGCGCTCTCGCCCGCGCAGCAGCGCAATTGGGAAGAGCAATCCGGAATCGCGGTGATCGACCGGCAGGAGGTTATTTTGGAGATATTTGCGGATCGAGCCCATACGCGCGAAGCCATGCTGCAAGTTGCGCTGGCCCGCATGGAGTATTCCCTGCCACGACTCACGCGAGCGTGGACCCATTTGTCGCGTCAGCGAGGAAAGGGCGCCATGGGTGGTGAAGGTGAAACCCAGCTTGAACAGGATCGCCGAATCGTTCGCGACCGCATTACGCACCTGAAGCAGGAGCTCAAGAACGTCGTCCAACAGCGCGATGTTCAGCGCCGCAAACGGCAGCGCGTTCCCATTCCCACCTGCGCGATCGTCGGCTACACCAATGCCGGCAAGTCGACATTGCTCAACTCGCTGACCGGCTCCGAGGTGCTCGCAGCCGACAAGCTGTTTGCCACCCTCGATCCCACCACGCGTCAGCTTTCACTGCGGGGTAATCACAAGTTATTGGTTACCGATACGGTGGGTTTTATCCGGCGCCTTCCCCACGGTTTAGTCGAGGCCTTCAAGGCGACACTTGAAGAGGTGATCGTGGCCGATTTCCTCGTGCACGTCATCGACGTGACCAGCCCTAACTTTGAGGAACACCATCGGACGACGCTATCCGTACTGGAGGAATTGGGCGCTTCGGACCAAACCATTGTCACCGTGTTTAACAAGGTGGATGCAGCCACACCCGAGATGATTCAACGCGCTCGGCGCTTGGAACCCGAAGCGCTCTACGTGAGTGCGAGCACGCGCGCCGGACTCGACTCGCTGGAGGCGCGTTGCCTTGAGCTGATCGCGGAAGCACATGCGACCACGGAGCTGTTGGTCCCGCACGAACGCTACGACGTGATCGCGCGCATGCATCAGGTCGGCCACATTCAGAGTGAAGAGCAGGAAGACGGATCAGTCCGTCTCCATGGCCGCTTCCCGCCCGCCCAAGCCGCGTTTTTTGCCCCGTTCATGGTGAAAAAGCAGTCTGCCTCCATCTAACTAGCAGCGGGTCACGTCCGCCGCTCAACCCACGGTCTCTCCTGCAAAAAAACGGGCGGGACGAGAGCATAGGGCGTAGTCCGGTTTCAGCGGACCACGATCACACCCAGGGGCTGCGAGTGGGAACCTAAATCCGCAACTCTCGACCAGCGCCCGGGGAGGCGCACGCCGTCCAGTCACTCACACCGCGTGCAGTGCCGTCCGCACCTGCCGAAGATCCGCTTCGACGTCGAGCCGGTTACAGCTCATCGCCTGCCCCAACGGCTCGCCGGCGGGAGGGACGATCGGCCGATAGTCGAGCTGCTGCAGAGCCGCAAGTTTCCAAAAACAGCCGTGCAAATAGGAACGATTGAAGAGCTCCACCACCCGCGTGTCGGGCTGACAAAAGACGAGATTCGCCAGCCCGGCTCCGTGCGGCGCCACGATGACTTTCGCGTGGCGAAACGCGTTGATTTGCTCCGGCCAGGTGAGCTCCTCCAACCGCACTTTCACGAACCCGGTTTTCTCCAACTCCGCCCATAACTCCAACTCGTTGGTCACCCTCCGCCGCCGCGCTCGTTCGCGCGTCAGATAGATCCGTTCCCCGAAGGCGGACTCGATTGCGTGAAACACCAAGGCAAACTCCGCAATCCGGTCCAGCGCCCGGCGTGCCGGCTGAACCACCGTTCCGACCAAGCTCGGCACCACGAGCTGTTCGCATTGAAAGTGGGTGCCACGCCCAGCCGGGAAAACCGCTCCGCCGACCCATCCGCGGTGCTCGATCGCCAGGCGACTAAAGGGCTGCGTCGCGTGGGCAATCAGCGAATCCGCGGCCTCGCGCGGGAGCGCGAGTAACCGCGGCAGTTCGTCGAGCAACCAATGCCCATAACCCGACCCCAAGGTCGTCGCGATCACGGCAGTTGACCCGCAGACAAACTGCGGCGGCGAGATTTTGCCATAGGTGAGCAGCCAGTGCTCCGCAAAGGGTTTGCCGAAATCCAGCGAGACCTCGCGAGCCAGACTTTTGCCGTCCGGCGCGAGCACGCTGCCAGCGCCAAACACCCGCCCGCCAGGCAGGCGCGCGATAAATTCGGGAGCGATGTCCGCCTTCATCTCCGGCTGCCAAAATGTCCGCACCTCGTCGGTCGCATGTGCCGGCAGTGCGTACTCGATCGTCGTAGCCGAAGATTGGAATTCGAGCGCGCCACCGAACCGCGCCACAACGCCGGCCAGCGATTCACAGCACTCCGGAGGTGGCAG
>JBBQEG010000277.1:0-7308 GCA_038320495.1 Opitutales bacterium | reverse complement strand
GCGCGGAAGGGGATTAGGAACCCGATTTGCTTTGGGCGCGCAGCAGGGTATTCAGTTCCTGGAGACCTGCGTGGGAGCCGATTTCGTAGAAGCGCTGTTTGATTTCGTAGCCGGCGAGCTCGCGGCGGGCGACGAGTGATTGTTGAACCTCGGCTAGATCGACCACGGCCTCGCGCGCAAACGCGTCAAAGGCGGCGGCGTGAAAGACCCCGAGTCCGTAATCGATATGGTGCATGTCGGGTAACGGGTTCTTCTTGTCGTAGGCCTTGATCTCGTTGCCGTCGAACCAGACATTGCTCGTGTCGAAGCACCCATGGTTTTCGTAGACCGTCATGAGTCCGAGTTGACCTGAGTTCACAAAAAAATCGCCGACGGCACGGTAATCGATCGGGAGATAGCTGTCGCCGTAGAGCACGTAAAAGGTGTCGCCCAACTTGGGCAGCGCGGCGATCAAGGCGCCTCCGGTGCCCAACAGTTTCGGGCCATCAAACGCGTAGTCGATCTTCACGCCCCAGTTGGCGCCGTCGCCGTACTGTTCGACGATTTTCTCACCGAGATAACCTACGCAGAGGACGATGCGGGTGAGCCCGGCCGCTTTCAGCAGACGAATCTGGTGGGAAAAAAACGGTTCCCCGGCGACCTCGACGAGGAGCTTGGGAATTCTTTCGGTAATCGGCCGAAGCCGGGTGGCCATGCCCCCAGCGAGAAGAGCGACGGGCAAAGAAGAAACAGGAGACACGAGCAGGAAAGAAGAAGGAAGAAACAGGATACTGCGGACGCGTGGAGTCTGCGCGGGGCGATCAACTTACGCGACGGGCAAAGAAGAAACAGGAGACACGAGCAGGAAATAAGAAAGAAGAAATAGGATACTGCGGACGCGTGGAGTCTGCGCGGGGCGATCAGCTTACGCGACGGGCAAAGAAGAAAAAGGAGATACGAGCAGGAAAGAAGAAGAAAGAAACAGGATACTGCGGACGTGTGGTGTCGGCGCAGAAACGATTAGCTTACACGACGGGCACGGCGCAAGATGGTGGAGAGAATGGCGAGAAGCTCGTCAACTTCCGATAGCAGTGTAGCTATCGCGCCCGATGCTCCGACAATTGTCCGGCGGCAGAGCAGCAACCAATATTCTGTCTCGGCGGCTTCCTTGACTGCCAGCGCAACCTTGTGGGCAAAATCCAGAGATGACTCAGCGCGATTGGCTTCCCGGTAGTTCGCGCCGATTGATGTGCCTGAGCGAAGGAGCTGCCGGCCGATAACGCGGGCAACCTCAGAGACCGAAAAGTTGCCGACGAACCGGACGACTTCTGCTGCAAAGGAAAGCGTCCTCTCCTCCAGTTCCGCGCCTCTGCGGTTCGCCGAGTTTCTTGGTCCCGTAAGCATCTTTAGTTTTTTCGCCGTCTGGACCTTCTCTGCGTCTTTCCGTTTTCAGGTTTTCTTTTTCTGCCTTCAAGCCCGCCGGCCCGTCCAGACTTCTTTCCACCATTTCTCCAGGTTTCTTCCTTCTCCCGTTTCCAACGTTTCTTCTTTTCCTCAGGTTGCCACCACCTTGCTGCCTTCGAAGTCGAAGCGGAAACGGACTTCTTGCAGGCCTTGCTCGCGCATCACGTGACGCAGCTCGGTCTTGTCGTCCGCGTAGAACATCAGGAAGCCGCCGCCACCCGCGCCGATCAATTTTCCTCCGAGCGCGCCGTTCGCCATCGCGAGGTCATACCATTCGTTGATGCGCGGGTTACTCATGCCCGCGCTCCGGTTTTTTTTGCGCTGCCAGTGCACGTCCATCAACCGCGCGAACTCTTCGAGGTGACCGGTCTCGAGCGCCTCGAGTGATTTGTAGCCGAGCTCTTTTGTGAAGTGAAGATTGTCCAGCATCGCCTGATCCTGCTGCTTCGACTTGTCGTTCTGATCCTTCAAAATCGCCGAGGCGCTCCGCGAGTAGCCGGTGAAAAACAGCAGCAGGTTGTCCTCGAGATTGAATAGTGTCTCCTCCGAGAGCTGACAGGGCCGATATTCGACCCGGCCGTCCCGATGAAAAGTGAACGCGGTGATGCCGCCAATCGCCGCGATGTATTGATCCTGTTTGCCGATGGGCTCGCCCAGTTTGTTGAGTTCGATATCGCAGGCTTGTTCGGCCAGCTCGGCGGGTGAAACCAGGTTCTTTTTGAAGGTGTGCAGCGCCTTGAGCAACGCGGTCGTAAAGCTGCCGCTCGATCCCAGACCGGTGCCGCCGGGGATATCCGCCATCGACGTGAGCTCGAGGTGCGGATCCGTCACACCCACGAGTTTCAGGGCTTCGCGAATAATCGGGTGCTCGATTTGCTCGATCGACTGCACGCGCTCGAGCTTCGAGTACTTGACGATGATCTCCTGCTGAAACGTCCGGTGCTTGGTGAGGTAGACGTACTTGTCGATTGCGGCCGCGACGAGGAATCCGCCGTATTCACGATAATAGGACGGCAGGTCCGTGCCGCCTCCACCGAGGGAGACGCGAAGAGGAGAACGCGTGATGATCATTTAGGAAAAGAAGAAGGAAGAAACGGAAAGCCGGGAAATGGGGAAACGAGGAAAGAAGAAGGAAGAAACGGAATGCCGGAGATGGCGCCGGGTTTCTTCTTTCTCATGTTTCTTCTTTCACCTTTTCCGCCATGCCGCTTTGGCGGTAGATTTGCTCGACGATCTCCAGCGTGCGAATGCCTTCGGCAAGGCCGGGGGCGGGTTCGCGGTCGAGGTGGATATCATCCACGAATGCACGGGTCTCGAGCGCCCAGGAATCGTCGCCGCGCGGATACTCGAAAATTGTGGTCTCCGGCGGACCCATTTCCGGCAGCATTCGATAAAGCGCGAGTCGCTCCACGCCATAACTTCCGCCCAGGCCGTCGATCGCGATTTTCGCATTGCGGCCATAGAGCTCGAGGGAGAACAGGTTTTTCCATTCGGTGCAGCTCGCGTGCAACCACGCAGTCTGGCCGGCGGCGGTGCGCAGAGAGAGAAACGCGTTGTCGTCCACTTTCATGTCCCAAAACGAGGTTGTGGCGTGACCCTCCACCATCGGAAACTCGCCCAAAAACCAGCTGGCGAGATCGATCAGGTGCACCCCTTGGTCGATAAGCTCACCGCCGCCGGAAAGTTTCGGGTCGGCGCGCCACTCGCGATCATAGCCCGTGCGGCCACCGTGGCCGTAGCGGGCACGAAGAAACATCAACGGGCCGAGGACGCCACGGTCGACGAGTTCGCGTGCTTTTTGGAGCGCCGGATGAAAGCGGTGATTGTAGCCGAGGCGGACGCGGACTCCGGTCTGATGCGCGACTTCGCGGATCGTGCGTAGCTGCGCCGCGTTGAGTGCGCCGGGTTTTTCGACCAGGACATGCTTGCCCGCGCGAACGGCTGCGAGCGTGATCGGTGCGAGGGAGGCGTTGAGTGTACACACAATGACGGCGGTGACGCGTGGGTCGGTGAGGGCGATTTTGAAATCGGTGATAGCGCTGCAGCCGGAATTTAGTTTGGCGAGTTCACTGGCTCGCACCAGGTCGAGGTCGCAGGTGTATAAAACCGACGCCCCTTTTTCCAGAGCGAGCATGCGCTTCCGGCCAATCAGGCCGCAGCCGATGATGGCGAACTGGATGCGTTCGGAGGTGGCGGCAGACATTCCTCAGGGTCGTTAACGTGGAAACGCTCAAGCAAGATTAATTCAGCCGCTTCGGAAAACGTCCATGCTTGCCTGACGTGCGGGCTCGGCCCGAGGCTGGCGACCACGCCTCCAACGCCGCCCATGTCATATCCCTCACCTGAACCCAGCGTTGGTCGGCTCCGCCCGGGACTGTGGGAGCGCGTTTCGATATCGTTGGTTTTGGCCATGGTTGGCGTGTTGTATTTCTGGACGGCAGTGCCCGAGGAGCGCAGCTGGCGTTTCGGCGGTGAGCAACGGGATTACTACAATTTGCTGATCGATGGGTTTCTGTCTGGTCAGTTGCATTTAAAGACGGAGGTCTCGACCGAACTGCAGCAGACCGAAAATCCATACAATCCGAATACCCGGCCTCCGGGTTCCGGTCTGCATGATGCGACGTATTATAAAGGCAGATACTACCTGTACTTCGGCGCCGCGCCGGTGGTGACGTTGATGCTGCCGTTTCGGATCGTGACCGGTGTCGATCTTCCGCTTTCGGTCGCCACGGTGGTGTTTGTTTATTTGGGTTATCTGGTGTCGGCCGCGTTGTTGCTGTCGGTCCGGCGCCGGTATTTCCCGACGGTTGGAACGGCGATCACGGTGATGTGCCTGATTGCGCTCGCGACAGCCAGCATGGGGTTGGTGGTGGTGCGGCGGGGAAATATTTGGGAGCTGCCGTTGAGCAGCGGATATTGTTTCGCAATGATGGCGTTGTTTGCCATGCATCGCAGTCTGGCGGGGAGGCGGCGGGCGGGTCTGTGGTTTGCGCTCGCGGGCTTTTGTCTGGGGCTGGCTGTTGCGTCCCGGCTGAGTTACTTGTATGCCAGCTGCGTGTTGTTGGCGCCGATCGTCTGGTGGTGGTGGTGCGAGCGGCAGCCCGGTGCAACGGCCGGTGTGGATTGGCGCCGGATGCTGGCGGCCGGGGTGGCGCCGCTCGCCGTGATGGGAGTGGCCATGGCGTGGTATAACTACGCCCGCTTCGATCACCCCCTGGAGTTTGGCGTCGCGTACCAGTTGAGCGGTGTCAACGAGGCGGAAACGCGGCACTTCCGCTTCAGCTATTTTCCGTTCAATGTGAGCGTGTATTTTTGGCGGGCGGCAGAGTGGTCGCGATACTTTCCATTTATTGAACAGCCGAAGCTGCCCCCGCTCCCGCCGGGCTTCGTTGGAGTGGAGAATCTGTATGGGGTGCTGCCGGGCGCGCCCGTGCTCTGGCTGGCACTGCTTGCGCCGCTGGCGCTCTGGCGTCGCCTGGCCGGGGAGCGGGGCGAGATCGGCAGCCTGCTCGCGGCGTTAGGCCTCCTGGCGCTCGCGACCACACTCACGCTGATGTTCTTTTATGCAGCGATGGCGCGCTACCTGATCGACTTTGTGCCGGCGATTCTGCTGCTGGCCTGCATCGGGGTGCTGGCGGCGCAGCGCTTCGCCGCGAAGCAGTGGCCGCCGTGGCTGCGGCGCAACCTCACGGCGGGCATGATAAGCCTCCTGGTCTTTTCCAGCTTTTTCGGACTGATGTTCGGCTTTGCGCTGTACGGAAACTTTCAACGCCAGAACCCGCGTGCCTATGCGGTGGTGGCACGCGTGTTCAATTCCCCCGCCTATGTTTTGGAAACCCTCCTGGGGACTCCGTATGGACCACGTGAATACAAGGTGAAGTTTGGAACGGAGCCGCCGGGGACGCGTGAGCCTTTGCTTGCCACGGGCGCGGCCAGCCGGGGGGATCACGTGTTTGTTCATCATGAGGCCGATGGCTTGATCCGGCTTGGCTTTTCGCATGATGGCGGCGCGAGCATGTTGAGCCGGTCCGTGCGGCCATCCCGGGCCGCGCCTCAGCGGTTGCGCATCGAAATGGGATCACTGTATCCGCCCGAGGAGCACCCGTTTTTCGCCGGGAGAGAACGGGCTGAGCTCGTTCGGATGTCACGGCGGCTGCGGGTCGAACTCGATGGAGATATCCTGCTTGACGGGTATCAACGCTTTCACCCCGCGTCGCCGCGTGCGGTATTCGTCGGAGTTGGGCCGGGACCAGGAAACACTCAACGCTTCTCCGGTGAGCTTCATCCGCTCGCGCGAGATCGGCGAACGGAAACGGCCGTCCGAGAGGAGGTGGAGGCCTATGCGATGCGGGTGCGATTTGCCGCGGCGATTTCGGGGGAGCCTCGAACCCTGCTGACGGCCCGCCAGGGCGGCGGCCAGGCGAGATGGTCGTATCGCTCGGCGGACGGGTTTGTCCGACTGCAGTATTTCGACGAAAACGACACTGTGTCAGAGAGCGACCCGGTCGCGATCGCTCCCAAACGGGGGCACTTGCTCGAGTGGGTTCAGTTGCGGCCATCCGCCGCGAGGAGCCGGGAGGACGGTGCGGTCCGCTTGATGGTGAAAATGGACGGAGTGCCGATTTGGACACTGCGTCCAAGTGCTCCCATCGAATTGGTAGCGGCGGAGGCGGGTGGGAATTCGACGTCTTCCGGCACGCCGACGCCGAGCCTGGCGGGCGAGTTCATCGGGATCGACCAATTGCGGGATTATCTCCCGCCGGAGCAGGCAGACTATACTGCGATCCGGATGCGGGTGCAGTTTCCCGCGGAGCCGTCCGGACCGCGTGAACCTTTGATTGTGACCGGCAGGGCCGGCGCGGCGGATTTTCTCTGGGTGGAGTATCTGGATTCTGGTTACGTCCGATTCGGACTGGATCACTGGGGCCGGCCACCTTTCATCAGCCCGCCGGTGCCACTCGACCGGTCGGCGGAGCAGGTGTTGGAGATTGCGCTGGGATCGTTTCCCGGTGCGCGTTGGAACAGCGTGGGAGTTCAGCGGTTTAGTGTCCGGGTGAACGGCCAGCTCGTCTGGGAGCAACCGGGCCGGCTCCATCGGGCAGGAGCCGAGGACGTGTTTGTGGGCTACAATCCGGTCGGGGGAACGTCCGGGATGCCGTTCTTTACCGGCTCGATTCTGGAGGTGGAGCGGGTGCGCCCTATTGAGTGATGGTTGTGATCTCGATCTCATGCCGGTGTATGTTCACCCAATGTAATGCACGGAGCGGCGTCAGAGAGGGAAGACGGCGGAGGGGCAATTCGTAGCTCCCATGGGTGTCTGACGCGAGCGCAGTGCAGCGAAATCCAACTGTATCCGTTGAAAGCGGGCGGGTGCAGGTCAAGGAGCGGAGCGGCTCATGTGGGCGACGACGCCGGTGGAGGATTAGAATTGCCGGATTGAGGTTCTTCTCGGTTGAGTGGTCGGATGCTTCGATGGCTCCCAGCAAAGCGCAGCGACTACGTGAGGTTCATCAACTTTCTCGTGGTCGGCGGCGTATCGGCAGTGGTCCAGTTTGTGGCCCTCTGGCTGTTGAAAAACAAGGGACCCAGTGACCTCGTATTCACCGTGGCATACGTTTTGTCCGTCGCGACGCACTACGCGCTGCTGCGCTTGTGGGCGCTGCCCAGTTCGCGTCAGGACAGCGTGCAGCAGTTCGGCGAGTATTTGGGAACCGTGGCGATCAGCTATGCCATCAACATTGCGGCATTCAAATTCTGCCATGATGTGATGGGCTTGGGCATCATGTGGGCGGCGGTTTGGGCAGTGCCGCCCTCGACCGTGATCATTTTTCTGCTGCTCAACTATCGGGTGTTTCGCGAGAAGCG
>JBBQEG010000276.1:0-7328 GCA_038320495.1 Opitutales bacterium | reverse complement strand
GAGCTTGGCCACGGCCTGGTTGAACCACTGGCCGATGTTGCCAATCGCCTTCTCGATGCCGCCGTCAAGCTGCACGCTTGCCCAGCCGTAGCGATCGAGCGGAACGTCGGCGGCTTCGAGATGCCGGCGCATGACGTCGTTGGGAATCTTTTCGCAGCCGTGTTCCAGGAACAGCGCCGCGGCGATGTTCGGGTGCGTCACATAACCGCGATACGTGCGATGGAGCAGATGATACATCGTTTCGCCGCCGAAGCCGCAGCCTTCGCTGTGCGTCAGCGCCACGAAACGTGAGATGCCTTGCTCGCGTCCAACTTGCTTCGCGTTCAACCGCTCCGCCGCCAGCCGCGCGATCTGCGTCGAGCACATGCTGGTGGGCAAGATAAGCGCCACGCGTTCCGTCGCGTGTCGTCCATCGGCGGTGCGGAACGCGGGAAAGATCACCTCGCTGGCCGGCTGCTCCGGGCGGCTCGCGCGTGCGTCTGAGTTGCTACCGGCGGATACCACGGCCAAGGGTTGCCCGTCGGGCGCGATGCGGGCGCGCAAGGCCGCGAGTTGCGAGGTATCGGTTTGCGCCCAGTTGCGCCAGAGCGAGACCTGCGAATGACCGGCGCGCTCGCCCTTGCTCTTTTCGCCCGAGGCGGTCGCGACCACGACATCCAAGGCTTCGGCTGTGAGCGATTCCATCGTTTCTCCGTCGAGGTACCGACCGGCGTTGATGTCCATTTCGTGGATCAACAATTGATGCCGCCGCGTGGTGGTCGTGATCTTGAGCGTCGGCACGAACGGAAAGTTCGTGATCGAGCCATTGCCCGTGACGAAGATGATCAGGTTGCAGCCCGCGCCCACCTGGCCGGCGATGCCTTCGAGGTCGTTGCCCGGGCCGTTCATAAAGGTGAAACCGGGGGAGGTGAGATCGCGCAGGGGCTGGGCATACTCGATCACAGTTTCGAGTCGCGTGCGCGGATCTTTTTTGTGGACCGCGCCGAGCGATTTGAGGGCGATGTTATAGAGGCCGCGAAACTTGTTTCCGGCGGACGGATTGCTCTCGGGCGTGAGGCCGTGCCAGGTGAGTTTTTCCCGAAACGCCTCGATCGTGTGCATGAACGCGCGGGCAGTCGGCAGGTCGCGCGCATTGCGCAGCAGATAGGACTCGGCGCCCATGGCCTCGTCGGTTTCGGTGAGGACCCCGGTGCCGCCGTGGCGAATGACTTCGTGGACGATTGAGCCGGCGAGGGGATTTCCGGATACGCCGGAAAACGCATCGGATCCGCCACACTGCAGCGCGATTCGCAGCTGGGTGAGCGGCTCGGGCGTGCGGCGTTCCGCGGCGACCTGCGGCAGCCACTGCCGGACAATGCGCTCGCCCTCGGCCAGTCCGGCGGCGAGACCGTCGCTCAACGTGAGAAAGTGATGCGGCACATCCGCCAGCGGATACTGCCGTTCCTGCATGAACGCGTGTAACCGAAAATTGGTTACAGGCTCGACCCCGTAGTCGACGGCGAGCACGGCGCCGACATTGGGATGGACCATGAATCCGCCCAGGGCGCGTTGAATTTCGAGCGTGTTATTGGGTTCACTCGTGCCGCCGCCTTCGGTGTGCGCGATCGCGACGATCCCATCGATCGAGGGATGCACGCGGGCGAGCGGTTGCAGCCGCGCGGCGAGCTGGCGAACAAAACTCGCGGTGCGCGAGGTCGTGCCAAGGATGATGATGGTGTTGCGCGTGCCAACGCCGCGCTTGCCGGAACGGCGGTAGCCGAGAAACGTGCGCGGGGGTTGGATTCGTTCGACGGCCGGGCCCGGTTGAAAGGTGGTCTCGTCGAGTTGGAATTCATCCAGGTGATCGACGAAATTCGACTCGACGGGAAACTGAGCGCCGCTCACCTGACGTTGGGCGAGCGCGGCGAGCATCGACTGATTACAGACGTAATCGCCGGGTGCGATCGCGGTGGTTGCCTGACCGAACGGGAGTCCCCAGGAGAGGAGAAATTCCCCGGCTGCGATGGGCTGCACGGCGAAGCGATGGCCCTCGAGGACCGTGTGCTGGAGGGTGCGAGGCCCATCGGCCAACGCGAGCACGGTGCCGGCCTCGATTCGGCGGGTGGCGATGGCCACGTTGTCCGCTGGAGCGGGTAGACGCGAAACGGTGTCGAGCGGGAGTGACGAGGTCGCCATCCGGCAACAGTGAACCACGGCGGCGGGAGGTGTCGAGCGAGAGGATGATCGGATCGCCGCGGAAACGCGGCGGGTGACGGAACAGCCGGAGGGCGCGGAAGAAGGGTTTCCGATCGGCTTCCATTCAGAGTGGCCGGAGGGTCAAACCTACTCGCCAACATGCAGCATACTGGATTTCATCTGTCATTGCGGAGCGCAGTGACGAAGCAATGCCTTTAGCTGGATTGCCGCGCCCTCGTTCCTCGGGCTCGCAATGACAATGGAAGGTGTTCAATCAGCGGCAGGTCCGCGGGCGCGAGGTCGTAGCTCGCGACGTCCGTGGTTGCGACCCAAGCCAGTGCGATGTGTTCATGCGGATGGGGCGGGGCGCTGCCGGCGGCCAGCGTGCAGAGGAAGGGAAACATCTCAATCACCACGGTGGTGTAGTCGTGGCGATAGGGCGGCAGCGCGCGTCCGATCTGAATCTCGCAGGCGAGTTCCTCGCGGATTTCGCGGATCAGGGCCGACTCGGGTGACTCGGTCATCTCGACCTTGCCGCCGGGAAACTCCCATTTTAGTCCGAGGTGCTTGTGGGCCGGCCGCTGGGCCAGCAGGACGCGGCCCACCGTATCCATAATCAGGGCACAGACGACAGCAATCGGGCGACGCGTTTCCAAGCGCGTGAGCGAACGGGCGATTGCCTCACGTTGGCAAGGTCGGAACCACGGTTCCTGCTTTCGCCCGCGTGCTGGGTTTACTTGAGCATCTTCAGATAGAAGAACAGGTCGGTGACTTGCTCCGGGGGCAGCGCATCGAGCAGGCCTTCCGGCATGAGCGAGCGACGCAGGTAGCCCGACTGCCGAATGTCGGCGCGGGCGAATCGCCGGTCTTCCGCGCCCGGCAAGCGGAGCACGATCGCGGCGGGTTCCTCGGCAGCGAGAAACCCTTCGTGAACCGCGCCGTCGCGCGTGACGATGCGATAGGTGCGGTAGGCGCTTTCCATGGCGGCACTGGGCGTGAGCACGTTGCGCAGAATCGCCTCGACGCCCGTGTTGCCGACACCATCGAGTGTCGGGCCGATCTGACCGCCTTTGCCGCCTTGTTGGTGGCAGGTTAAACACAGGGAAGCAAACAGGACCCGGCCGTTTTCCGGATTGCCGCGCCGGTTTGCGAGGGTGCGAAACTCCGTAAACCGTTCGCCTTCCAACGCGGCTTCGGCGGGCGTAAGCGGGGCGGGCTCGCTCGAGGCGGCCGCCTCGCCACCGAGTTTTTGCCACAGGGCGAGTACGTCGGGATCATCGGGCAATACGGTTTTGAGTCGCTCGGCGGTGACGAGTCCAAGGTCGTTTTCCAAGCCTCGACCGCGAGCGCCGGCAAGCAGGGCGCGAGCGCCGACGGGGGTGCTGGTGAGTCGCTCGATCGCGCGGCCGCGTTGAGTCACCGGGAGCTCGGGGAGGAGCGCGACCAGACGTTCGGCGGCGCCTGGCACCCGGGCTGCGGCCAGCGCGGCCAGGGCCGCATCACGCGCGGCCGGGGCTCGTCCCTGGCGTATGATGTTTTCAATTACATCGATCGGTCCGCCGCCGGTTTCCCGGAGCGCACGCAGGGCGGCGAAGGCGGCGGGTGAGAGAGTGAGTTGGCTTGAGCCGTTGATGCCGGCGCGCAGCGTGCGCTCCAAAGCCGGTTCGACCGGCACCAGCCTGAAGGCGCCGGCGACCTCGGCACCGAGAATGAGGTCGGCCGGAGTGGGGCTGGCCAGCAAGGCGTCCGCGGCGGTCGCAAGCGGACCGGCGAGGGCTGTGACATCGAGGCTGGTGCGAAGCGCGAGTAAGGCTCGGAGCACGGCGCCGCGGGTCGCGGGCTGATCAAGCGTGGAGACGAGCAGCGCGCGCACGGCGGGTTCGTCGACATGGGCGGCGAGGACGGGGACTTCATGGTCGGTCAAGGCGCGGCCCAACTGCGGGGCGCGTTGGGCGAGCCCGAGCGCCGCCTCGCGACCACCGAGGGCGAGGAGCGCGAGCAGCTGGTTTTCCGGCGGGAGCGCCTTCCCCGCAGGCGAGGCGAGGAGGCGCTGCGTGGCGGCGGGGTTAAGCTCGAGCGCCCAGCGTGCGAGGTAGCGTTCGAAGTTGCGCTCGTAACGCTCCCACTCGTTGCCGTCGGTGTCGGCGATGGGCCCCTTTCCGAGCCGCGCGGCGACCGCCATCACAGCTGCGCTCGCCTGCGGCACGCGACGCAAGGAGTCACCCAGGGCGGCGCGGACGGAAGGGTGCGGATCGTCGATCAATGGCGTCGCGAGTTTGATGAACTCCGATTCCGACCGCGGGTGGGCGGCGGCGATGCGGATCGATTCGCGTCGGAGTGCGACCGGGCTGTCCTTGCCCGCCAGCGTTGCGAGCAACGGGGTGTCGATCGGTTGCAGTCCTTCCAGCGCCCACAAGGCGCCCAGACGGCGATCGACGGCGACCGTGCGATCGACCGCGATGCGACGCAACTCGGGGACGAGGCTCGTGGCGCCACGGTCGATGAGTTCCAGCCAGGCGAGGCGGGAGACGAGGGCGTTGGGACCACCGACGTGGGCGAGGACGGCGCGGTCGTCGAGTTGGGCCAAGGTGGGCGGCGTCACACGCGGCTGATCGCGATGGCGAACCCGCCAGATGCGTCCGCGGGATTTGTCGCGATCGGGATGCTCGCGTGGCACTTCGTTGTGGGAAATGATTTTGTTATACCAATCGACAATATAGAGGGCGCCATCGGGGCCGAAATGGAGCGCGATCGGGCGGAACCAGCGGTCTGTGCTGGTGAGAAAGTCGGGCAGTTTCTCGTAGCGATAGCGGCCGCTGTCCGGCGTGGCGCGCACGCGCTGGATGGTGCCGGTGATCGGGTTGGCCAGATAGAACGCGTACGCGGGCGACGAGGCGCCTGGTTCGACGCCGGCGGCGCGTTGAAAAAGGCCATCGTGGTCTTCGGCCTGGGTGAGTCCGCTCAAGCCGGTGCCGCCCATTTGCGCGCGACCCAGTGGAGGGGGCATGAGCGGTTGATAAGGGCGCAATTTGTCTTTCGAGCCTGTCGCCACGTGGATGCCCGGAGCGTAGGGGATGACTGGATACCCGACATCATTGGCCTCCTGCATGAAAGTCTCGCCGTGGCGGTTCGTGACCATTCCCCAGATATTATTGGGACCGGCGGTGAGAGCTTCGAAACGCGTTCCATCGGGCGTGAAGCGCGCGAGTTTGCACTGGTTGAAGGGGACTTCCAATGAGCCATCGGCGAACGGCAGGCCGTCGGGGCGGCGCACGTTGGAGTAGTTGAAGAGACCTTGGGCGAGGAAGATCCAGCCGCCGGGCTGTCGCAGGAATTGATGGGGAAACAGATGAGAGTCCTGGGTGCCGAAGCCGGTGAGGATCACATCGTGACGATCGGCGCGGCCGTCGCGATCGACGTCGCGGTAGAAGCGGATGTCGGCGCCGTATTGAATGTAGGCGCCATCCCGATACGGTTGAACGCCGAGGGGCATCACGAGCCCATCGGCAAACACGCGGGGTCGGGCCGTACCCGGTTTGCCGTAGGGTTCATCGAAAACGATCACGCGATCGCGTCCGCCGCGGGCGAAGAGAGCGTCGGAGGCGGCCTGGTTTTCGTTCGCATCAACCGGGTATTCGAGGGCGGTCATCGACCAGAGACGCATCTGTGCGTCCCAGGTGATTCCGATAAATTTGCCGAACCCCTCGGACTCCGCGGCGACGAGTTCGATCGAGAAGCCTTCGGGCAGGGTGAAGGACCTTTGCTGTTCCTCGGGCGTGCGGGCCGTCTCGTTGCTCACGTTATAGCTAAGGTCGCGGGCCGGCGGGGAAACCGGAGCGGCGGGTGCGGCAGAGACCGGTGCCGGTGGAGCGGAGGGAACCGTGGCGCTGAACGCGACTGTGGCTGGAACGACAAGCGCCAGAAGGCCGAGCACAGCCAGACGGAGTGAGGCAAAGAAGGGGAGCATGGGAAAACGCGAGAACGAGCGGGGTGGGACGCAGTGTGGAGCAGCTTGAGCCGTGCGAGAAGCTTGGAATTCGGCGGGTTCGAGGACGCATCGACGCGTGGGCTTCCCCCCCGAATGGGAGCGGTGCACTCGGAAGCGGGCGCGGTTTTGATGAACGGGCATTTCCGTGACGTCGGAATGGGCTGTGGGAAATCCTTCCGATCTGCCTGCAACTTTTCTTCGGGAGGTGGGTTGTTTCGATATGAACAACGTTCTGAAAGTGGTGTTGCTGATTCTCGTCGCGATTATCGCGGTGAAGTTACTCCCGGCGATGCTCGCATTGGGTTGCATGCTCGGCGTGGCGGTGGTCGCGTTGGGTGCGATTGGGGTGTCGGTGCTCGGGGCGCTCTGTCTTGCTTCGGCTGTGCTGCTGGCGGTGCTGTCGCCGGTGTGGGTGCCGGTGCTGGCGATCATCGGGGTGATTGCCTTGATCAAGCGGAGCGGCCGGCGGACCGCGTGATTGTTGATTTCGGGCTGGCGGGAGCGGCGACGGGAGGTTTGCTGGCTCTTTCATGGCCGGCCCCATTCCTTCCAGCGTGATCGCGAGCATGTCCTTTGTGGGACGCTCGGGCGGGGCCGTGAAGACCTTGGGTGGTTTCAAGAAAGGACACCACTCTGTTCCCGACGCGGTGAATGCGACCACCCATGCGTTCCTCGGCCGTTTGTGTGCGACGGAACTCGCGGAGGAAGCCGAGCGGCTCTTTCAGGAAGCGCGCACGGCCTTGGGCTACAAGCGAAAGGACATTTCGCTAACGCTCACCTCACCGCTGGCGACGCTCGTGGCGAAAGATTTCAGTGTGGAGATCGGCTACACGCTCGAGGACGCGGATCCGGCGCGCTATGTGGTCACGACGACGATGCGGGAGCTGCGGGATTTCGAAGTGGCGCGCAGCGACGGGTTCGCGCGGGTGTTTGCCCGCGGGTTTGCAGAGATTGTTTTCGAACTGAAGCGGGGCGCGCAGGTGGAGGCGGTGATCGATGCGATCGAAGCGCTGGACGAGGAGGGTGGACTCTCGGTGCGGTATCCGTCCGATTATAGCGACTGCACGATCAGCGTGGAAAACGTGGACGCCAACGTACGCTGTACCGGAGCGACGTTGGAAATGGTGTTTCCGCGCAACGGAGCACCGGCGGAGTTGCTCGACGC
>JBBQEG010000275.1:0-7340 GCA_038320495.1 Opitutales bacterium | reverse complement strand
AGAAGGCCAGAAAGATTCGAATGTGCCGCGCGGGATCCTTGCCTTCGATGAAACCTTCGCGTCCGCTTGCCGTCGAACGATTCTCCATGACGAAACTGGCCATTTTCCCGAGGGTAACACTTTTAATTTCACTGTTGGCTGGCGCTTTGGCGACCACCGGCTGCGGAACCGGCAACGGCCCCCGCGACTTGATGATGGAAGAAGCGGTCTCCAGTGGCTCGATCGAGCGCCCGGTGGCCATGAAAGGTGAAGCCACCTTTCATGACGGCAAGGTAGCCGCCTTGGCCACCATCACCCGGGGTTTCGACCGCGGGGCCAGCGGTCCATTGCGGCGCCGCGGCGAAGGCGATGATCTCAGCGGGCGCAAGAAACGCGATGACGAAGGCGCGTTTACCGAGGTCTATAATATCGGCGGCTACGGGGACTCCGAGGAAGACCAGAAAGAAGCGATTGCCGATTACATACGCATGGCCAAAGCGCGGCGCGCCGCGGGCAGCCCGATGCCTCCGGTCACATTACGGGTGCAGCTCGAAAACCGTAGCACCGCGCCCATGGAGATTCAGGTCACCGAGGTTAATTCGTATCTTGGCAACTTCGCCGTTCGCCCGCCCGTCCTGCAGCTCGCGGCCGGCGAAAAAGGCATGCTGGAGCCGATGATTTCCCAGTTGGGCGTCACCAGTGACGAGATCCAACTCAAGCTCGAGGTCCGCTCCGGCGGCAAAAAAGAACTTCAGGTGGTCGTCGTGAAGAACATCATCGCCGAATCCCTGCGCAAAGAGTTTGAGAACGCCCAGCGTTAGCCAGTGACCCAGACCTTTCGGTCTGCCGTTCCAGCCGCCTCTCGCTCCTCCAAGTCACCGGTCTTACTCAGGACGAGTCACCCGCCGAGCATGCGGACCCGGCGATCTTTTCGCGGAAACTGCAGCGTCACGACCGTGCCAAGTCCTTCCTTGCTCTCGAGCCCAATCTGGCCGCCGTGATCGCGCATGATGCGCCGCGCGATCATCAAGCCAAGCCCGTGTCCACCGACCTTGGTCGTATGATAAGGCTGAAATAGCCGCACCAAGTCTTCCGCCTTGATGCCGCTTCCGCTGTCTCCAAAGAGCAAATACACGGACTCATCGTCCGCGCGCATCTTGATTTTTAGTCGACCGCCCGGGCGCATGGCTTCCATGGCGTTCTTGGTGATATTGAAGAAGACCTGCTTGATTTGGTTCTGATCGGCGAGCACATGCGGCAGTGCCCTCGTATCGGCTTCCACTTCAATGCCGCGATCGGCCAGTTCCCGTTGTTGAAATCGCAGGACTTCCGTCAGTACTTCCGCCAGATCCGTCTCCGTCAGATCGGGGGAACGCGGCCGGATGGCATCGAGAAAGTGTGTGATGATACCATCGAGCCGCGTGACCTCACCGCGGCAGATGTTCACCGATTCAGCCAGGGCCTCAATGTCCTGGCTCGCTTTGAGCTTCTTCAACCGCCGCTCCATCAGTTGCAGGTGAATGGTCAACGAATTGAGCGGATTGCCCAGTTCATGCGCGACTCCGGCAGCGAGCAGCAGGACGGAGGACGTTCGCTCGTCTTCGATGCGCGCTTCCGTGGTCTGTTTCTCCTGCGTGATATCACTCAGGATCAGAGCGAAGCGCCGCACTTGGAGCCCGCTGGAAGCGCGGAACGGCACCATGTAAAGACGGACGGTTCGCGGCTCGGGATAGGTGAGCTCGAACTCGCGGGCAACGACCGGCGCATTGCCGGTTCCCCTGTCATTGTCGAGCGCCGCGCCGAGCGACATCCGCAGCCCCGGCACCACGCGCCAGAGGACCTGTCCGGCCAACTCGTCGCTGCCCAGGCCGATCAAACGTTGCGCAGATGCGTTGGCGTAGTCGATCGAACCGTCGTCGCGAATGACGATGATCCCCTCTTGCAGGGTATTGAAAATTTCCTCGAACAAACCCCGTTCCCGCGCGAGTCGCTGCACCAGATTCGCCAGATTTACCGAGTCGAGGGAATCGAGACGCCCCAGCACACGATCGAGCGACGAGTGTTTTTTGACGGCCATGAGTCAAAGATGTGTCCGCCACCCCGAGCGGGTCAACCCGCTCGACGGCAGGGCCATCAGGGACGATTCCACGTTCCTCCTCGGAACGACCGGCCGTCTCCTCCTAACTTTTAATCCGCGGTCGCCAGAAAATCCATCTGCGACGGGTCCACCCGGGTGGCGAGAAGTTTGCGCAGAAAAGCATCCCGATGTTCCACGCATCGGCCGATTCGTAATACCGCCTCGCGATGCTCCTCGGTGCCGTACCCTTTGTGTTGGGCGAAGCCATAGCCGGGAAACCTGCCCTCGAGTTCGACCATGTGGCGATCGCGGGTCACTTTCGCGACGATCGAGGCCATCGCGATGCACAGTGAACGCGCGTCGCCATTCACGAATGCGGTGTGCGGATACGGAAATCCGCGCAGCGCCAAGCCATCAACCAACACCCGCGCGGAGACAATTGGGTGAAACGAGGTGCGCTCCTCGAAACTCGAGAAAAGATCCGGCTCTTCGCGTTTCGTCGCGAAGGCCTCCGGAGGATAGATCGCGCCCACGGCCCGGCGCATCGCCAACTTGGTGGCGCCAAGGATATTCAGCTCCGCAATTTCCTCCACCGTCGCTAGACCGGAACTCACGTGGATCTGTCCGGCCGTACGCAGTTTCTCAAATTCGACCCATAGCTCGTCCCGCTGCTCGGCATTGAGCACCTTCGAGTCGTTTACCCGACTCCCTTTGGCGACGGCCCAGCGGCTCTCGAGGAATTCTCGCGTAACCAGCACGGCCGCAGCAACGACCGGACCCGCGAACGCACCCCTCCCCACCTCATCGATCCCGATCAGGCTGGTCACTCCGTTGATTTGCTTCAGGTCGAAGCCGCGCAACTGGCGGCGTTTCATGGGGCGATGTTCAGAGGGAGAGGGCCGGCGTGGCAAGCGTGTGACGAAGGCCTGGTTCACTGGCGTTTCTGTCCGAAGCCGATAAACTAGCTCAAGTATGCCAATGCGCGAGCTATGGGAGACTCTCAGCTACATTGTGACGGTGGTCGCCCTGCCGTTTGCCATCATCATTTTCGTCATCGAGCAGCGCAAAGGACGCCGCAATGAAGAGGAGGAAATCTATCAACGGCTTTCCGACGAGTACCGGGAATTCTTAAAGCTGGTCCTCGACAACTCCGACCTCCAGTTACTGCGGCGGGACGGCGTGCGGCAGGATCTCACGCCTGAACAAACCGAGCGCCGCTTCGCGGTGTTCGGCATCCTCATCTCTCTCTTCGAGCGCGCTTACCTTCTCGTCTACGAAGAAAAAATGGACAAGCAAACCAGCCGGCTCTGGCGATCCTGGGAGGATTATATCCGCGAATGGCTGCAGCGTCCCGATTTTTGCGCGGCGTTACCCGAACTGCTGCACGGTGAGGATGAGGACTTCACTCGCTACATCGAAGACCTGGCCGAGCAGGAAAAAGTCCGGGGACCGTTCCCGACGCGCCAACCGGCCTGAGCAGGAGTGAGTCGCTCGACCACGTCAGGCTGGTGCGCCCGAGCAGGGGAAACGCCTCACCACTCCATCTTTTCCCGCGGCTCCCGCAGTGGCAGCTCATCGAGTTTCCCGGCCGCCGAAACGACTTCGTACGCCGTGCGAAAATGCAGCTTCGCGAAATCACCCAACGCCCGCGCGCCGTACTTCTCAATGATCCGCATGGCCTGCTCCTTCACGAGTGGGCCGGCGCCTTTCTGCAAACGCTCGCCCAGCTTCTTCGAAAGCAGCCCCATCTGCCGTTGAAATTCCGCGCGCGCCACGACCGAGGCCGCCGCCACGACCGGATCTTCTTCCGCCTTGGTGCGCATGCGTAGTTCAAAAGCGGTTACACCCTTCTTGGTCAGCTCCCGCTGCACCAGCGGCTGCTCGGTAAATTGATCCAGCAGTCCCCACGGTACGCGCTTCTGCTCGAGCGCGGCGGTGAGCGCCGAGGCATGCATCCAAGCCAGGAGCAGGTTCAAATTCGCCCGCGGACGCGCCATCAGCTCGTTGTAACGCGGCATCCCGCAGAATGTCGTGCGCACCACAACGCCCTTCGTTTCGCGAATAATCCCATCCAGCTTGATGATCTGAAGCTCCGAAATCTTCTTCGAGTCCTTCACGCCCGCCTTGATCCAGGACTCGATCGCCGAGCGATCCGCGATCACCGTCGCCGCCACCACGGGACCAAAAAAGTCGCCTTTGCCGCTCTCGTCCAAACCCGCATGCGCCTCGAACCAGTCCGGGTGCAGCACCTCGTCGTAACCGAGTTTCGCGGCGCCCGTGACTTCGGGTTCGATCACATCGCGGACAAAATCCTCCGTGCCTTTTCCGGCGATGACCACCTTGCCACTCGTGTAAGCGGAGACATTCACCTTCAGGTGGTCCGCCTTGAAGGCGAACCGCGTATACGCCACCTCGAAGGGGGTCCATCCCCGCGCCACGCAGATCGTGCGCAGCGTCTCCATCTGAGCGTCGTTGAGTTTGACCGTGTAGGAACCGAGCTTCTTGGGCGCTTCGGGCTCGTCGTTGAACTTCTTCGGCATCGCGGACGACAGCCGCAAAAACCCGGCGAAAGTGCAAAAAATAAAACGAGGTTCGCCACAGGGTATTTTCCTTGCGCCTGCCTCGCCTGCCTGCGGCCAATCTCGCCGCATGCCCAAGCCGACTCCCGCCCACGCACTCTTCGCGCTGAGAGCCGACTTTCAAACCGCCTTGCTCGGCTGGTACCGAACGCACGCCCGCACCCTCCCCTGGCGCGAGGCTCCGTCGCTCTACAAAACGGTCGTGAGCGAATTCATGCTGCAACAAACGCAGGTGAAAACGGTACTCCCGTATTTCGCGCGCTGGTTGGACGCTCTACCGAATTTCCGTGCCTTGGCGGCAGCCGACGAGGCCCGCGTACTGAAGCTCTGGGAGGGACTCGGTTATTATTCGCGCGCGCGAAATCTGCACCGGCTCGCCCAGGCGATCGCTGCCCTGCCCGAGCCGCCTCGCACGGTCGCGGCATGGCGCGAACTTCCCGGCGTGGGACCTTACACCGCGGCGGCCATCGCGAGTATTTCATTCGGCACCCCGGCAGCCTGCGTCGATGGCAATGTCGTTCGCATCCTGGCGCGACTCACTGCCGACGCGACGCCCTTCCGGGATTCCGCCAGCGCTTCCAAGGCATTCGTCCCGCTCGCTGACGCCATGATGCCCGCCACCCACGCGGGCGACCACAATCAGGCGATGATGGAGTTGGGCGCGACCGTGTGCTTTCGTCAGAAACCACTCTGTTTCACATGTCCGGTGCGCGCGTTCTGCGCCGGCTCCCACGCGGGCTCGCCGGAGTCATTTCCCCGCCTCGCGCCCAAACAGATCGAGCAACGCACCGTCACCCGCGTCTGGTGCGAACGGAAGGGCGCCTTGCTCCTGCATCGCTCCGCCGCGAGTGCGCGGCGTTTCGCGAATATCCACGAATTGCCCAGCGCCGAGCACGTTGGCCTCACCGCCGAGGCCGTGGCCACGGGTCCGCTGCTCGCCCGCAAAAAACGAGGGATCACGCGTTTTCAAATCACCGAGTCAATTCACGCGATTCCGCTGCCCTGCGGCACACGCGGCAACCCGAGCGCACTCAGGTCAGTGATCGCCAAACCCGATTCCGGTCTGGTCTGGGTTCCGCTCGCCGACCTCGAAACCATCACGCTCTCAGGACCGCATCGCCGCTGGGTGAATGCGATCCTCGAGGCGCGAAAGTCCACCCCGCAGCGATAGAGCCCCATCGAGGGCCCACTCCCCCCTCGGAGCACTCGAAGGAAACGCCCCCGGGAGTCGGCGACAAAAAAAGGATGGATTCATCCAGAAGCCGATCGACCAAAACGATGTCGCATATGCGACATCGTTTTGGTCGCGAACGCCTGAGTTGGGCTGATTATCTAACCCGCAATTTCCGTGGATAAGCGGGTCACAGCCGCGCCCGCCTGATCAAACTTTCCCGAACGTTCAGACTTCAGGATCCCGGTCTCTAGCTTCCGGTTTCAATGCTCGACGGGCATTCTCGCTTCTCCGTTCGAACGTGATTTCTGCCCGAATCAGGGTCCCAGCAACCGAGCCAATTCCTGCTCCAGCGCCGGCCCGCGCAAATTCTTCGCCACGATCCGGCCTTCGCCATCGAGCAGATAGGTCGCAGGAATCGCGTTCACGCCGTACTTGGCGGCAAGCGGCGACTGCCACTCTTGGCCGTCGAAATACTGGGGCCAGGTCATCTTCCGGTCGGTGATGAACCGCTTTAGCGTGGCCTCATCCCGATCAAGGCTGATGCCTATAATCTCGAACCCCTTGTCCTTATAACTTGAATACGCCGCCAGCACCGCCGGCAGTTCGGCAATGCACGGACCGCACCACGTGGCCCAAAAATCAATCAGCACCGCCTTGCCTTTGAAACGCGCCACGGAAAGCGGCGCGCCGGTGAGATCTTTCACGTCAAAATCAGGAAACTTAGCCCCAATTTTCAGCGCCGCCTGGATCTTCAGCTGCTCCCGCTGCGACTCCATTCCGACTAGCATCTGCGCGGCTTCATGCGCCGGACGAGTTCCGGGAAACTCCTTCGTCAGCTGCTCGAACAGTGCTGTCGCCCGATCCATGTCCTGGATGATCTGCAAATACAGCGCCGCCTTCATCAACAGAACCTGCGCCACCGCATCCGTTTTCTGCGACGAGTGAGCCGCGAGCAGCGCATCAAACGCTTTCAGCTCGTCGGCCAAACCCGCTTCGGTCGTCTGGCCTTGCTGGATCTTGGTGTTGGTCTTCTCCACCAGCGTCTTTAACTGGGCGGTGACGTCCGCCATCGGTTGAGCCGAGGCCGCGGACATACTCGCGAGAAGAAAACCAAACAGGGTAAGGAAGATTCGGATGTTCATGAAGGAAACTGGGGGATGAGAGATTCGAGGCGGCGCTTGGAGGTTTGAACCTCTTCGTACGTAACTCGCGGACTTAACTCAATGGTCAAGAGGTGTTCCGGACGCCAAAATTGACTGACCATCTTGAAATCGATGTGTCCCTGTCCGATGGCCTGATGATCGCGTCCGTTGTCACCGACATCGTGCAAGTGAAAGCCCAACGTGTGCGGCGCAAGCGTTCGCAGCTGATTCTGGTGATCGACCAAGCCCATCGTCTCCTTGATGTCCGCATGCCCCGTATCGTGCCAATAGCCCACCGGAACACCGGGCGCAAACTCGCCCAGCCAGCTCGCAAAGTCGGAATCGAGGGGCAGTTCCTCGAAGCGTTCCCGGTTCTCGAAACCGAGCTT
>JBBQEG010000274.1:0-7347 GCA_038320495.1 Opitutales bacterium | reverse complement strand
GGCCGCGGGGTTTGATTATTTCCAGATTCATTTCCGTCCTGAAACACCGGATACGCAGCTGACCGCGTGGTCCCGCCTGGTCGGGGAGAAGCACCTCTGGCTCGCGCCCAAGTTGCCGGCCGACGCCGACGTCTCGCCGGCAGCGCTCGCGGTTGCCAAGTTTATCCTGCTGGATACATTTCACGCCGACGGCTTCGGGGGCTCCGGCAAGACGGGGGATTGGGCGAAATTCGCGCGACATCAGGCAGCGCACACGAAAAATTTCTGGATCCTCGCGGGCGGTTTGAACCCGGAGAACATTGGCGAAGCGCTGCATCGGACCGGATCCAGTTTTGTCGATGTGAACAGCGGCTTGGAGTCCGCGCCGGGGGTCAAAGATGAGGCGAAGCTCAAGCGCTTCGTGGTCGCGTTGCACGAGGCGGCGAAGCGGAAAAGCTGAAATTGGGAAAGCGGGAAAGCGGAAAAGCGGGAAAGCTGAAATTGGGAAATTGGGAAACGTCGAGTCGTATCAATCCTTGCATAAGTTCGTGCGCGTATACGGTCTGGCCGCGTAGGTCGTGTCAGATAGCTGAGAATGCACGAACGTTCGAAAAGATTGATAGGGCCCGAACTCGCTCGTGGACCTCGGCAGGCTTTCAGAGATTGTTTCCGGAGCGAACGACCAGCCACACGCAAGCGCGGGTGCTATCGATACGTCGACAGGCTCTAATTCGGAAAGGCGCGCTCGTGGTCGAGCAGGCGTTGCTTCAGCGCGGCACCGAAGGCGAATCCCGTCAGCGCGCCGTTGGCGCCGATCACCCGATGACACGGCACAATGAGACACACGGGATTCAGCGCGTTGGCGCGACCCACCGCCCGTGCCGCCTGCGGCTGGCCGATGGCGGCGGCGATCTCGCCATAGGTGCGCGTCTCCGAAAATGGGATACGACCGAGTTCCGCCCACACGAGCCGTTGAAACTCCGTTCCGAACTGCGCCATTGCCAGCTGAAAGGTCCGACGTTTTCCGGCGAAAAAGGCGAGCACTTGCTCCCGGGCGTCGCGTCCGCGGCCTGCGTCCTGCGAAAGTTGATACGCGGGGAGTCGCAGCTGCAGCGCGCGGGCATCGCCAAACGCGGTGCCCAGCAAGGCGCCCTCAGCGTTGACCGCAATGGAGAAGGCGCCGAAGGCAGTGGGAAAGGTATCGAAGGTCGCGTTCATCCGGGGACGGGTTTTTGAAATTGCCAGAGGTGCGCGGTTGCGAGGCTGCGATAGGGCGAGAAAACCGCCATGAGCGTCCGCGTGCCGTCGATGTCCGGCCGCTTCTCGAGTTCGAGCAACGCGAGCAGTCCGCTACTCACACCGGTGTCGCCCAACGGCACGCAATCCGCGAAGCCCAGCGAGCGCATCATGATATAGTTCACCGACCACGGGCCGAGCCCGCGAATCGCGAGCAGCGTGCGCTCCACGCGGGTCGCCGATGCCCCGCGCAAAGCCGCGAGGTCGAGCTTTCCGTCCGCGATGAGGCGGGCCACGCTGACGACAGTGCTGGCTTTTTGCCGGGAGAATTGCAGCGGCAGCAGGGCGTCGGGATCGAGGGCGGCGATTGCCGCGGGAGTCGGCGGACAATAGAGACCCTCGGCACCGTCCAGCGGCGCGCCGGTGTGTTCGATCAGGCGCCGCCGCAGCAGGCACGCGAAGGTTAAGTTGATCTGTTGCCCGATGATCGACCACAGCACGCCTTCGAAAACGGACGTGGTTTGAACGAGCCGCAGTTCCGGCCGGCCTGAGACCAGGCGGGCGAGTCCGAGCTTGCGTGCCATCCGGGCAAACGCGGCCGCATCCTGATCGAGCCCGAGCAGGCCCGCGATGACGGCATGCGCCTCGATGGCGGCGGAGTCGTGCTGGATCGGCGCAGTGACGACCTCCGCGTTGATCGCGTCATCGGAGAGTTCGAGGTGCAACAACGCCGGGCCGGCATCGAGTTGAATCGCAATCGATGCCCGATTCCCATCCAGCCGTTCCGTGAGGCTGTGCGGGTCGCGGGTGAGGGCGCGTCGGAGGTAACCGAGTGGGTATCCGGCGGGGAGCAGAACCCGAAACGTGCGCGTGCCGCGGAGGTCGCGGTAGGCGGCAGGTGTCATCCCGTTTAGCCGCCGGAAGTGTTCGTGAAAAACGGACAGGGATTCGAACCCGACTTCGTGGGCGATTTCAACGAGCGAACGTTCCGCGGCGCGGGCCCGCCCGCCCGAACACGAGGCCGCGGCGGCAACCAGCTTTTGTTTCGCCGTTGCAATCCGAGCGCGGAGCACGACATCCGCGGGAGTGGCGTGAAAGTGTTGGCGAAAAAGTTCGAACAGGCGCGTGGCGCCAAAGCCGGACCGTCGCACGATCGCGGCGACATCGGCAAAGCGTGCGGGGTCCGCGCGGATCTCGCGCACGACCGTCTCCATGTCCTCCAAGACGGGATCGGCGCCGCGGGCAAAATCGTCCGGGTGACACTTCCGGCAGGGCCGGAGTCCGGACGCGCGGGCCGCCTCGCACGTGGGAAAAAAGCGGACGTTTTCCGGCTTGGGTTTCCGCGCCTTACACGAGGGAAGGCAGTAGATTCCAGTGGTGAGGACGCCAGTGAAAAAACGGCCATTGTACGCCGCATCGCCTGCCAGGACCCGCGAATACAACGTGGCGTGCTTCATCTGCATGGCACCACGGTAGCAGAGGCGCTGGTCGCTGTCGTCCGGAATTCTCCGGTGCAATTTTTCAGCTGCGTGGCTCGGCGGTCACGGCGGGGCCGACAGAGGGGCCAACGCCCTGGTCGGGGCCTTCGCGTTCGGCCGCCGTGCTATTCGGGGATTCGGCGACGGTGACGGATGCCTCGTGGCGGCGGACGATCGCTTCGATTTGGGTCACGGCGTTACTGAGCAAGTCGACTACTGCCGTTGGGCGATGCGTGACCAGACGTTGGGTAATCTCGGCGAGTGGAGCACCGTGGCTCCAGATTCCGACAATCAGCGGCGAACTCGGAGATTGCAGCCGGACCCGGCGGCACATGTGGCGCGCTGCAGTGACCGCGGACGGAGGGATGGCGGATACAAAGGCCAGAATGATCTGTCCATGCGCCAGCGCGGCCAGCGGTTCATCCAGCGTGCCCGATAGCGGATTCATCGCCGCACGGATGCCTCGGCGTCGCAGCAGATGACATAGCATCAGCCCCACAATCTCATCGGCCTCGTCGCGGGCGGCGAGGCCCAGGACCATCGGGTGCGCGGGTCCACTGCTGCTCTTTGTATCAATGGTGTCTATACTCGCGCTGCCGCCGGCCGCCTCGACGCGTGCGATCTCGTCGTGGCGCTCGAGTTCTTCGATGAGTTCGCGGCCGGATTGAAAAATGAAACGCTGTCGCACCTCGGAGAGGCTACTGCTATGGCGGTCTTCCTCTGACATCAGGAGTGCTGGCACAAAGATCACCTCGTAGAACTCCTCCACCGAGTGCTCGGAAATGTAGGTGGAAGCGAGGTCGAGCATGTCCTCCGATTCCATCGAGAGCATGCGTTGGTAAAAGTGCGCCGGTGGCTCGAGCGCGGGCTGGCTGCCGAGCAACATGCTCAGAAAACCCATGCCCGGGACGTGGTTGCCCAGTACGAGCAGGCAGACGGTGAGCGGGGTCGAAAGCACTAAACCAGCCGGTCCCCAAAGCCAGGTCCAGAAGACGGCGGCGATCAAAAGAGCGAGATTCGAGATGCCGGTACTCGCGCCATAGAGAACGATTTCGATGATATTATTACTGATCAGCTCCATGACAACGAACAACGCCAGAGTATAGAGAAGCATGGTCCAGCCGGGATCGACCGCGACGGAGAGTACCACGGGAAAAATCGCGGCGATCCACGGTCCGATAAACGGGATGAACCGCAGCAGCGTGGCGAGGAGGCCCCAGAGTGGTGCGTTGGGAATACCGATGAGCCAGACACCCACTCCAATCGGAATGCCATAACTGGCATTTACGATGAGCTGCATGCCGAGGTAGCGCGAAACACGGGTGGCCGCGTCATCCATGGCCTGCGTGGCGACGTTCAGTTTTCCGGCGCTCACCATCTTGAAAAACCGGCCGCGCAGATCCTCTCGCTGAAACAACATGGCGACGACGAAGACGATCACGATGGCCGCGAGTCCCAGCGGCCGGAGGATCGGTTTGACCATGCCGCGCGCCAGTTCCCATGGCGTTGACTCGGTTTCTTTCAACTCGACCGGCACAGGCTTCTCCACGCCGGGCTCCGGAGTTGTGACGGGTTCGTCGGGCGCTGCGGATTTTATTTCGCGGCGGAGGTTTTCGACCATGCCTGACATCCGTGTCATGGCGGTGGGGGTCTCCGGGCGCTGCTTCAGGGCCGCAATTTTTTGGCGCAGATTTTCCTCATAATTCGGCAGTTCGCGCACCAACGAAACCGCCTGGGTGGTCACGAGCCAGCCGATGCCACCGATCGTCGCGAACGCGACGGTCACTGTCAGGATGATCGCGAGCGCTTTCGGCAAACCCCAGCGCGTCAGGCGCACCACCAGCGGTGTCAGCAGAAACGCCAGGAGCACCGCAAACGCGACGGGGACAAGCACGTCTTCTGCAAAGCGAAGAATGCCCACGATCAGGGCGAACGACGCCAGACCGAGAAACCAAGCTATCCGGTTGCTGTTGTCGACGGGTTTCAAGTCACAGGTATCCGGACACCGCCCGGGCAACGCACGCGGCGGCGCCTAAGAACATAGCGCTCTTTGATTCAAACACGCCGTATGGTAACGTACGGACTCGGAAAGTTGCATCGCTTTAGCGTAAGCGATGAACTCTCCAGGGCCGGGCGGAAGCGCCGTACGTTCCACCGGTTCAGCGTTCGCCCGTTTGCAACGAATTGAGGACCTTCAAAATCGCGCTGCCCTCATGCAACGCATGATGCGGGATCGGGTATTCCGGGGTGAAGCTCCGGAGCTGCGCGGCAGTCTCAAAAGTGGCATTGGCTTCGTCGAAGCGGCCGTCGGCTTTCCGGACGACACTGAGATCGAGCCCAAACTCCCGGGCCAGAAAAACATAGAGCGCGGCGCGTTTCGACGGGCCGTAATCGTGGCCCTCTTCGGCGAGGTGCACGTTGGTGACCTTCGCGGTGGCGTTGTAGTAACCGTAGATTTTCTGCAGAAACGGAAACTCGATCTTCGGCACATGGGCGGTCCAGTCCTTGCCGTCGGAGACCACGAGCATCGGCCGTGGCGCAGCGAGGGCCGCGATCATGGCGTTGTTGACGAAATGGTCTGACGTGCGGTGAATGGGCAGGCCACTCTCACAAGCGCAACCCCCGAAAAAATAGCTGGAGACCATTACCACCGGGGCGCTCGCCGCGATCCGCGGATCGAGCGCAGCCAGGAGAAACGATTGCGTGCCGCCGCCGGATTCGCCGCTGACGGCCACTCGTTTCGGATCCACTCCGTCGAGTGCCAGCAGGAAATCCACCGCGCGCATCGCGTTCCATATTTGCAAGGTCAGCGCCAGCGGTTGCCGATGCGCGTCCTGACCGACCAACTGCATCGAGTCGCCATAGCCGAACATGTCAATCGAGAGCACAACTGATCCCATGCGAGCCAGCGTGGCACAGCGCGCCTGCATCAACGGGCTGAAGCGCGCGTGCGCGTCGTAGTCCTCGCGTTTTTCGATGCGCCGATAATGTCCATGCGTCGACAAGACGGCGGCATACGAAGGCCGCGTCTGGGTCGGCCGGTAGAGATTCCCGGTGACGAAGTAGCCCGGTATCGATTCGAACATTACGTTCTCCACGGTATAGCCGTCGTACGTGCGCCGGCTATGCAGAACGGGGTTCAAGGGAGTGCGCTTCGGCCACGGGGCGAGGCCCGCGCCTTCCTGAATGCGGGTGCGGGCGTGGCGGGCGTAGGCCTCCCAGGACTCGCGATCGGGGAACTGGCTGAGGGCGGCGTCGAGCATGGCCTGACCCTGCTCCGGCTTGAGGTACCCGCCTTGGGTCAGAGCTGGCCCGGTCGCCGGCGCTGGCGGGAGCCCAGGGGGATTCCAGTGAACGGAGGCGGCGAAGGCGGTGCTGGCAAGCAGGGCCAGGGCCGGGACGATGAGGTGACGAAGGGGGAGCGTCGGGAGTGCCATGATAGGTATAAAATTACGCGGTGGCGTGGAGCTGCAAGATTGCCAGCGGCACGATTTCGAGGGTGCGCTCGTGGGTGGCGCTCAGCGATACCGGCGAGGCCACGCCTTCCTCCAGGCATTCCAGCCAGCGGGAGGCGCAGACACACCAGCGATCGCCGGGCTGCAGACCCGGGAAGTGGTATTCCGGACGCGGGGTGGAGAGATCATTTCCCGCGGCCTGACTATGCTTGAGAAACTCAGCGGTCACCTCGACGCATACGGTGTGACAGCCTTGGTCCTCCGCGCAGGTATCACAATTTCCGTTACGGAAAAAGCCGGTCAGCGGCTGCGTTGAACACGGCTTGAGCGTGCCTCCGAGAACATTGCGCGAGGGCAGGGGGATCATCGTCCGGAGTTTGCACACCAAAAAGCGGAAGGCGAGTGGTGAGTGTTATTGGTTGGGAAACCACGCGGAAGGCGATGCTTGCTCTGAACTGCGCAGGGTTGTCACATTGTCGCATGCCTTCCGTTTACGAGACTCTTCGTGCTGATATCATCGTCGCAATGAAAGCCCGCGACTCCCTCACGACCACCGCGCTGCGCACCGCTGATGCGGCGATCAAGCGGGCCGCCATGGACACGAACAAGGAGATCGATGATGCGCTGGCGCTCGCGACCCTGCGCAAAGCCGTGAAGAACCTCGCGGATGCCAGGATCGAATTTGAAAAAGGCGGCCGCGCCGATTTGGTCGCCGCCAACGACGTGGAAATCCGGATACTCGAAAAGTATCTGCCGCAAGGTCTCGATCAGGCGCGGTTGGAAGCGCTGATTGCCGAAGCGATTCAGGAGACCGGCGCGCAATCGAAGAAGGAAATGGGCAAGGTGATCGGCGCATTGAAAAAACACCCGGACGCCGCGTTGATCGACTTCGGGGTGGCGAGCAAGTTGGTGCAGGCGAAGCTGCCTTAATTCGATTTCCGTCCGGGTTTCCCGCTCACCGCTCGATCTGCCGGTGAAGCTCGTGGACTTTGGTTACGATCGTGTCCTCGGCCGCAGGGGTGAATCCGCCCGGATGATTGAGGATCCGGATATTGGCGTCCAGTCCTTCATAACCGCCTTCCTGGATGACGCGCCGGCTTCCGAGGTAACCAAATACATCGTTGGAATAACCGGCGACCCAGACGGCCGCAGGGCCTTTCAACTCGGACTTCAAACGCAGCGCGTAGTCGACCACAACC
>JBBQEG010000273.1:0-7351 GCA_038320495.1 Opitutales bacterium | reverse complement strand
CACGGAGAGTTGCTCGCCGCGCGAGGGCACTATCACGCGCTCTACACGCGGCAGTTCGGGCGGGAACAGGAAGCAGGGACGTTTGTCGCGGCGGTGTGAACCGCTCGCCGTGCGCCGACGACATTCATGCAATCCGTAGGTGTTCTTGCTGATGGTGATGAAGCAGCTTCCGGTCTTCTCCGCCGATTGTGTCGTTGGGACCATCCATGAGGCCGTGGGATCCCGATCACAAGCCGGCAGGCCAATAGCTCGCTCGTTTCTGTTTCCCGCCCCTTGATCAATATTGTTCAAGAACCCAGAGAAATAGGAGGAAACCTTTGTGAAATAGGGGTTTGAGAGCGAGGAAGGGGGGAATTCAGGAAACCGACTTTCGAAACATCCAATGGGTCACCCATGACTCTCCATTGTCTCCCACGACAAGAGTGTCGTGGCTTTTTACTTACTAAATCCTACCCCGTGGCAGCGTCCCGGTGACCCTGACATCTGCGTCCATCCTGTTCATCTATGGTTGATTCTGAAAGTGTGGACCACCTGGACGCCAAGGCGCAAAACGCGAAACATCTCCGCGGCATGAGCCGCGGGGATGTTGTTGCTTAGAGATTGATTGGGCTCAGCCGATCACTCGTCAGCGGCATTGGCCTGCTTGTCTCCCGAATTAAGGGAAGACTTGATCTCCTTGGCGTTTTCCAAATGCTTCGCAACGGTGACGCGGGTCTCGGCGAGGTGTTTCTTCAACTCCTCGTTTTTCGCATTTTCCATCAACTTGTTGTCGATCATATCAAGGACTTTCTGATGGTCCTGCACCACGGTGCTCATGAAGGCGTGGGGGAAATCGCCATCGTCCATCTTCAGCAACTCCGCCATTTCTCCGGCGGCTTTCATGCGCGACTTTGCGATCTCTTCGGTGATGACCGGCTGAATATCCAGCTTGGTGGCAAGCTGCATGGTCGCACCCGCATTCATGGCGTGGTGCTTTTGCAGCGTCTCGGTGAATTCCTTCACCGGCTCTGGCAGTTCCTTGAGCCGCGCGGATTTGGAGGCGACGATCACGTTTTGATCCACGGCGATGATGTGTGCCAGGATGACGGCGTCGCTGCCGGACTCGGCGGCGTCTTCAGTTTCCTTGTCACGGGCCGGCGCGCCGGGGATGGTGGCGAAGTCGGTGTAATTCGCGCCTTTCACCGGCTCAAACTGGAGCTTGGTCGTGTAGGCGGGATTCTTGCCGGCGTTGTCCTCGGCGACAATTTTGCCAAACGCCTCACGGGCCTCGGCTGCCGTTTTCTTGCCCTCGATGATATCGTGGGCGAGGTTCAGTGTCAGCACGTTGTGAGCTTCCAAATCGCATCGGGCGGACATCAGGCCGCGGGTGCGGTCATAGGTCAGGCTGCCATCGAAGGCGGCCAGCTCGTTCGCTTTTTCCGCAGGAACCAGGTAGGAAATGGTGTGCTCCATGTAGTCCATGTGCGGCAGCGGGAAATCGTGATGATTCATCTGCTTCGTCACCGTGATGGACTTGTAGGGACCCACGTCCGTCCAGACCAGCTCATCGGCCGTCATCTGGCTGGGTGAGCCATGTTTCTGCATCGTCTGGCGTATGCCGAGCTGCGCCATCTCAGGCCAGCCGGCGATGATCGACTCGACCTCGTTTATTTTCTTTTCCGAAGCTGCCTTCGGTTTATTTGGGTCGGCCGGGGCGGCGTGGACCTGGGAGACGAGCGCTATGAACGTGCCCGCCATGATGGATTTCGATCGTTTGTTTTTCATCTTGTTGGTTTGGTTGTGATAAGTGCCAGCCTCCCTTGCAGGTCGGGTGCCAGCTTGCCGTGGGACTGGGAACCAAACACATCCAAGCCATCCCACGCCGCCGTCGCCCGCATTCCCATGCAAGCTGCAAGAGGGCCGTGCACCGCCGCCGGGCAAGTACGTCCCAAGGACTGGCCCCCCGTATTTCCGCCCTCCGCTCCAGGCCGACGGCTGTTTCAGCAGCCGCCCGCAAACAGCAAATTCCCTGGCGCCAGTCAGAGGGAGCAGTAACCGCTCCACGGGCTCGACACCCGCTCTCCGATGAAACATGGTCGTCCGATGTTCGCCCGGATCACGATGTTCGCCCGGATCAATCGCCACCTCGCCACGCGCCTCCACTCGCTCGCGCAGCGCTACCCACGGATCGCCAGATATCTGGGATTCGCCCGCCAGCGCCGCGGGCCGCTGGTCACCCTGTTCGTCATCACCGCCCACGTCGTCGGCTTCTCCCACTCGATGTCCGCGATCAAGGATACCCGCACCCCGCAAGGCGCCATCGCCTGGGTCATCTCGCTCAATACCTTTCCCTACGTCGCCGTCCCGGCCTACTGGATCTTCGGCCACGACGACTTCGATTCCTACATCTCCGCCCGCAGCGCCGGCATCGACGAGGTCCGGCCGCTGGCCGAAACATTGATCGCGGAAATCAAAGAGGTCGCGCTTCCGCCCTCCGGCTCGAACGACCTGATGCAGACTCTTGGAAATCTCTCTTCCCTCCCGGTCACCACCGGCAATCACGCCGACCTGCTGATCGATGGTGAAGAAACTTTCCGCGCGATCTTCGAGGCCATCGACTCCGCCGAGAAATACATCCTCCTTCAATCCTATATCATCCGCGCCGACACGCTCGGTACCAGACTGAAACAAAGGCTGATCGAGAAGGCCGAGGCGGGAGTGAAAGTTTATGTCCTTTATGACGATTACGGCTCGTTCGATCTCGACGAAGCCTTCGCCGCCGATCTGGAAGCCGCCGGCGCCCGGGTCAACTCGTTCATGAATCTTGAAGGCAAGGCCAACCGTTTCCAGCTCAACTTCCGCAACCACCGAAAAATCGCCGTGATCGACGGGAAAACGGCTTTTATCGGCGGACATAACTTCGGCGATGAATACCTGGGCGAACACGAGGTGCTGACCCCTTGGCGCGACAGCCACATGCGCCTCACCGGCCCGGTCGTCACCTGCGTCCAACTGCCATTCGTCGAAGACTGGCGCTGGGCCACCGGGGAGATCCCGCCGGATCTCGACTGGGACATCGTATCCCCCGACGACGCTCCCGGCGAGATGCATGCCGTGTGTATCCCCAGCGGGCCGGCCGACCCGGTCGAGACCTGCGCCATGTTCTACCAGGCCGCCATCCATGCAGCCAAGGAACGAATCTGGATCACCACGCCCTATTTCGTGCCGGACAACGCGATCGTCCAGGCCCTCCAGCTCGCATCCATCCGCGGCGTCGATGTCAAAATCCTGATTCCCCAACTCAATGACAGCCAGCTCGTCCATTACTCGTCTTTCTCCTATCTAGAGGAAATGGAGACCACCGGCGTGGAAGTCTGGCGTTTCAATGATGGATTTCTCCATCAGAAAGTCATGCTGATCGACGATGACGTCACCGCGATCGGAAGTTCGAATCTCGATAACCGTTCATTCCGGCTGAACTTCGAGGTCAATGTCGCGATCAAGGACACCGGTTTCGCCTCCGAGGTTGAGGCAATGCTGACCCGCGACTTCAAAAACAGCCACCAGACCGGCGCCGAGGTGCTCGAGCGGAAAAGCGAGTTCTTCAAGCTCAAGGTCCGCGTCGCCCGCCTGTTGGCACCGATCCAGTGAGATTGATTCAGCGATGACTCCAGCCAAAGCCCGTCGAGGCAGGAAATCAGCCGGCCTTCGCCTGTTCGAAGGTCTCTTTCACCCGCTCGACCTTCACCGGCTCGAAGCCGGATTTCTTGATGTGCCCGGTGATTTCCTCTTCTGTGATCGACTTGCCCTTGCGCTCTTCCAGCAGGACGATCTTGCGGGTGAGATCGACATGCACGTTGGAAACCGCGGGGTGTTTCTTGAAGTGGGCGAGGATGCCCTGCGCGCAGAACGAGCAGACCATGCCGTTGACCGTGGTCTTCACCGTGGCCACCCGGTCGGGCGCGGCTTGGGCGAAGGTGGCGGATAGAGCGAGGAAACTGATGATGGATGGAATTTTCATTGGATAATAATAGTAAATTAGAAGTGGATCATGAAGTTGACGACCGGCTTGCCCCTGAGGGTGCTGCCGAGTTCGAGGAAATACGGGCCTTTGAAGAAACGAACCTTCGGGAGGATGTCGAGTTTGTCCTCCATGCCGGTGACATGTTCGGCCTGGAGGATAAGCCAGGTGTTGAGTTGGTCGAACTCCGCCTTGTAGGGTGCGATGCCCGCCGCCGCGCTGAAAACGCCGCGCGAGACATCGGCCGACTCGACCCATTTAGCGTCGAAAGCCGTGTAAACCCGCCGCGTTTCATAGTCCGCGCGGAAGAAGCCGATGCCCGCGGGCGACGAGCCGTTGCCGACGTCACCGGCCAATCCGGCACCGAGGCCGGCGTAAAGGTTCGCTTGGGCGGACGGGAGATTCCAGCGTTTGAGCAGCCAGTTGTGCTGGAGGCCGGTGAAGATTTCGTCTTCGTCGTCCTCAAAGCGCATGGCATGCAGGCCCCACGCGGTTTGCGCGGAATACGAGCGGTAGAACTCGATGTTCTGCACGTCACCGGTGCTGCCGAACATGAGCTGATAGGCCCCCTCGAAGGCGACAGGATGAGCCGCGGCGGTGGCGGCAAGAATGATACTGATAGATATGGTTTTCAATCGTTCGGGTGTTGTGAATTGGGAAGATGGCTGCAATGGCACCGGACGGTGCATCGACGTTTCCCATTCCTCACAAAACCCAAACCGACAAGCGGGCGCGCATTTCCGCAGGCGGCGCATGCCACGGCAGCGCGGGATGCCAACGCGGAAGCAAATCCGCGAGCGGCGGGGTTTCTCCAGTCAGGAGTTCCCCCGCGGAAGGCGCGCCCAAATGTGGCAAGCCGGCAAAGGCCGCCATTTCCGGAGAATCCGATACCGGATGATCGCCGCAGACGCAGGGATCCACGGTTGCGGGATCACTGCAGCAGCATGAGGCCGCAGCCGCGCAGGAGTCCGTGGAAAGGAGTCGCAGGTCCGCGAATCCAGCCACCATGGTGGCTAGGAAACAGGCGAGGAATGCGACGACTCTCTTCACAACCCGACAGCAATAAGCCGTTTTGCGCGGATTGCAATCCCGGGCCCGGACAATTCCGCTCGATACGTTTGACAGTTTCGACCATCCCGCTCATCGCCGCCCTCCGGTCCGGTCCAACGGCTGTTCAGGAGCCTCCCGAAGGCCGGCGTAACTCAAAGATGAAAGCAACTTCAGCACCCATCGTAGTTGAGTTCTGACGCATCCGTTCCGGATCATGGCTCTTCACCGGTTTTCCCCGCCGTGCTGCCCCTGCTGATCCGCCACCATGCGCCCGTTGCGATGATGATCTTCATGGAGATCGCGCAGGCGCAGGGGCAAAACTTCCCGCCTTTCGTGCGCGCCTCGGTCGGTTCGGAAGAGGTGTGGCTCGGACAAGGCAGCGGCGTTTTCAAGCGCCGAAACCGTGGACCCCGATGAAGGGCCGCAGTCGCTTGGTTTTCTCTGGGAATTTGGCGACGGCACGTCCTCCACGGCGGAAAACCCGACGCACACCTATGCGCAGCCGCGCGCGTATCGCGTGAAGCTCACGGCGAGCGATGGCGCGGATGCGCGGGAGGATTCGCTCCTCGTGCATGTGCTCGCGCCGCCGACACCGCGGCCGGCGGCGAAAAGCAGCCCGCTCGCGTTGAATCCGGCGGGGACGGAGCTGTGGGTGGCAAACCCCGACTCGGATTCGGTGGCGGTGCTGGCGGTGGCGGCGAACAGCTTGGTGAAGCTCGCCGAGTTCGCGACCGGGAAGAATCCGCGCACCCTGGCCTTCAGCCCGGATGGAGCGCGCGCGTTTGTGGCGTGTCAGGATGCGAATGAGCTGTGGGTGACCGATGCGGCGACGCGGTTAGTCGTGCGCAAGGTCGCGGTCGGGCACCGGACGTATGGCGTGGCGGTCGCGCCGGGCGATGGGCGCATCGTCGTGTCGAGTGAGAGCGACGGGACGGTGGCGGTGATTTCGCCGGAGTTGGTGGTCGAGAAAATGATCGCAGTGGCGGCGACACCGCGCGCCATCGTCGCGCGCCGTGCCGCTCGTGCTGGATACGAGCCCCGACCTCACATCATCGGGCGGCGGTTTTCCAAACATGCTTTCCGCGCTGACGATCGATCCTGCTGGACGCGCCGCATGGTTTGGCGGGCTGAAGGCAAACATCTGCGGCGTGGTCCGCGCATCGTCGCGACCGACGAGGTGATCGCGATCAGCGCGATCTCGCACGAGGACGGCGATGTGCATGCGTGGACTTCGAGCGACGGCGGCGCGACATGGAAGGAGTCGGCGCACATCAACGACATCCCGGAATCCGCGCGCGAGGGACTGCACGCGATGGCCGCCGATGGAAAAGGCTCCGTCTTCGCGACGTGCGTTCAGCGTGCTGGCGTCTGCGCAGCCGCAACCTCCCTCTGTCGTCATTTCCATCGACGCCACCTTTCGGACCGCCTCGCTCGTCGTGCTATACTGCTGCGCGTCATGATTTGTGAAATGGCGAAGCCGCAAAGGCAGGGACCGATCTCCGAGCGGCCCGGCGGGTGGCGGGAGAATGAAAAAGCGAATGTGCGGCGCGCTGGCACCATTCATTCGCGGATCATTCGCATCCCACGCGCCGGACGCCCCGGAGGTGCGTCCCTGCCATCCTCGCAGGGCGACGAATGAACGATCCCGTTTTCACAAAACCTCCCGCGCGGCAGTATAATGACCTCAGTGTCTTCATTGACCGGCAGAAGACGTTTGCGGACTCGGCCAAGAGCTGGAGCGTGGACGTGAAGTCCATCGACAAGAAAACAGCCAAAAACCGAACGAAGTCGTGGGTTACGGGCAACGCGATGGTTGTGCGCCCACTCGACCATTCGCTTGATTTGAAGTCTCTTGAATTTGTCTTCCGAGGCGGGATCGGTATTTCCACAGCCATCACTGGTGCAGCGCAGCCACAGATTACGCGCACAAACGTTTCACCGCTGGTCATTCGCTTTCCGCAATCTTTGCCGGAGCAAAAGCGACTGGCTTCGACCTTCGAAGATTCGTCCACCGAAACCCAACGCCTCGCCAGCCTCTACCAGCAAAAGCTCGCGGCGCTGGAGGCGTTGAAAAAGTCACTGCTGCACCAAGCCTTCAGCGGGGAGTTGTGAGTATTTCAGATGCCGATTTTATTCTGGTGAGTTCAGGCCAATCAGATAGATTCTGTCTGTAAGTCATGACCAACCCGATACCGTCATTCGATCACAATCTTGTGCTTCCCCCGCACTTGGGGAATCCGGTGGATCGCAGCCAGTTGTCGCCCTATCCGTGCACCACGTTGGACCTTTGCCAGCGCTTTG